>JBMDXU010000099.1:0-4610 GCA_048594485.1 Pseudactinotalea sp. | reverse complement strand
GCCGGGCTCGCCCGAGCCGCCTCAGGCAGACGGTGGCTGGGTCGTCTCGGGGGCCACTTTCTACAACCAGGCCACGTACACCTTTGAGAGCGGCATCCCCGATGCCCTCCGAGTCGCCGATTGGGACGCCGGCCCGGGGTGGCGGTATGACGCCGGGTCGGGCCTGTGGTCAGAGGTCCTGACCGCTCTCCCCCTGGCCGGAGCTGCCGTCGTCGGAGCCGCCGGGAACGCTCGGGCCGCCCTGATCGGTGGAGCCACCCTGGTCGGTGGAGCCACCTTGGTCGGTGGAGCCGCTCTGATCGCCAGGCCCTCCGGGCATGCCGGGTCCGGGCGGCTGCCAGCCGTCGCCGTTGCCGGCTCCGCCGGGACCGTCGTCCAACGGCGGGAAATCCTGGCCTTGCTCGGCGGCCGGTCCTGCGCCGCTGTCCGCGGTCCCGAGGGCGTATCCCCCGGCACCGCCCAAACCGATCAGTCCCAGCCCGACGGCGGCGGCACCCACCGCGCGCACCCAGCGGCGACGACGCGGCGCCGGCGCGGGCGTCGTCGCGCTCGGCGCGGCCATGGTCACGGCGGGCTGCGCGGGAGGCAAGACCGCCGTCGCGGCCGGTCCTGCGCCGGGCGCGGCCGGGGGTTGAACGGGCGGGGCCGCGGCACTCACCCAGTGCGCGGGGGACGCCGCTGCTGGTGTCGGCAACGGTCCCGGCGCCGCCGCGGTCGGGCGCGAGGTCGAATCGAGAGGGGCCGTGTCGTCGTCGGGGCGGGAGTGGTCCGGACCGACCGGACCGGGACTGGTGGCGTTGGTCATGCGGCGATGCTGCGCCGCCGACCTGGCAGCACGCACGACCCGACCTGGGAGTTCGGCGCGAGGAGCGCACGGCCGGGAATCGACCGGCCCTCCTGACCTTCGACGACACGCGCACGCCTCGCGCGTCACCGCCCCTGCGGCCGGAGTCCGGAACGATCGACGGCCTCAACCGCCCGCCGGGTCCGATTCGGGTCCGTGGACGTCGTTGATCCCGTCGATCGTTGCGCTCAGCGCCGCGGCCGGCGTCCAGTCACTCGCCGTGCGCGCTCGCGCAGCCGTCGCCACCGCAGCAGGCGCGCCTTGAGTCGGTGCGCGGGTCGGGAGGGCCGGGGTGCGGTCGGAGAAGCCAGTCATCGACGCCCCGGCCGCGACGGCTATCGTGCTGCGATGCCGACCCGACACCGGCTGAGTCTTGCCGCGGCGTGCGCACTCGTGCTCACGCTCCTGCCCGTGCTGCCCGCGAGCGCGTCGTTCCAGTCGGATGTGGTCGCACTCGTCAACGCCTCGCGCGCCGACGAGGGGCTCGCGCCGCTGACGCAGAACACCGACATGGATGCCGTCGCGCAGGCGTGGGCGGAGCACCTGGTCGCGACCGAGCAGTTCGAGCACAACCCGGACTACAGCTCGCAGATCCCAGACGGCTGGGGAGCGGCGGCCGAGAACCTCGCCGGCAACTCGGACGCGGACGCGGGGGCGATGCACGACCAACTCATGGACAGCCCCGGCCACTACGCCAACATCGTGGGCGACTTCACCCACATCGGCGTCGGCATCGCCTACGCCGACGGCGGCCGGATGAGCGTGCTCGTCGAGGTGTTCGGGAGCTACCCGTCCGCCCTTCCGGGCGACGTGGCCGCGCCCGGCAGCGGGTCCACGGGCGGCTCCACAGGAACCGACGACCTGCCCGAGGGCTGGCTCGGCCCCGGCAGCACCGGCGCGGACGTCGAGCGGCTGCAGTCGGACCTGCGCACGCTGGGCTACGACGTGACCGCCGACGGAGACTACGGCGACCAGACCCGCGAGCAGGTCGAGGCCTTCCAGGTCGACACCGGGCTCGACCCGGACGGTCTCGTGGGTCCGCGGACGCGCCAGGCGATCACCGACGCCGTGGCCGCGGCTCGCCCCGACGAGCCGACCACGACCGAGCCGACCACGGACACGACGGACGCACCGGACACCACGTCGCCGACGCCGTCGACCACCGTGGCCGAGACGCTCGACACCTCCGCCTCGGCCGACGTCGTGCCGACCGACGCGGCGGGCGCAGTGCCGCTCCCCGGTCTCGACCGCAGCGTTCCGACCGGTGCCCTGCTGCTCACGCTGGGGATCGCGGTGCTGGCGCTCGTCGCCCTCCTGCTGCTGCGTCACCGCATCCGGTCGCGCCGCTGAGCACACGATGGGCAGCGCTGCCACGACCGGAGACCGACGCGCGCCACGACCGCAGTCGTAGGGTCGGCCGCATGGATGCGACGGGGACCGACGGCGCCACACCCGATCTGCCCACGCCCACACCTGAGCACCCCGAGCGATGGCAGGCGCAGCGGCACGCGGTCGCGGCTGCCGGCGCCCAGCTCGCGAGCGGTTTCGTGCTCTGCGCATTGGCCCTCGGCGGGCTGGTCTGGGAGCTCGGCAGCCCCGACTCCGACCCGCACGGATACGCCCAGATCTTCGGAGTCATCCTGACGTTCATCCTGCTGCTCCCCGCCCTTGGCCTGGCGACCACCGCGCTCGCACTGCTCCGCAACGGGCGCCGGAGCGGCGTCGTGTGGCTCGTCATCGCCGCGGTGCTGTCGATCCTGGAGATGGTGGTGACCGTGGCGAGCTTCGCCGGCGGACCCCTGGACCCGGGCAGGGTGGTCGTGGTGGGTGGCGCCGTGATCTGGCTCGCGGTGTCCGTGCTCTGCGTGCTCGCCGGTGCGCGGGCCTGGTCGCGCCTGCCTCGGACGCGTTGATCCTCGAGATCCAGCGCCGACCGGCACTCACGCGGGACAATGGCCCGATGTTCCCTGGGATGCCGGTCAGCATGGGTGAGGGCACGTCGGGCCTGAGCTACAGCGGGGTCTTCGTCCGCACCGACCGTGAGCGCGTGCTCGCCGAGCTCGCCGCACTCCGCTTCAGCGGGTACGTCGGCCCGCAGGAGGAGGACTGGGTCGTCGCGATCGCGGGCAACCCGCTCGCCAAGGTGGCCGGCGGCAAGCGCCGGATCGACGACGTCGCACGCGACCTCGCGTCGACCCTCGAGGTGGTGACGCTCGCGGCCGAGGTCGACCGCGACACCCGCCTCCGGCTGTGGACGTTCGACGGCGACGACGCCCTCCCGGTCTTCGACAGCGCGCCGCCGGAGGCGGACGGTGGCGGCTTCGCCCTCGACGACTTCGGCAACCCCGTCATGAGCGACGGCGCGTTCGTCGACGTCGACATGATCGCCGCGTCGATGCTCGCGACGTTCGCCGTCGACGACCCCGATGACCGACTGTCCGACACGCTCGGCGAGGATCTGGGGGAGGACACCAGCGAGTCCGAGCGACTCGTCGCGGTGCTGCGGATCCTCGGACTTCCGACCTGGATCGTGTCGTCGGACTCGCTGCCCCGCCGTGTGCCCGGCGGGCCGGACAGGAGCGAGGTCACCAGGCTCGGGGCCGGTCGGCAGGGGGTCTCGGGCGTGCTCGCCGACGCCATCCGCCGACCGGTTCGCCCACGTCCCAAGCGCGACGTCTGAGCGCCGGACCGATCCCGGGCCTCAGGTGCAGGCGGCCAGGATGACGCGGTCGTCGGTCTCCAGGCGATGCGGGCCGGGCACGGCGGGAAGGCGCGTGACGTCGTCGCGGAGCAACCGCGTGCCGCCGTCGGGCGCGACGAGCACGGTGCCCGCGGCACGATCGCACACGATCTCCTCGCCCACCCGGAGCACGACCGGGCCGTCGAGCCCGTGGGAGAAGGCCGTCGACCCCGCCCGGATGCCCGCGACGATCTCGGGCACCGACAGGTCGGTCGCCGCGACCCAGGTGACGACGGCGCCCGGCTCCGCGCCGCCGCGTCCGTGGTAGTCGCCGCCACCGACGATCGACGGCGACCAGCCGGTCGCCTCCAGCCACGCCCAGGGCGCCTGGCTGCGCCGGTCGGCCGCCCAGCTCGAGTGGCCGATCTCGACGGCGTGCGGCGGACGGCGCAGCGGCCACTGCCACGCGCAGTCGCCGGAGACCGGGTGGTTGACCGAGAGGACACCGCCGTCGGCGTCGACCTGGTCGAGCCAGGCATCGGGGTGGCGGCGGAAGTCGACCCACCCGATGTCACCGATCGCGTTGGCGTGACCGCGGCTCGTCGTGACCTCCTGCCCCGGCACCGCGAGCACCCCGTAGCGCTCGCCCAGCTCCGCGAGCCCGGCGTGGTGGCTCGTCGTGTTGTGGTCGGTGACGGCGAGGAAGTCGAGCCCGTGGCGACGTCCCAGACCGAGCAGCTGTGACGGCGTGAGCGCACCGTCGGAGTGCAGGGTGTGGGCGTGCAGCTCGCCGGCGAACCAGGTGCGTCCGTCGACGCCCGGCAGCTCCCGCCGCGGTCGGCGTTCAGCGACCGGTGGAGCCGGCGACTCCGGCCCGACCGGCGTGCCGGGGGCCGCGACACGCACGACGGCCCGGACGCCGCCAGCGGGGATCGCGTGCAGGCCGAGCACCACCTCCCAGGTGCCGGGGTCCACCGGTCCCGTGAGATAGCCCCACGTGGACCGGGTCTCGCTCACGGTGAACCGGCGCCGGGCACCGCCGGACCAGCCGCGCCACCCGGTCGGCCCGCTGCAGCCCACGTCGAT
>JBMDXU010000098.1:0-27137 GCA_048594485.1 Pseudactinotalea sp. | reverse complement strand
CGTCATCTCCTCTCCCAGCGCGAGGTCGGGTGAGTAGGTCACGGTCGCCGGGACACCGGCGCACTCGGCCGCGAGCAGCACGCGCAGCAGCTCAGCCGGCGTGGCGTCGGCGCCCCCCCGGACGACGATGCCCGGGCGCGGGCGGTAGCGGAGCACGTTCGCCTCGGCGCGCAACCCGCTGGGGTCGGCGTCGACGGAGTAGTGGTCCCGGGCGTGACCGTCGGACGCCGCGGCGTCCGCCCGCCATGCGCTCTGGGCCCGGTCGAACCATCCCGATGACGCCTCCAGCACGGCGCGCGCCCGCGGACCGACGTCGCCCACCGACGTCGGGCGCCCCACCTGACGCCACTGCGCCAGCTGTGCGACGTAGTTCGGACCGCCCGCCTTGGCACCCGGTCCGACGGCGGAGCGCTTCCACCCGCCGAACGGCTGCCGCCGGACGATCGCGCCGGTGATGTGCCGGTTGACGTAGACGTTGCCGACCTCGACGCGCTCGAGCCAGTGCTCGATCTCGTCCTCGTCGAGGCTGTGCAGGCCACCGGTGAGGCCGTACGGGGTCTGGTTCTGCCAGGCGATCGCCTCGTCCAACGTCTCCGCCGTCATGATCCCGAGCACGGGACCGAAGTACTCGGTCAGGTGGAACGGTGACCCGGGGGCGACACCGGTCTTGACGCCCGGCGACCAGAGCCGCCCCGTGTCGTCAAGCGGGCGGGGCTCGACCAGCCAGCTCTCGCCCGCCTCCAGACGCGTCAGCGCGTCCGCGAGCTTGCCCTGCGGGGGCTCGATGACCGGCCCCATCCCGGCACCGAGGTCCGTGGGCCACCCCACGCGCAACGACGCGACGGCATCGACGAGCTGACGGCGGAACCGCTCCGAGCGTGCGACGGAGCCGACGAGGATCAGCAGCGAGGCCGCCGAGCACTTCTGCCCGGCGTGCCCGAACGCCGACCGGACGGCGTCGGCGACCGCCAGGTCGTAGTCGGCGCTCGGGGTGACGACGAGGGCGTTCTTGCCGCTCGTCTCGCCGTAGACGCGCGGCCCGTCCGGACGGTCGGCGCGCCACCGGCCGAAGAGCCGCGACGTCTCGTAGGCGCCGGTGAGGATGACCGTGTCGACGTCGTCGTGCGTGACGAGCGCCCGGCCGACCTCGCCCTCGTCGGTGCGGACGACCTGCACCAGATCGGGGTCGGCCCCGGTCTGCTGCAGCCCGTCGCGGACCGCCTCGACGGCGATCTCGCAGCATCGCGGGGTGGCCGGGGCGGGCTTGATGACGACGGCGGAGCCCGCCGCCAGTGCGGCGAGCACACCGCCGATCGGGATCGCCACCGGGAAGTTCCAGGGCGGCGTGACGAGCACGAGACCGCCGTCGTGCTCCAGCCCCTCGGCGAGCGCGAGGTCGTCGAGCTGCTCGGCCGAGTCGGCGTAGTACCGCGCGAAGTCGACGGCCTCGCTGATCTCCGGGTCGGCCTCGGCCACCGTCTTGCCGCCCTCCGCGGCCATGGCGGCCAGCAGGTCCGGGCGGCGCTCCTCGAGCGCCGTCGCAGCGGCTCGGAGGGCTCGGGCCCGGTCGCGTCCCGAGCGGATCGTCCAGCCGGGCTGGACGTCGAGGGCGCGAGCGACAACGGCGTCGACCGCGGCGACGTCGTCGAGCATCGGCGACGTCGGCTCCACGGGTGCGGGCTCGACGGCGTCCGCCGCGAGGGTGCGGACCGCCGGCACCGTGGGGTCGGAGTCCGGAGTGTTCTCGAACGACTCCCCGATCGCCGGTCGGCGAGACGTCCGGCGTGGACCGGCCGCCGTCGTCCCGGAGGCGGCGACGCTGCGGCGGAACCGGCGTTCCTGGTCGGCCATCGGGTCCGCGGCGCCGTCGCCCGCGAACAGCGCGTGCAGGAAGTTCTCCGGCGCCGCGTTCTCCTCCAGCCGCCGCACCAGGTAGGAGACGGCGACGTCGAAGTCCTGGGGCGCGACGACGGGCGTGTAGAGGATGACCGGGCTGGTGTGACCGACCTCGGCCCGGACCGCGCGCGCCTGCGACGGCGCCATGCCCTGGAGCATCTCGACGTCCATCGCCGCGCCGACGCCGCGGCGCGTCGCGAGCAGGTGCGCGAAGGCGACGTCGAACAGGTTGTGGGACGCGACGCCGATGCGCACCGCCTCGCAGACCTCGGGCCGGAACGCCCGGTCGAGCAGCCGGACGTAGTTGGCGTCGACCTCGTCCTTCGTCGGGTACGGGGCCTGCGGCCAGCCGTGCAGCTCGGCCTCGACCTTCTCCATGGCGAGGTTCGCGCCCTTGACGAGCCGGATCTTGATGCGCGCGCCGCCGTCGGCACGGCGTCGCTGCGCGAACGCGATCAGCCGGTCGAGCGCCGCCGGGGTGTCGGGCAGGTACGCCTGGAGCACGATGCCGGCCTCGAGGGCGGCGAACTGCGGCGCGCGGCGCATCGCCTCGAACCCCTCCAGCGTGAGCTCGAGGTCGCGGTACTCCTCCATGTCGAGGTTGACGAACTTCGCCGGGCTCGCCGACTGGGCGGCGGCGTACAGCGGGCGCAGCCGGTCGAGGACGCGCTGGGTGGTGCCCACGGTGTCCCAGGTGCTGATCTGCGACACCAGCGAGGAGACCTTGATCGAGACGTAGTCGACGTCGTCGCGTGCCAGCAGCGCGCGGGTGCGCTCGGTGCGGGCGGCCGCCTCGGCCTCGCCCAGCACGGCCTCGCCCAGCAGGTTGATGTTCAGCCGGTACCCCTCGGCCCGCGCGGCCGCGAGGTGCCTGCCCAGCGCCGGGTCCTCGGCGTCGACGACGAGATGACCCACGAGCTGACGCAGCCGCTGCCGCGCCAGCGGGACCACGATGCCGGGCGCCATCGGCGCGACCCGCGACCCCACGCCGAGCAGCGCCTTGTCGACCGGCGAGAGGAACGACGCCGACCCGGCGGCGCCCGCGAGCCCGGCGAGCTCGCGCGCCGCGACCTCGATGTCCTCCGGTCGCGCGACCCGGTCGACGAACCGCACCGCGAGATCGAGACCGGCCGGATCCGCGACCAGTCGCGCGAGACGACCCGCCGTGCGCCGCTCGGTGGCGGTCTGCCCGCTGGCGACCTCACCCGCCCAGCGTCGCGCGAGCGCGACCGCTTCCTCGACGACCTCGTCCGACGGTGTGAGAACGACCATGTCCCCATCCTCACCCATCGCCGCGTCACGCACGGCGCACCGCCGCGGCGAAGGCGATCACGACGCCGGTTCGCCCCGTCCCGACGACGGTCGGGTGCCGTTCGTCCAGCTGCTCAGCACGGCACCCGAGCGGTCACCGTCATGGGTGCGGGCGGCCCACGCCGGCCCGCGCCCGGCGAGCTCGACGGCGCCGACACGATCGTCGAGCATCTGCTCGACGACGTCGCGCAGCCTCGTCGGGTCGGCCTCGAGCACCGGTGGCGCCTCGCCGAGCGGGTCGGCCTCGGTCATGGCGGCGCGCACGGCGGTCGGCAGATGCGCGATCGCCACCCGGCCGGTCGCCAGCGTCTCGGCGAGCAGCACACCCGGGTTGCCGAGCGCGATCTGGTCGACGACGGCGTCCGCTCCCGCGATCTCGGTGAGCATCTGCTGGGGCGGGACGCCGTCGAGCCGGCGGTAGACGATCCGGCCCTCGGCCTGGAGGGTGCCGAGCACCTCGTCGACGACGGCGGTGCCCTTGAGCCGGGGGTTGCTCGGCGCGTGCACGACCACCGGGACGTCGCGGGCGAGCACCGGGACCGGGTCCGCATCGGCGGAGGCGTGCGCGACCACGGGCAGCCAGGTCGCGTCGGGGACGTCGGCGAGCAGGTCCGGGGTCGACACGAACAGGGGCACGTCCTGCCCGCGGAGCTCCTCCAGCACTGCCCGCGTGGCCTCGACGCGCGCCTGCATCCGGTGCCAGCGCTCGTCCCACTCCCCGGCGAACGGGGAGAACGGCTCGCGCGCGGCGTGCGCGTGCAGGTCGCGGATCTCCGAGCCGTGCAGCAGCACCGCGACGTCGATCCCGTGCTCGCGCAGGGTCGGGAGGTCGTCGGTGATGGAGCGATGGTGGACGTCGTCGAGCACCGCACGCGCCGACTCGGCGAGGACGTGCGTCGACCCGAGCACGAACGCGCGGTAGGGGCGCATGCCGCGGAGCTGCACCGCCGGGCTGAGCCGCATGTCGACCCGGTGCGCGAGACCGCCGGGACCGCTCCGCGGCTCGGCCCGCACGCTCCTGGTGTCGATGTGCCAGTCGCCGAGCTGCTCGCCGGCGTACCGCTGCAGCGCCCACCCCCACTCCGCCGCCTGTCCCGCGGTGTTCAGCGGAGCGATCAGCACCCGGGTCCGGTCGTCGCCCCACCGTGACAGCGGCTGCCGGCCGTACTCCGCCTCGGCGCGCCACCGGAGCACCCGATCGGCAACCCGTCGCACCGGCTCCGGCAACGCACGGAAGGTCCGGTACGCCGTCGACATGGCGATCACCCTAGGGTGCGCGATCCCGTCCAGACCTGCGAAGGGTCGCCCAGGCACGCACCCTCGGCGTCGACCGGCGGCCGACGGACGCCCGATAGTGTTCGGGGCGCCGGGTACCACCCGTCAGCGAGGAGCTCCCAACATGGCCGCGTTGTGGCGCACCGTGCGACGGCTGCTGGGCGTCCTGCCTCCCGGCGCGCGGCGGTTCGTGGTCACGTTCGCGATCCTGCAGAGCGCGCTCGCCATCCTCGACGTCGTCGCGATCGGTCTGCTCGCCGTCGTCCTCGCGCCGATGCTCACGAGCTCGTCGGTCACGCTGCCGGTGCTCGGCGAGCTGAGCGAGCCGGCGCAGTTCCGCAACGTGCTCGTCGCCGTCGGGGTGCTGATCATCGCCAAGAGCGCGCTCGCGATCGGGCTGCAGCGCTGGGCGACCGCACGCTTCGCCCGGTTCGAGCAGGCGCTCGGCGCGCAGCTGCTCGCCGGCGTGTTCCGCGCCCCCTGGACCGAGCGCCTGTCCCGGAACGCGACCGACATCGTGCGCTCCACCGATGTCGGGGTGGGCGCGACGGTGTCGGGTGTGCTGATCCCGTTCTGCCAGCTCGCGGGCGAGCTGGTGACGTTCGTCGCGGTGCTCGGTGTGCTCGTCGTCGCCCAGCCGCTGCTGGCAACCGTCACGGTGCTCTACTTCGCCGTCGTCGCGGCCGGTCTGTACGTGTGGGTGCTGCGCCGTGCGGTCGCGGCCGGCCAGGCCAACCGCACGTACTCGGCGCGCGCCGCCCGGCTGATGAGCGAGATGGTGCACGCGCTCAAGGAGGTCACGCTGCGAGGCCGCACGGGCGAGCTCGAGGAGCTGGTCCTCGGCGTGCGGTCCCGGTCCTCGCGAGCCCGCGCCGATCAGTCGTTCCTCGGCGCGATCCCGCGGTACGTCCTCGAGGCCGCGCTCATCGGCGGGCTGGGCATCGGCGCCGCGGTCGGGTACGCGCAGGCGGCGGCCGCGGGCGACGACGGCGTCGCGGGCGCGCTCTCGGCCGTCGCCCTCTTCGGTGTGGCCGGGTTCCGGATCGTCCCGTCACTGACCCGGTTCCAGACGATCCTCGCGCAGACGGGCGCAAACCTGCCGTTCGCCGAGCAGGTGCTCACCGAGATCGATCGCAGCCGCCGCTACACCGAGCCGCCCGCCGAGCCGGGTGAGCCGCTCGACCCGACCAGCCGGACGCTACGGCTCCAGCACGTCACCTACACCTATCCGACCGGCGCGGTCCCGGCGGTCGAGGACGTCAGCCTCGAGCTCCCGTTCGGGCAGACACTGGCGCTCGTGGGCGCCTCCGGATCGGGCAAGTCGACGCTGGTGGACCTCGTCCTCGGGCTGCTCGAGCCCGACGAGGGCGCGATCCTCGTCGGCGACCAGCCGCTGCCGCGGGTGCTCGCCGACTGGCGCTCCCGGGTGGGCTACGTGCCCCAGGACGTCGCCTTGTTCGACGCCTCGATCGCCCACAACGTCGCGCTCACCTGGTCCGACGACGTCATCGACCGGGACCGGGTGCGGCGCGCCCTCGCCCGGGCGCAGCTGCTCGACGTCGTGGAGGCCCGGCCCGAGGGCATCGACGCCCCCGTGGGCGACCGCGGGCTGGCGCTCTCGGGTGGCCAGCGGCAGCGGCTCGGCGTGGCACGCGCGCTGTACACCGACCCTCTCGTGCTCGTCATGGACGAGGCGACCTCCGCGCTCGACACCGCGACCGAGGCCGCGGTCACGGGCGCCATCCGCGAGCTCGCCGGCGACGTGAGCGTCGTCGTCGTCGCCCACCGGCTGGCCACGATCCGGCACTCCGAGCAGGTGTGCTTCCTCCGCGACGGCCGACTGGTCGCCTCCGGCACGTTCGCGGAGGTCGTGGCCGCCGTCCCCGACTTCGCCGAGCAGGCGGCACTCGCCGGTCTCGTCGGGGGGACCGATGGCTGACCGGCTGCCCCGGGTCGGCGGCCGGGCGCCTCGCGTCGCGCTGCTCGTCTACAACCAGGTGTCGACCGACAACCGGGTGCTCAAGACCGCGGCCAGCCTCCGCGAGGCCGGCGCCGAGGTGCTCATCGTCGGCAGCGCGCGTCCGGGCTACGCCGCAGGCGCGGACGTCGTCGGCGACGGGTTGCCGATCCACCGGGCGTCGGACCTCGATCTCGTGCGGCTGCTGCCGTGGCTGGCGCGTCTGGTCCGCCGCGCCCGGGGCGAGGCCGCGACGCCGCCGCCCGCGCTCCGGGCCGGCACGGCGGCCACACCGTCGAGCGCCGCACCGAGCGCCCGTCCGAGCGCCCCGATGCCGGCGCGGACGGCCCGTGCGATCGCCTCCGATCTCTGGATGCGGCTCTACCAGGTGGCCAGGCTGGTGTGGTTCTGGGGTGGCGCCGTCGCACGCGTGCGGGCGTGGCGACCCGACGTGGTCCACGCCAACGACGGCAACACCCTCGGCCCCGCCCTGATCGCCCGCGCCGCCGTCGGGAGCGCGATCGTCTACGACGCGCACGAGCTCTGGACACGCCGGAATGTCCGCCAGGACCGTCTCCTCGCCCCGCTGGTCGAGGCCGCGATCGAGTGGTTCGGGGTCCGCGCCAGCGCCGGCGTCGTGACCGTCTCGCCGTCGATCGTCACCTGGATGCGACGACGGTTCCGGCTGCGCACCCCGCCCACCCTGGTCCGGAACATCCCGCACCGCACCGGCGACGTCCCGACGCGCGAGCAGGGTCGGCTCCGGGAGCTCGCCGGTCTGCCCGCGGAGGCGCGGGTGATCGGCTACTGCGGTGGCGTCACCACCGGTCGAGGCCTCGAGGAGACGCTCGAGGCGCTCGCCGAGCTCGACGGCGACACCCATCTCGTCATGCTCGGCTACGGCGACCAGCGCTACGTCGACACCCTGTTCGGCGTCGCCGACGACCTCGGGGTGCGCGAGCGCGTCCATCTCGTGGGGCCGGTGCCCGGTCCGGAGGTGCCGGCGGCGCTCGCCGATGCCGACGTCTCGGTCGTCTACGTCCGACCGATCTGCCTGTCGTACCGGTACTCGCTGCCCAACAAGCTGTTCGAGTCGATCCACGGCGGTCTGCCGGTCGTCGCCGCCGACCTGCCCGACACGGCCGGGGTGGTGCACCGGTACGGCATCGGCGACGTGTTCGGGGCGGACCGACCCGATCAACTCGCGGCCGCGCTGTCGCGTGTGATGGCCGACGGCGACCGGTACCGCGCCGCGTCCCGCGCCGCCGCCGACGAGCTCGACTGGAGCAACGAGGCCGCGGCGCTCGTCGCGCTGTACTCCCGTGTCCTCGGCGGCGGACGATGAGCGCACGACGGTCGGTCATGATCGTCAGCTACTCCCCGATCGAGCGCGACGCCCGCGTGCTGCGGCAGGTCCGCCTGCTCGCCCCGCGGTACGACGTCACCACGGTCGGGTACGGGCGGGCACCCGACGGCGTCGCCGCGCACGTCCGGATCCCCGACGAGATCGTCTACTGGCACAAGGACCGCAGGCTGCTGCTGGCCCGCGCCTACCAGCGCACGTACGACACCATGCCGGTGCAGCGGTGGCTGAGGGAGCGGCTGCCGGTCGGCGAGCACGACGTCGTCCTCGCCGACGACGCCGACACCGTGCCCCTCGCCGTCCGCCTCGAGCCCCGGTGCGGTGTGCACGCCGACCTGCACGAGTACGCCCCGAGGCAGAACGAGGAGAGCCTCGCCTGGCGGCTCGTCGTGGCGCCCTACTACCGCTGGGTCGTGCGCACCTGGGTCACGCGTGCGGCGTCGGTGACGACCGTCTCACCCGGCCTGGTCGACCAGTACCGGCACGAGTTCGGGATCGAGGCCGGGCTGGTGATGAACGCCCCGCCGCTCGCCGACCTCGCGCCGACCGCCGTCGACCGCCCGATCCGTCTCGTGCACGCCGGCAACGCCGTGCCCGAGCGGCTCGAGACGATGCTCGCCGCGATGGACCTGGTCACGGGTGCGACGCTCGATCTCTACCTCATCGACCAGGGCAACGGGTACGTGCCGTCGCTGCGGCAGCGGTACGCGGGCAGCGACCGGGTGACGATCCACGACCCGGTCCCCACCGACGACGTCGTCCGCACGCTCAACGCCTACGACGTCGGCGTCTACGTGCTCCCGCCCATCTCCTTCAACTTCCGGCACGCGCTGCCGAACAAGTTCTTCGACTTCGTGCAGGCCAGGCTCGGTCTCGTGATCGGGCCCAGCCCGGACATGGCGGAGCTCGTACGCGCGCACGACCTCGGGGTCGTCGCACCGGACTTCACACCGGCGTCGTTCGCGGCCGCCGTCGACGCCCTGACCCCCGAGCGGGTGACGGCGATGAAGGCCGCCAGCGACGCTGCCGCACCCGTGCTGTGCGCGGAACGCCAGGTGGGTGGCTGGGCGGAGGCCGTCGAGGCGCTGCTGCACTGACCGCGCAGCCGCGGCCTATGCTGCTGCGGTGCCCGCGTCCCCGGTGGTGTCCGTGATCATGCCGGTCCACGACGCCGAGGACACGGTGGAGCAGTCGATCCGGTCCGTGCAGGCGCAGACGCTCACCGACTGGGAGCTGTTGGTCGTCGACGACGCCTCCTCCGACCGCTCGTGGGACGTCCTCACCAGACTCGCCGACGACGACGAGCGCATCGTGCCGATCCGGTCCGAGGAGCCTCTCGGCGCGGCGGGGGCGCGAAACCACGCCATCGAGCGAGCACGCGGACGATGGGTCGCGTTCCTCGACAGCGACGACCTGTGGCTGCCCGACAAGCTGGAGGCGCAGGTCGCGTTCGGCGAGAGCACCGGCAGCGCGCTGACCTTCACCTCCTACTACAAGGTCGATGCCGAGTTCGACGGCGAGGCAGCAGACTTCCGCCCCAACGGCCGGGTCATCGCGGCACGCCCGTCGCTGACCTACGACACGCTGCTCGAGGCCAACTACATCGGATGCCTGACGGCGATGTACGACCGCGAGCGGCTCGGGACACGTCTGATGCCCGATCTCGCGAAACGGCAGGACTACGCCCTGTGGCTGTCGATCCTGCGCGAGGGCGGGTCCGCGTCGGGGATGCCGCAGCCGCTCGCCCTCTACCGCGCTGCCCGCCCGGGATCGCTCTCGGAGAACAAGCGCGAGCTGGTGGCTCACAACTGGCGTCTCTACCGCGAGGTCGAAGGTCTGTCGGTGCTGCGATCGCTCCGGTCGCTCATGACGGCGACGCTGCGATCGATCCGCAACGGGCGGGTGTGAGCGGCTCGCAGGCCCAGCAGTCACACGAACCACACTTGTCACTTCAACCACAGTCTGGATAGCATCGGGGCGCCGCTCCCCTCGTCGAAGGCGTCACCATGCGTCGTGCGCTCCGCCGCGTCATCTCCCTCCTCTCGGTCGCCGTCGTTGCGCTCGCACTGCTGCTGACTCCGCCGACGAGTCCTGCCGAGGCAGCGGCCGGCGACGTGCTGTCGCTGTCGGCCACGAGTGTCGCCACCCCCGGCGAGCGGACCGCCCTCAACATCACCTGGGTGCACGCGGGGACGCCGGTCTCCGGCCGGGTCAACCTCCAGCGTTTGCGTGGCAGCACCTGGGAGCTGGTGCGGCAGATCGCCGTGACCGACGGCGCCGCCACCACGGTCATCACGCCGGGTGGCTCGTACAGCTACCGACTGCGCACGAGTCGGGTCGACAGCCCGTCCGGAGTCCCCACGGCGCACCCCAACGGCACGAGCAACACGATCACCATGCGGCTCGTGAGCGACCCCCGGCGATCGGCGGCACCGGACCTCGTGGCGTCCCCGGTCGTGGACGCCGGGTCGCGGATCGCCTTCACCGTGACCTGGACGATGGCGGGCCGACCCGTATCGGGGATCGTGAACCTCCAACGCTGGAACGGGCGGTCGTGGGTGCTGCAGGAGCGTGTCACGGTGACCAACGGCCGAGGCACCGCCTCCCGGCCGACGGCGCAGGAATCGCTCTCCCGGTACCGGTTGCGCGCCTCGTCCGTGACGTCCCACAGCGGGATCGTCACGTCCGACCCGTCGGGCACCAGCGGCACCGTGCAGGTCGCCGTCGTCGGTGTCCCTCCCACGTCCTTCAGGATCGCCGGTGCCGGGTGGGGTCACGGCGTGGGCATGTCGCAGTACGGCGCCTACGGCATGGCGCTGGCGGGCAGCTCGGCCACCGAGATCCTCGAGCACTACTACAGCGGGACGGATGTCACCTACCGCGACACCGACCGGTTGGTCCGTGTGCAGGTGCTCTCCGGTGTCAGCAGCACGAGCATCCGAGCCTCGGGCGGCCAGGCCCGCATCCGAATCGGCGGTTCGGTGGTGGCCACCCTGCCCGCCGGGACGACGATCACGGTCTCCGCCGTCAGCTCGGGGCTGCGCGTCCGGGCGGACGGCCAGAGCTGGACGACGGCGGCCGCGTCCAACCGCGTCCACATCGAGTGGGCGTCGACCCGCTTCTTCAGGCCGACCTCGACGGTCCAGGTCAACACGAGCGTGAGCGGCGCCCAGGGCACCTACCGTCACGGCAGGCTCGAGCTGCAGTCCATCGGCGGTGCCGTCAACGCCGTCAACGTCGTCAACCTCACCGACGAGTACATGCTGGGTATCGCCGAGATGCCGTCCTCGTGGTCGCCGCAGGCGCTCCAGGCGCAGGTCATCGCGGCGCGCACCTACGCGCTGGCGACCATGCCGTCGTCGGTGCGCACGTCCTGCGACTGCCACCTCTACGACGACACCCGGTCCCAGAACTACACCGGGTGGAAGAAGGAGAACGAGGTCACGTGGGGCGCCCGGTGGCGGGCAGCCGTGCTGGCGACGATCAACAGCAGCGGGCGCGGAGCCGTCGTCGTCGACGGCGGCAGCATCGTCGGGACCTACTACTTCTCCTCCTCCGGCGGCCGCACCCAGAACTCCGAGGATGTCTGGACCGCAGCGCTCCCCCACCTGCGCAGCGTGAGCGACTCCTGGAGCCTCAACAGCCGCAACCCCTACGCGAGCTGGACCGTGACCGTGAGCCAGTCGACGATGCGCTCGGCGTTCGGGCTGCCGAACGTCGTCCGCGTCGCGATCACCCGCCGGTCGGACGGCGACGCCGTGCTTCGGGTCACCGCCTACGCCTCCACCGGCGCCAGTGCCACGCTGACGGGTGAACAGCTCCGCAGCCGGCTCGGGCTGCGGTCCACCTGGGTCCGATCGATCAGCTAGGGAACGGGGTCGGGCACCCTGGTGTCGCCCAGCCGGAGCGAGCCCGCCAGATCGAGCAGCCGCGAACGCTCGTCGGCATCCAGGAAAGGCGCAGCGACCCAGCGTGGCGCGCGCGACCACCACCGACGACACTGGTCCGCCACCCAGAGCAAATCGATCGGGAGCCCGCCGGCAGCCGGTTCCAGACTGCCTGGTGTGAGCCACACCTCGATGTCGTCGATGACCACATCGGTCGGCTGGTCCCCGCACACCAGCAGGACCGAGGGATCGACGACGACCCCGAGCGACGCACGCACGTGATCGGTCCGGCAGACAGAGATCAGGCCGTCGGTCGAGTCGATGGTGTCGCGCCAGTCGGTGCTCATCTCCGGTCGCCGGCTTCGCACCGGCAGTGGCGACTCGAGCTGCCAGAGGCCCTGTCTTCCGTTCGCCTCCGATGAGACCGCGACCCACGGTGCCAGCTCGCTCACAGCCACGCTCGCCGCATCCGGAGAGAAGTCGGCGATCCACAGCAGGTCGACCTCGCGCCGCCGCGACTGCGTCGGCAGGAACGTCGTCGGCACCGGGAAGAGCGGAGTCCGCTCGGCCGCCCTGGACCCGCCTTCGCCCCGGTGCCACGCCCGGAACCCCCCACGGAAGTCGAGGCGGTCCGGAGCCGTCCAGTGATGTGTGAAGTCGCCGCGCGACAGGCTTCCGTCACGCAGCCTGGTCACGGCCAGTGGCTCGCTGAGATCACGCAGCACGCCACCTCGAGCGACGATCCGTTCCAGGTACTCGGAGTCCGCGCCCTTGCGCGTCTCCACGAACGGACCCAGCCAGTCGTATGCCTCGCGACGCATCATCAGGCTCGACGCGTTGGGTCTGATCGGCGGGTAGCCGAACCATTGATGGGTGAGATCGGGTCGTGCCCGCACCGCGGCGCTACGCGTCGCCATGACGCCGTCTTCCTGAAGCACCGCCAGCTGCCGCTCGATCCGACGAGGGTGCGACCAGTCATCGGCATCCTGGAAGGTGACGACGCTGCCGCGACTCTCCTCCACGCCACGGTTGCGGACCGCATAGGCACCGCGGTTGGACTCCTCCCGGATCACTCTGACCCTGGGATCGATCGCCCGCGCGCGCTCGAACCAGTCGTCGTACTCCGGACCCGATCCGTCGTCGACGACCACGAGCTCGAGATCCGCCCACGTCTGGCCGGCGAGCGAGCGCAGAGAGGTGAGCAATCCCTCGGCAGGCTGGAAGCACGGCGTCACCACCGAGACGAGCTCACCGGACACCAGACCCCTGTCGGCCCGGCTCGTGAGCCGATCGAACAGATCCAGACCGTCGTCGGTCCGGTCGTCCAGGCGCAGTGGCTCGAGCCCGAACGCCGCCTGCGGAGCGGACAGCATCTCGAACCACCGGGCCGTCGGTTCGCCGCCGCGCACCACCGGGCCGGCAAGATCGGCCTCCAGACAGGCACGCACCGCGTCCGAGATCTTGCGCAGGTGCGGGAGCAGCGCGGCCACCTCGTCGAACCGTCCGGACAGATAGAGCGCCTGCGCCACTCCCTGCTGGTGCTCGGTCGGCAGCTGCGCCGTCCCCATGTCCTCGATCACGCGCAGGTAGAGTCTCGCGGCCGCATCCATCGCTTCGTGATCCAGCGCCATGCCCGCCCAGACGAGCGCCAGCGCGGCCGCGATGCGCGGTTCGCGGAGTGAGACGTCACCGTCGAGCACGAGCCGCCGCGCCTGTGCTGCCGTGCATCCGGCCGCGAGCCCGGCGCTCGCCAACGCATCGGCCGCCAGGCCCGATCTGTTGCGGAGCGCCAGCCGCGCCAGAGCGACGGGCGACGAACGATCCAGGCTCTCGACCAGCTGCCAACGGCTCCACGTCGGCGCCGAGGCCGCGACAGACAGCAGCATCGGCTCGGAGAATGCTGGCTGCTTCAACGGTACCCTCGTCTTAGTCCGAGCACTGCGTCCGACCGTCGGAAGAGTACCCACTCGTGGGGCTCGCCGCAGTCATGGGACGGGTGTCCGGACGATTCTGACCTTGGCCTGCACGGGGGGAGCGAGAGGCAGTGGTGAGATCTCGATACATGGTGGCGGGCGGCGCACTCGCGGCCGCCATGACGATCGTCGCTGCAGTGGCGACGGCGCTCGAGGCGTGGTGGCTCGTCACCCTTGCCGCGATGGTGCTGCTCTCCAGCACGTTCCTCAGCGTCCTCGATGCCAACCGCCGCGTCCGCGCCTTGCCTGGCCGTGCGGCACGGATGGCCCGTCGAGCGGTCGCATCGGCCCGGCCCAGGTCCACGCCGACCGGCACGCAAGCACCCGTCGTCATCGCCGCGTCCGCCACCGAGCAGGACGTCCTCGGAGCCGTCCGGATCCTGCAGGCCCAGTACGTCGGTCGGCTCGACCGGCTCCAGGCCTCCGTCGAGGAGGAGCTCCAGCAGCTGCGCTCCCTCGCCCAAGAGACCCGCGAGCGGGAACGGGCGGCTGCCAGTCGCTATGGCGACTAGCGCTCGGCGCAGGGCAGAGCGGCTCCGGGTCGCACGTCACCACATCGCCTTCAGCGCCGATGAGCACGCCCTGGTGGCGACGGTGCTGCGGACCCGCTCGACATGGGCGCGCGAGCTGCTTGCCGAGCTGGCCTGGCCCGGCCACACGCTGAGCGAGCTCGTCCGATCCGTGTCGACCAACCGCGGCCAGCTCCCCGCGACCGCGTCGGCGCTGTGGGTGTCCCAGCTCGGGTACGTCCTCGCGCTCCAGGATGTCGAGCCCTCCGATCGGGTACGCAGTCGGGTGCTGCTCGAGGCTTCCAGCGACGAGCTGGGGCTCGACGCGTTTCCCGAGCGACCATCCGAGGTGCTCGCAGAGCTGCGGTTGCTGGGCGACGATCGTGTCGGGGCGACAGCGATCCTCGACGCCGGTCGCATGCGCGCGGACGTCGTCGAGGGCATGCGGGTCGACATGCTCAACCCGACGACCGCCGGCGTCGACAGCACCCCTGCATGGCTCGCGCTGCTCAACACCTTTCTCCATCAGGATCGGCTGCAGCCGGTCGAGCTCGATCCTGCGGAACCGGGACGGTTGATGTTCGACCGACTCACGACACAGCCACCCCCGGTCGTCGAGTCGCCGGTGCAGGTCACGGTAGCGATGAGCACCTTTCGGCCGGACCAGGCGCTGCTCACCGCGGTCGCCTCGGTCCTGCGTCAGTCGTGGTCGAATCTTGAGCTGCTGGTGGTCGATGACGGCTCGGGCCCGGAGTACGAGCCTCTGCTGCGTCAGGTCGACCAGCTGGACGACCGGATCCGGGTGATCCGCAAGGCCGTCAACGGCGGCACCTACCGCGCGCGCAACACGGCGCTTCGGCAAGCCCGCGGAGCCGTCTTCACCGTCCTGGACTCCGACGACTGGATGCACCCGCAGGCGCTCGAGCGTTCGCTGCAGCCCCTGCTCGAATCCCCCGACGTGATCGCCACCCGGCACCACGGCGTCCGCGTCCAGAACGATCTGGTCATCACCAGGATGGGGTATCACGCCCGATTCGTGACGGCATCCTCGCTCATGTTCCGGACCACCCAGGTCCTCAACCGGATCGGCTTCTTCGACACCGCACGCAAAGGTGCCGACACGGAGTACGCGCGACGTCTCGAAGCCGCCTTCCACACCAGGATCGTCGACATCCCCGAGGTGCTCACCATCGCGCGAGCCGGAGAGACGCTGTCGTCGGCCGAGTTCGCACCCCGGTGGCGTCACGGCTCCCGATTCGCCTACAAGTGCCTCTCGACCCCGTGGCACACGCAGATCGCGGGAGCTGCCGCGGACCCGTTCCTCGACGACACAACCGCGCGTCGGTTCCCGGAGCCGCTGCGGTGGAGCCGTCCGCTGTCCGCTGCGGTGAGCACGAACCGGCGGTTCGATGTCTGCGTCGCTGGCGACTGGCGGGGTCATGCCGGCCCGCACGACGCCACGCTCGAGCAGATCGCCGCTGCCGTGCACACCGGACTACGGGTGGCGGTGATGCATGTCGAGCGGTACCGCTTCATGTCGCGCCGCGATCTGCCGTTGTGCGAACCCGTGCTCGAGCTGGTGAGCAGCGGCGTCGTCGAGCTCGTCCAGCCGGACGACGACGTCGACATCGACGTGCTGCTGGTCCAGGGCGCCGACACGCTCGAGTACCCGCCACACCTGACCACACCGGTCCGCGTCGGGACCACCGTCGTCGTCGCCGACCAGCCCCCCCACCACCCGGGCGACATCGAGCCGGGATACGCCGTCGCCGATGTCGTCGACCGCGGCCGTCGGACCTTCGGGGCACCGGTGCTCTGGATGCCGACCGGCCCGCTCGTGCGACGTGCGTTGGAGGAGCACGGTCTGGACGATCAGCTGCTCGGCTGGGACGCCCAGCTGCTGGTGGAGGTCCCCCAGGAGATACCAGCGCGACCGATCGCGGGCCGCGCCGAGATCGTCGTCGGCCAGTTCGTGCACGACCCGGCGACCCCGTACGGGTCGACGCACCAGGAGCTGATCTCGACCTACGGGTTCGGTGCGGGCTATCGCGTGCGCTTCCTCGGCGGCACCATGCGGATCAGACGCATGGTCGGCGCGAGCCGTGGGACAGAGCTGCCGGAGAACTGGGAGCTGATCCCACGAGCGCGCCTCACGCCAGCAGAGTTCTTCGATGGGCTCGACTTCTTCGTCCACTACGACGCGGTGGGCCACGACGACGGTCTCGACCGTGTGCTCGTCGAGGCCGCCGCTCGTGGCGTCGTCACCATCGCTCACCCGAGCCATCGGTCTGTGCTGGGCGACCTCGTCGACTATGCCGAGCCCGGTGACGCCCGTGACGTCGTGGCCGGCTACGTCGCCGATCCCGATCGTCACGCGAGCCGCTCCGCGCAGGTCCGCAGACTCGCGGCCGAGCGATACGGCTACGAGGCGTTCACTGGTCGGCTGCGGTCGCTGAGCCCACCCAGGACCGCGACCAGCACACGCGTGGTGGCCGAGCGTGCTCGTGTACCCGCACCGCTGCAGCTGACGCTGCGCGACCGCGGCGTGCGCCACCCGCTGCAGGTCGCGGTCAGTCACGGCCTCGAAGCGATCCATGTGGCGTTGCGGACGGTTGCCGATGCGACGGCCATGGATGAGCTCGTGCTCATCGTCCGGGGTCGGTCCAACGAGCTGTCGAGCTGGTCGCAGCGGTGCATCCTGGACGATGTGCGACCGGCATTCGACCCCCGCGCACTCGTCTCGGCTCCGGATGTCCTGGTGTGCGGAACGTATCGGGTGGGGCGGTCGGTGCATCTCCTGACCCGCGCAGGATGGACGCTGGAGGGCACCGGTCTCCTGCCCGAGCCCACCAGTCCCGGCACCGCGGACTGGTCGTGGTGGCGACTGGACGCAGGCGAGATTGCTGTCACCCTGCTCCCGCCGCGCACGTAGCACGCTCGGCACCCGCCCAGCCGTGGCGTCAGGTGCCCGATCCTGCGGCGACCTCGAGCGCACGCACGAACTGCCGCGCGTCCACGGCCCAGTCCAGGTTCTCGCGGGCGTAGCGATACCCGTTCGCGCCGAGCCGACGACGTTCGTCGGGATCGCTCGACAGCCGTTCCACCGCCGCCACGACGCCGTCGACGTCGCCGAATCGCACCACGATCCCGCAGTCGGCTCTCTCGACGAGCGCACGCGACGCCGCGTTGGCGGTGGTGATCACGGGGATCCCGTGCGCCATGTACTCCATCAGCTTGGTCGGCTCGGAGTGCGCGTAGTTGGGCTGGTCGTGCAGCAGCGACAGGCCCGCGGTCGCGCCGTCGAGCATGCCGAGCGCCACGTCGTTCGGTACGAAGCCCGCCCACTCCAGGACCCCCTCGTCGGCGGCAGCCTCGATGCTCGCGCGCGCCGACGCATCGGCCGAGCCGATGACCTCCAGCCGTGCGTCCCGCAGAAGGCGACCGACCGCCACCATCTCCTCACACCCTCGGGCCAGCGTCACCTTGCCCAGGTAGACGACGCGACCCGGCCCTGGCTGGGGCGGAGCCTGCGGTGGCACCAGCACCGAGTTCGGGACCACCGGGTGGTCGTTCCGGAACCGGTCCCGGTAGGCGCGCTCGGCGAGAAGCAGGACGAGATGCCGTTCGGCCCAGCGCTCGGCGGCACGCACCGCACGCGCGAGCAGCGGACGCGCGAGTCCGGGCACCCAGCCGCGCATGCCCAGAGCCGCGGCCGTGTCCTCGTGCACGTCCCAGACCACCCTCGGCGACCTGGTGCGTCCGACGACGGCCAGCAGCAGGTCGGGGTCGTGGACGAGGACGACGTCCACGTCGTCGCGTCGCCGCCGGATCTCGCGCCGGGCGGCCAGCACCGCACCGAGACGACGGCGGCCGGAGGCGCGCGGAAGATCCACCCCCGTCGTTCCCTCGGGCGGGGTCCGACCGAACGCCGTGAAGGGCGCCGCGTAGACCACCTCGTGGCCGGCCTCGAGGAGCGCGACGATCTGGCGATGCCGGATCCGCGCGTCCTCCGGGTCGTGAACCACCGTCACGACGAGCACCTTCACGGAGGTCAGGCCTTCTTCTTGATCGCCTTGCGATACTCCGCCGCGATCTCACCCGACGGGCCGTCGGCGATCAGCTTGCCCTTCTCGATCCAGATGGCACGCTCGCACATCCGCTCGATCGAGTTCATCGAGTGGCTCACCAGGAACACCGTGCCCGCGTGCTCCTTGATCTCGTCGATCTTCTTCTTGCTGCGATCGCGGAACTCGGCGTCGCCGGTCGCGAGCGCCTCGTCGATCATCAGCACGTCGGGCACCGCCGCGGTCGAGATCGCGAACCGCAGCCGGGCTGCCATCCCCGAGCTGTACGCCTTCATCGGCAGATCGATGAAGTCTCCGATGCCGGCGAACTCTACGATGTCGTCGAAGCGTTCCCGGACCTGCGCCGGCGTGAGCCCGAGCGCCAGGCCGCCGATCATGACGTTGCGCTCCCCCGTGAGCGAGCTCATCAGGGCGGCGTTGACGCCCAGCAGCGAGCTGGTGCCGGAGACGTAGACGGCGCCGGCGCTCGTCGGCATCAGCCCCGCGATCGCGCGCAGCAGGGTGCTCTTGCCCGCGCCGTTGCGACCCACGATGCCGATCGACTCGCCGTGGTTCGCGACGAACGAGACTCCCTGGACCGCGTGCACCTCCGTCACGGCGCCGACGTGGCGCCGGCTGCGGTTGAGCATGGAGCGGAAGCGACCCATCTCCGGTGCCATCGAGCGCTTGCGGCCGCCGAACACGCGGTACCGCACGTGGACGTCGTCGACGACGACAGCCGGGACGTCGGACGTCGGCCGTCGTACCGTCGATGCCGGCGACTCGTCCTGCTCGTCGTCGTCCTCGAAGTCGATCTCTTCGAACGCACCCTCGTCAGTCGCGGCCATACTGCTCCTCCGCGCTCCAGAACACGACGAACCCGACGACGAAGAAGAGCACCGCCCAGATCCCTCCGGCGATCCACTGCTCGAGGACCAGCGGCACCTCGCCCAGCATCGTCGACCGCACCAGCGTGAGGTAGATCGCGACCGGTTGGTACTCCAGCACCATGCCCCAGGAGAAGGTGCCGGTGTAGTGCTGGATCGAGAAGAACACACCCGACAGGTAGCGCAGGAGCCGGATGGCCACCGGGATGAGGTTGCGCAGGTCGCGCGCACCGACCACGATCCGGGCGGCGAGCATCGCGCAGCCGGCGCTGAAGAGCAGGATCATCGCCAGCGCGACCGGGAGCAGGAGCCACGCCCAGGTGATCGGCTCACCGCTGATGAGGACGATCGCGATCATCACCCCGATCGCCGGGAGCAGCGTGAGCATCTCCGAGAGCGCGACCGACAGCGGCAGCACGGCTCGTGGGAAGTCGAGCGCGCGGACCACGGTGATGTTGCTGGTGACCGCCGTCGAACCCGCGGTGATCGACGCGGCGATCGCCGTGAAGATGAAGATGCCGATCGTGAGGAACCCGACGTAGTTGTCGGTGCCGCCGCGGGTGTTCAGGATCAGCCCGAACACCAGGAAGTACACCCCGGCCAGCGTCAGCGGGTTGAGAATCGTCCAGAGCTGGCCGAGATAGTTGTTCTGGTTGCGGCTGTAGCTGCGTGAGCTCGCCATCACCCACAGGAACGCCCGCCGCGACCAGAGCGTGCTGATGTACTGCCCGAGCGGTGGCCGGCTGCCGACCTTCGTCAGGCCGTGGGCAGCCGCGAGCCCGGCGAGGTCGGACGGACCGTCAGGCGCAGTCGCCCCGGGCGGCGGCGTGGTCACAGCCGATGCGCTTCCTCACCGCTCGTCGCACCCTTGGTGTCGAAGAACCTGGTGGCAGCCGCCGCCAGCGCCGACACGTCGTAGCTCTTGTGGTTCTGGACGAGGATCGCGAGATCGGCCTGCGCCAGCGCCTCGTCGAGGTCGGGCACGCACTCCAGCACGTCGTTGCCGACCTTCCAGCTGCTGACGTTCGGGTCGTGGAACTGCACGTTCGCGCCCATCGCGCGCAGCTGCTTGGCGAGCGGCACGGCCGGGGACTCGCGCTGATCGGCGATGTCGGGCTTGTAGGTGACGCCGAGCAGCAGCACGGTGGCCCCGCGCAGGGCCAGGCTGTCGTCGTTGAGGATGTCCTGCGCCCGACGCGCCACGTACGCGGGCATCGTCGCGTTGATCTCCTGCGCCAGCTCGACGAAGCGGAACGGGTAGCCCAGTCGCGCCCGCACGTTGTAGCTGAGGTAGTTGGGGTCGATCGGGATGCAGTGCCCGCCGACGCCCGGCCCGGGGTAGAAGGCCTGGAAGCCGAACGGCTTCGTCTTGGCCATCTCGATGACGTTCCACAGGTCGATGTCGAGCTCGTGGCAGAACCGTGCCATCTCGTTGACGAGGGCGATGTTGATGTGGCGGTAGGTGTTCTCGAGCAGCTTGGCCGTCTCGGCCTCGCGCGTGCCCTTCGCCGGGACCACCGTGTCGACGAAGTGGCGGTAGAACTCGGCCGCGCGCTCGGTGCATCCCGGCGTCAGCCCGCCGACGACCTTGGGCGTGTTGGTCATCCCGTAGGTCGGGTTGCCCGGGTCGATCCGCTCGGGCGAGAAGGCGAGAGCGAAGTCGGTTCCCGCCGTGAGACCGCCCTCCTCGAGGATCGGCTTGACGACCTCGTCGGTCGTGCCGGGGTACGTGGTCGACTCCAGCACCACGAGCATGCCCGGCTGCAGGTTGCGTGCGATCGTGCGGGTGGCGGACATCACGGCGCCGAGGTCGGGGCCGCCATCCTCCGACAGCGGCGTCGGGACGCACACGACGGCCGTGCGCGCCTGCGCGATCTCGGTCTCGTCCACGGTGGCGCGGAAGCCGCCGGCGACCATCTCGGCGATGTCGTCGTCGCTGAGGTCGTCGACGTGCGAGCGGCCGCCGTTGAGCCCGTCGACGACGCGAGTGCTGACGTCGAACCCGATCACGGAGAGCCCTGACCGGACCGCCGCCTGGGCCAGGGGCAGTCCTACGTAACCCAGCCCCAGGACCACAACGTCTGCTGCCACGTCTGTCTCCTCCATACCGATCGTTGGCCTGCCACAGCATACGGTCCGGCTCGGCGCGCGCTGGCAGCAGCGGACGTCAGGCGACGCCGAGCCGATGATAGAGGTCGCGGTAGAGCTCCGCAGCGCGCCGCCAGGTGCGCTCGCTCGTCGCCCACTCCCGTGCGCGCCGCCCGTACTCCTCGCGCCGGGCCGGGTCGTCGACGACGGGGGCGAGCGCGGCCGCGAGCGCGTCCACGTCCCCGGCCCTGGCGAGCTCGCCCGTCACCCCGGCCCGGACGATCTCGCGCAGCGGCGGGAGGTCGGCCGCCACGACGGGTCGGCCGCTCGCCATCGCCTCCAGCGGCTTGAGCGGCGGCACCAGAGCGGTCACCGGCAGGTCGAGGCGAGGCACCGCGAACACGTCGATCGCCGCGTGGTAGCGGTGGACGTCGGCGAACGGGACCCGCCCGGTCAGGACGGCGACGCCGGGACCGAGACCGGCGGCGCGCTCGCGCAGCGTCTCGGCGGCGGGGCCGCCCCCGACCAGCAGCAGCCGCACGGACCGGCCGCCTCCGCGGAGCTCGCCCACGGCGTCGACGAGCAGGTCGAGACCTTCGTAGTCGTTGAGCGTCGAGATCGTGCCGACCACGACGTCGTCGGGCTCGATGCCGAGCTCGCGACGCAGGGCTGCCGGGTCCGGCGCGGGCAGCAGGAACCGGTCGTCGACGGCGTTCGGGACCAGCACGATGCGGTCCTCCGGGACGCCGCGGCTCATGACCTCGGCGCGCAGCACCTCCGAGATCACGACGACGGCGTCGGCGGCGAGCATCGCCTCCGTCTCGCTCGCCCGGGTGAGCGTGTACCGGTCGGCCGCCGGGTCGCCGCCGCGTGAGCGCCAGGTCTCCTCGAGCATGCCCCGGACCTCGTAGACCACGGGCACACCGGTCCGGTCGCGTGCGGCGAGCGCCGCCCGGGCGTTGAGGTAGTTGCTGTGGGCGTGCAGGACCCGTGCTCCGGTCTCGCGCGCCACGCGACCCCGCAGGTCGGCGTCGGCGCGGACGAGCGCAGCGGCGTCGACCGGCAGCCCGAGCGGCAGGGATCGGTGGTAGGGGACGCCGTCGACCCAGATCACGGCGTCGGAGGTCAGGTGACCCTCGACGACCGGGAACCCGGCGCGTGGTGCGACCCGCGCGTCCACACCCGCGTGGCGGAGCGCGCGCACGATCCCCTGGGTGCGTGTGGTGTAACCGGCCTGCGTCTCGGGGAGCGCGTTGGTCACCAGGTGCAGCACGACTCCCTGTCGGTCGACTCCCTGTCCGTCGACGGCGTCCGCCTCGGTGGCGCCGGCCGGCGTCGACGGCGTCGGCTCGCGCCCGGTCGGGGCCAGCACCTCCAGCTCGGACCGGAGCCGACGGCGCAGCGCGCGCACACGCGGGCCGGCGTCGGCCGCGACGACCTCGTCCGCGTCGGTCAGGAAACCCAGCGTCCGCAGGCAGATCGCTCGCGCGTAGCGCTCGTCCGGCGTGTCGACACCGACGACGTCCAGGAGCCGTCGCGCCGACCGGGTGTCGTGCGTCGCGAGGGCGGCCGCCGCCGCGCCCGCTCGACGCCCGGGGATGTCGCCGAGGCGAGCGATCAGCGCAGCGGCGCCGTCTCGCCGGCCGGCTGCCGCGAGCGCGACCACGCCCCACGACCGGCCGGCCCGCGCGCCCCACCGCGCGAGGGTGGTGCGTACTGGTGCGGGTGCGGCCCGCACGAGCCTGCTGACCGCCACCAGCGGGTGGTCGTCGAGGTGTCGTCGGAGGGTGTCGACGGCGATGACCATGACCGCCAGTCGCGTGCCCTGCCACGCCGATCGTCCGCTCGGACGGGACACAGACCCACACTCCTGCCGCCGACGGATCGCTGGGGCCAGTATGGCATCATGGCCGGGCTCGAGTCCTGGCCCCCGGAGGGATCATCCATGCACGGCCCCGTGCTGCACGTCACCGGCGCCCGGCCCAACTTCCCGAAGGCGGCACCGGTCATCCGGGCCCTCGAGGACCGTGGCGTCGACCAGGTGCTCGTCCACACGGGACAGCACTACGACGACGCGATGTCCGAGGTGTTCTTCCGCGAGCTCGACCTGCCGCGGCCGGATCTCAACCTCGGTGTCGGCTCCGCGTCGCACGCTGCTCAGACGGCGCGGCTGATGGTGGAGCTGGAGACGGTGCTGACCGAGCGCACGCCGTCGCTGGTCGTGGTCTACGGGGACGTCAACTCGACGGTCGCCGCGGCGCTGGTCGCGGCGAAGATGGGCCAGCCTGTCGCGCACGTCGAGGCCGGTCTGCGCAGCGTCGACCTGACCATGCCCGAAGAGATCAACCGGATGGTCACCGACCGGTTGTCGGCACTGCTGCTCTGCACGAGTCCCGACGCGATCGCCCACCTCGCGCGCGAGGGCGCCGCGTCGGACTCGATCCACCTCGTCGGCAACCCGATGATCGACACGCTGGTCGCGAGCATGGACCGTTTCGACGTCGATCGCGCCCGACGGGATCACGGGCTCGACGGACGCTATGCGGTGGCCACCCTGCACCGACCCGGGAACGTCGACGACCCCGAGGACGTCGCTGCGCTCGTGCGCGCGATGTACGCGGTCGCCGACCAGGTGCCCGTGGTGCTCCCGCTGCACCCCCGCGGCCGCGACCGGCTCCGCACGGCCGGTCTGTTCGACCATGCCGGGATGAGGATCGTCGACCCGCTCGGCTATCTCGACTTCATGGGTCTGGTCCGCGGCGCCGACCTCGTCGTCACCGACTCCGGTGGTGTGCAGGAGGAGACCACCGTGCTCGGGGTTCCCTGCCTGACCCTGCGGCCCAACACCGAGCGCCCCGTCACGATCACCGACGGCACCAACCGGCTCGTCACACGCGACTCCCTCGCCGACGCGACGGCGGCAGCGCTCGCGGCGGGACGTCCTGCGACGTGGCCGACGCCGCCGCTGTGGGACGGCCACGCCGGTCCCCGCATCGCCGACGTGATCACGCGCTTCCTCGGGACGAGGTGAGCGTGCCCCGCGCTCTCACGATGCTGCGCGCGGGTGCCGAGCTGATCGCCCACCCGAGCCGCTGGCGGCAGTGGCGTCGTCACCTCGGCCGCGCCTGGCGCGCACCGACGTCGAGCACGCGCCACGAGGCGCAGCCGCGCCGCTTCTCGGGTCCCTCGCCGAGGCCGGTCCGGGCACTGGTGCTCGGGCGGTCGGCGCTGACGGAACGGCTGCGGCCCGAGTGGGAGCAGGTCGACTCCTGGCAGGCGCCGGACACCGGGATCGACCTGACCGTCGTCGTCTGGCCCGCGCAGCCGGCGTCGCTGCCGGACTTGCCGTCCGGCGTCCCGGTCGTCGTCTGGGACGAGGCCGATGTCGGCACCGATCCGTGCCCGCTCGCGGAGGCCGCGGCGCTCGTCGCGGTCTCGATCCCCGAACGGGCTGCCGACTACCCCGGCCGCGACGTGCTCGTGCACTCCGCCGCCGTGCAACCCCGACGGCACAACCCGGCGATCACGTCGGGCACGCGCGTGCCGCGCGGTCGCCTCACCGACGTCGGCGCCGATCCGGTGCTGGATCCGATCACCGCGCTGCTCGGCCCGCCGGTGCGCGACGACCGCGCCTACGAGGTCGCGACGATCGGCAGCGCCGCACCCCGCACCCGTGTGCTCGAGCTGCTCGGCGAGGGTTGTGTCGTGCTGTCGTCCGATCCTGGCGCGGCCACGCATGCCCGCGCTGTGACGGTCGTCGAGACCTCCGACCTGGCCGAGCAGGAGCTGCTGGCCCTCGGCGCTCACGCCGAGCTGCGTCGACGCCGTGCACAGGTGGGTGTGCGCGAGGTGCTCTCCGAGCACACGAGCACGGCCGCCGTCGACGCCGTCCTGTCACGACTGGGGATCGCCGAGCCGCGCCGTCGCCGGCCGGTCTCCGCGATCGTCCCGACGATGCGACCGAGCCAGATCGGGCACGTGCTGGAGTTCGTCGCGCGGCAGTCGCACGAGCAGGTGCAGCTGGTGCTGGTCACGCACGGGTTCGACGCCGATGCCGACGTCACGAGCCGGGCGACGGATCTGGGGGTGGACCTCGCGGTCGTCGCCGCGGCCCCGGAGATGACTCTGGGCGCCGTCATGAACCTCGGTGTCGACGTCGCCGACGGGGAGTACGTCGCCAAGATGGACGACGACAACCACTACGGGCCCCACTACCTCCGTGACCTGCTGGCCACCTTCGACTTCAGCGGAGCGCAGGTCGCCGGCAAATGGGCTCACCTGACGCACCTCGAGTCGTCGGGAGCCACGTTCCTCCGCTTCCCGCACGCGGAGAACACCCTCACGCGACTCGTCCAGGGCGGCACGCTCGTCCTCCCCCGCCAGGTCGCGTCGGATCTCCGCTTCGAGAACCTGCCGCGTCGTGTCGACACGACCTTCCTCGACAAGGTCGCCGCGGCGGGTGGTCTGGTGTACTCGGCCGACCGTTACAACTTCGTCTCCGTCCGCGGCGCCAGCGTCGAAGGACACACGTGGAAGATCACCGACAGCGAGCTGCTCGCCAAGCCGTCTGCCGAGCTGTTCTTCGGAAAGCCCTGGGACCATGCCGACATCTGAGAAGACCGCAACCGCACGGCCGGAGCCGCGCGCCGAGCGCGGGCACCGAGGGGGCAAGGGCTTCCGTCCCGACATCGAGGGTCTGCGTGCCGTCGCGATCGGGCTCGTGCTGCTCTATCACGGCGGTGTCGACCAGCTGACCGGCGGCTTCGTCGGCGTCGACGTGTTCTTCGTGATCTCCGGCTTCCTCATCACAGGTCTGCTCATCCGCGAGCTGGAGAAGTCGGGCCGCGTGTCGCTGGTGCGCTTCTACGCCCGACGAGCCAAGCGTCTGCTGCCGGCCACCGCCGTCGTGCTCGTGGTGACGGCGGTCCTCACCTGGCTCACCGTGAGCGTCATCGACTGGCGAACCTTCGGCAGCGACATCGTCGCCGCCGCGCTGTACGTCGTGAACTGGCGCCTGGCGGCACGATCGGTGGACTACCTGGCCGAGGACGTCGGCGTCTCGCCGGTGCAGCACTTCTGGTCGCTCGCGGTGGAGGAGCAGTTCTACATCGTCTGGCCGCTGCTGCTCGTCGCGATCGCGTGGTGGGTGCGGCGACGGGCCAACGCCCGTCTGCGCGCGGTCATGACCGCCGGGATCCTCCTCATCGTGCTGCCCTCGCTGGCGTACTCGATCTACCTGACCAGCGCCAACGCGCCGACGGCCTTCTTCGTCACGCCGACCCGGCTCTGGGAGCTCGGCATCGGCGCGCTGGTCGCCATCGGCTCGACACTCTGGACGCGGCTGCCACGGCTGGGCGCGGCCGCCCTCGGGTGGATCGGCCTCGTGGTCATCGGGGCGTCCGGGTTGCTGTTCTCCTCCTCGACGCCGTGGCCGGGCTACCACGCGCTCGCACCGACGCTCGGCACCGCTGCGGTGATTGTCGCCGGCTTCGCCTCCGGGCACGCCGGCCCCGCCGTCATCCTCTCCTGGCGGCCCGCCGTCTGGGTCGGTGGTCTCTCGTACTCGCTGTACCTGTGGCACTGGCCGCTGCTGGTCTGCGCCACGGCGTACTGGGGCGAGCTCGGGACCAAGCGCGGGCTCCTCGTCATGGCGGCCTCGTTCATCCCCGCCTACCTGTGCTACCGGCTCGTCGAGAACCCGCTGCGATTCGCTCCCTCTCTGACGGCGTCGAACCGCTACACGCTCTCGCTCGGGGCCGTGTTCACGCTCGTGGGCGTCGTCGCCGGGCTGGTGCTCGCCCTCGCGGTTCCGCGGACGAGTGGCGGGACGGGTCCGGAGGGCGAGGAGCAGGCGCTGGGGGCCGCCGTCCTCGAGGACGGAGCCGGAGCCACCACCGGCGGTGACGGCACCGTCGCTAGCCTCGCCG
>JBMDXU010000097.1:0-9614 GCA_048594485.1 Pseudactinotalea sp. | reverse complement strand
AGATCCGGGGCGGCGAGGGGCTCGCGGATCTTCGCGAACGAGACCCGTCGAGAGGCGGTGCGGTTGTCGATGTCTGCAGCAGAGGGAGTGTGAGAGGTGCGCGAGGCAGCCAAGAGGGGTCCTTCCCGGCGTTCGATGGCGTGCACGTGCGGAACCGCCCCGGTCAAGCCCAGCCGCATCGGCACCCGGACGCGCTACGAGGAGCGAGTCGATCCGCGGGACAGGGCCACAAGGGACAGGGCCACGAGGATCAGGGGTGCCGCATCAGGCCGATGGGCAGGACGGGGTCAGAGAGCACAGAGCAAGGACCCACTATAAGGCACGCATGCCTCGATGTCCACCATCCGACGCTGGACGAGGACGAAGTGACGCACACCATACTCCCCCGCCCAGGCCCGGCGCCACCGGGGTTGTGGACGACGACGCCGGGCCTTCAGTTCGCTGCGCCGGCCGGGCACGTGGGGGACCAGCGAGATCGACGGGCGCCACGGCGGGTGCGGAGCGGCGCGGTCGGGCGTGGCGCGAGCGGGCGTGGCGCGGGCGGAGAGAGCCGCGGAGTGTCCAGCCGCGGTAGACGAGCGCCCGCCAGCGCACGACGAAGGCCCGCACCGAGTTCGGTGCGGGCCTTCGGGTGAAACCGGTCAGGCAGTCGTCACTTGACGGTGACGGTGGCGCCGGCGGCCTCGAGCTGCTCCTTGGCCTTGTCGGCAGCCTCCTTGGCCACGCCCTCGAGGACGGGCTTGGGGGCGCCGTCGACGAGGTCCTTGGCCTCCTTGAGGCCGAGCGAGGTGAGCGCGCGCACCTCCTTGATGACCTGGATCTTCTTGTCGCCGATGGTCTCGAGGATGACGTCGAAGTCCGACTTCTCCTCGGCGGCCTCCTCGGCGCCACCGCCACCGGCGGCGGGGCCGGCGGCCACGGCCACGGCGGCCGGGGCAGCGGCGGTGACCTCGAAGGTCTCCTCGAACTGCTTCACGAACTCCGAGAGCTCGATGAGGGTGAGCTCCTTGAAAGCCTCGATGAGCTCGTCAGTGCTGAGCTTCGCCATGATGGCGTTCCTTCCTGTTGTCCTGCGATGTGTCGCGGGAAGCTGGGCGTGGTGCCCGGGGTGGGGTGCGGAGCCTCAGGCGGCTTCGCTGGTGGACGCCTGCTTCTCGCGCAGGGCTTCGATGGTGCGCACGGCCTTGGACGCGGGCGCGGTGAACATGTAGGCCGCCTGGAAGAGCTTGGCCTTCATCGCACCGGCCGCCTTGGCCAGGAGCACCTCGCGGGACTCGAGGTCCGCGAGCTTGGTCACCTCGGCGGCGGAGAGGGCCTTGCCCTCCATGACGCCACCCTTGATGACGAGGTTGGGGTGAGCCTTCGCGAAGTCGCGCAGACCCTTCGCCGCCTCGACCGGGTCGCCCCCGACGAACGCGATCGCGGACGGGCCGGCCAGGGCCAGCTCCCCCTCGAAGACGTCGTAGCCGGCTTCCTTGGCCGCGATGGCGGTCAGCGTGTTCTTGACGACGGCGTACTGCGTGTCAGCGCCCAGCGCGGTCCGCAGCTCGCTGAGCTGGGTCACGGTGAGCCCGCGGTACTCCGTCAGGACGGCTGCCGAGGAGTTCTTGAACCGCTCGGTGAGCTCGGCGACAGCAGCCGCCTTGTCAGGCCGTGCCATGGGCCCCTCCTTGATCGTTCGTGACCTCCGGTGCGAGAGCCGCACATGGAAAGAGCCCCATGCGCAGGCACAGGGCTCGGATCACGCAGAACGTGACGATCAAGCTGTTCACCTGCGCTGGCTCCACATGTGTGGACTTCGTCCTGCCTGGTGGCAGGAGACCGGCGGTCTTGGGCAGCGGCCATGGTACGCACGCCCGGCGCCGAAAGCCAAATCGAGCCGGCACCACCACGACCTCGCCCCCGCTCGGACCTGCGAGCCGGCCCGCCCTCGGCCGGCCCGGCCCCGCCGAGGTGCGACCCGGCGGGCACGCAGACGGTCCACCTACCGGACCGTCTCCGATGACCGCCCCACCGCGACCGCCACCCTCCTCGGGACAACCCCCTGGGCCCGGGGAGCGCGTCGCGAGTAAGTGGCCGTTGCGTCGCGGTCAGTGCGGTGACGCGGGTACCCATCCGTCGCCGCAGGCGCCGCCGTTGTCGGAGAGCGCGACCGAGACCTCGCTGCCGTCAGGGGCGAGCAACGGGTCGTAGAAGCGGGCGATCTCGGTGCTGGACTGCGGGACGTAGTGGAAGATCAGCGACCGCCGGAACCGGTCCTGGGTCCGGTTGGCGCGTGAGCCGTGGACCGTGCTGCCGTGGAAGAACAGGACGTCTCCCGCCGCCATCACGCTCTGCTCGGCGCTCATCCCCTCGGGGAGCTCGATCGCCTGGTTCGTGAAGGACTCCTCGGTGTCGGCCTCCCCCGGGCACACGAGCTCGTACCGGTGCGAGGTCGGCACGAGCTCGAGCCCGCCGTTGTCGCCGTCGCAGTCGTCGACGGCGATCCACACCGCCAGGCACGTCTCCGGATGAGCCTGCAGGAAGAGGTTGTCCTGGTGCAGCGCCTGCCCACGCGCGCCGGGCGGCTTGAAGTAGAACATCGACTGCGCGGCGAACGCCGGACCGATGAGTGCCTCGACGCGGCTCATGAGCCGCGGGTCGAGCATCCACCTGCGGGCGAGCCGCCCCACGGCGAGATCGGTGCGACGGTGCGGGTGCACGAAGCGCGGGTAGCGCGCGAGCACGTCGTCGTCGGGCACGTGGTCGTCGTGACCGATCGAGCGGTCGCGATGCACCTGGTCCATGAACGCGTCACGGATCTCGGCGATCTCCCCGGCGGTGAGCAGGGCGCGCACCTGCAGCACGCCCAGGCGGTCGTAGGTCTCGGCAATGTCGTCGCTCTCGACGACGATGGTGGTAGACATGCGATCGAGTGTTCTCGAACGACCCCGCACGGTCCATACGCTTTCGGAGCGCAACCATGGAAGATCCTGCTGCAGCAGGTGTCGTCGAGGCGATCATCCCGGAGGTGCACCGGGTGGACTCCGGCCGGCTGCGCGAGGGCGCCGCCTACGCCACCTGGCGCACGCACGGCACCCGTGACTGGTTGCTCCTGCACACGGTCTCGGGCTCGGGGCGCATCGGCGCCGCCGGCGCGGCCGTCACGACGACGGCCGGCGACGCCGTGCTCCTGCCGCCGGGGACCCTCCACGACTACCGGACCGCCCCGGAGATCGGGAGCTGGGACCTGGCGTACGCGCACTTCCATCCCCGGGGCGAGTGGCTGCCGCTGCTCGAATGGCCCAGAGCCGCCGGTCGGATCGGCCTGATCCGCACCGACGGCGAGATCCACCGCCGGGTGGTCGCCGCGCTGGGTCGCTGCGCCCGGTTCAGCTCACGACGGCACCACGGAGCCGAGTCCTTCGCCGTCAACGCCCTCGAGGAGTGCCTGCTCTGGCTGGACACCCAGAACAGCCGCGGCCGCCGGGTCGACGAGCGGATCCTGGGGCTGCTCGACCACATCGACGCCCATCTCGCCGATCCGCTGGACGTGGCCGGTCTCGCGGCCGTCGCCCACCTGTCGCCCTCCCGCCTCACGCACCTGTTCGCGAGCCAGATCGGCACGAGCCCGCAGCGTTACGTCGAGAGGCAGCGGATGGCCGTCGCCGAGCAGTACCTGCGGCACACGAGCCGCCCGGTGGCCGAGATCGCGCGCGACGTCGGCTATCCCGACCCGCTGTACTTCTCGCAGCGGTTCCGCCGCCACGCCGGGACGAGTCCGACGGCGTTCCGACGGTCCGCGAGCGGCGACCCGGGCCAGGCGCCTCCGGTCACCGACGACGACGGGGCCGCACCCTCGGAGGGTGCGGCCCCGTCGTGAACCGGGCGGGCGGCGTCAGGCGGCGCCGTCCTCCTCGGTCAGGTTGCGGGTCTTGCTGGCGTCGAGCGGGATGCCCGGGCCCATCGTCGTCGACAGCGTCGCCTTGGTGATGTAGCGGCCCTTGGCGGACGACGGCTTGAGGCGCAGGACCTCGTCGAGGGCAGCGGCGTAGTTGTCGAGGAGCTGCTTCTCGTCGAAGGACGCCTTGCCGATGATGAAGTGGAGGTTCGCGTGCTTGTCGACGCGGAACTCGATGCGGCCGCCCTTGATGTCGTTCACGGCCTTGGCCACGTCCATCGTCACGGTGCCGGTCTTCGGGTTCGGCATGAGGCCGCGGGGGCCGAGCACGCGTCCGAGGCGGCCGACCTTGCCCATGAGGTCGGGGGTCGCGACGGCGGCGTCGAAGTCGGTCCAGCCACCGGCGACCCTCTCGATCAGGTCGTCGCCGCCGACCTCGTCGGCGCCGGCAGCGAGAGCCTGCTCAGCGCGGTCGCCGTTGGCGAACACGATGACGCGGGCGGTCTTGCCGGTGCCGTGCGGGAGGTTGACGGTGCCGCGGACCATCTGGTCGGCCTTGCGGGGGTCGACGCCGAGGCGGAACGCGACCTCGACGGTCGAGTCGAACTTCGTCTTCGCACCGCTCTTCGCGAGCCGGACGGCCTGCAGGGGGCTGTAGAGCTCGTTGCGGTCGATCGGCTCGGCCGCGGTGCGGTACTGCTTGCTGCGCGTGGTCATCTGCTTCTCCTTGGTTCGAGCAGTCGTGGTGCGGGCCCGCGCGGCCCTCCCACTGGGGTGCCCGCCCGGCGGTCGCCGAGCGGGTGAACGGGGTGCGTCAGTCGGTGACGGTGATCCCCATCGACCGGGCGGTGCCGGCGATGATCTTGGCGGCCGCGTCGATGTCGCGGGCGTTGAGGTCGACCATCTTCTGCTGGGCGATCTCGCGGACCTGGTCGCCGGTCAGGCTGGCCACCTTGACGGTGTGCGGCGTCGAGGAGCCCTTGGGCACACCGGCGGCCTTCTTGATCAGCTCGGCGGCCGGCGGGGTCTTGGTGATGAACGTGAACGAGCGGTCCTCGTACACGGTGATCTCGACCGGGATGACGTTGCCGCGCTGGCTCTCCGTCGCGGCGTTGTAGGCCTTGCAGAACACCATGATGTTGACGCCGTGCTGACCGAGCGCGGGGCCGATCGGCGGCGCCGGGTTGGCCGCGCCGGCCTGGATCTGGAGCTTGATGAGGCCGACGGCCTTCTTCTTGGGGGGCATTGCTTCTCCTTGGTGGTGGGCCTACGCCGTGGGCGATGACCCGGTTGCAGGTGCGGGCTGCGAACTCGTGCGACTCGGTGCCATCAGGTGACCCTGAGTCGCACGACTGCGCTTTCCGCGGGGGTGAATAGGGGCGGTATCGGGGTCTAGATCTTGGCGACCTGGTTGAACGAGAGCTCGACCGGGGTCTCGCGGCCGAAGATCGACACGAGCACCTTGAGCTTCTGGCCCTCGGCGTTGATCTCGGAGATCGTGGCCGGCAGGGTGTCGAAGGGGCCGTCGGTGACCGTGACGGACTCGCCGACCTCGAAGTCGACCTCGATCGGCGCGGCCGCACCGGAGGACGTGGCGCCGCCGCGCTGGACCGGCGCCTTCGCCTCGATCGTCGGGGCGAGCATCTTCATGACGTCGTCGAGCGTGAGCGGCGGCGGCGAGTGGGACGCGCCGACGAACTGGGTGACACCCGGCGTGTGGCGCACGGCGCCCCAGGACTCGTCGGTCATCTCCATGCGGACGAGGACGTAGCTCGGGATGCGCACACGCTTGACGACCTTGCGCACCGAGTTCTTCATCTCGACGACCTCTTCCATCGGCACCTCGACCTGGAAGATGTAGTCCTCCATGTTGAGCGAGGTGATCCGCGACTCGAGGTTCGCCTTGACGCGGTTCTCGTAGCCCGCGTAGGAGTGGATGACGTACCAGTCGCCGGGCATCGCGCGCAGCTCACGGCGGAACTGCTCGACCGGGTCCTCGTCCTCCTCGACATCGGCCGGGGCCTCGACATCGGCCGGGGCGTCGGTCTCCGACGGGGCGTCGGTCTCCGACGGAGCGTCGGTCTCGGCCGGGGCGTCGACGGCGTCGGTCGTCTCGGCCGCGCCGGTCTCGGCCGCGCCGGTCTCGTCAACGACCGGCTCGAGGTCGTCGACCTCGGGCGTGGAGTCGGTGGACTCGAGGGGCTGCTCGGACACGATGACCTGCTTCCTTGGCTTGCTGGGTGTGGGATGGCTCGTCGGGGCGGCGCTCAGCCGCCGAACGCCCAGAGGACGAGCCTGCCGACCGCGTAGTCGAGAACACCGACGTAGGCCATCACGACGATGACGAACACGATGACGACGGCCACGTAGGTGCCGAGCTCCTTCGAGGTCGGCGTGACGACCTTGCGCAGCTCGGCGATGACCTGCCGCACGAAGAGCACGATCGCGGCGAACGGGTTACGACTGGTGGTGGCGCCGGTCGTCGGCGCTGCCGGCTTGCGGGCCACGGGCCGGCTGGACGCCGACCGTCGAGCCACGGTCGACTCGCGCTTGCCCGGCTCGCGCTTGCCACGCGCTCCCCGACCGGCAGCCGCGGAGACCGGGGCGTCGGCCTTCTCCTCGGCGTCGTCCTCCGCGTCGTCGTCGTCGTCAGAGCCGCTCGTCCCGACCACATCGGCCTCGTCGGCCTCGGTGTCGTCGGTCTCGACCTCGTCGGACTGGACGTCGTCGGTGGAGTCGGCATCGGCGTCGCCGTTCCCGGTGACGGCGTCGTCGAGCGGACCCTCGCCGTCGTCGGGCGTGCCCGGCGACGCGTCGGTGGACCTGCTCACTCGTACTTCCTCACTGGTTCGGCTGCGGCCGCTCGGGCGAGCGGCGCACGGTCACGGACGGTCCGGCCTCGCTGACCGGTGGCCCGCTCGGCTCGACCGCCAGGTGGACCCTGGCAGGGCAGGAGGGACTCGAACCCACAACCGCCGGTTTTGGAGACCGGTGCGCTACCAATTGCGCCACTGCCCTTCGTCGGGATTCCCCGCCGACAGGCTCTGTCGCTGGGCAGCGACGAGCATGGCGGAGGAAACCACCGCGTCGAGTGTACCCGCCGGAGCACGTCGGGTCGAACCCGGACGCGGGAGGGACCCGCGGCGGCGGTCACACGAGGCGGTAGCCCATGCCCCGGATCGTCTCGACGCGCTCCGCTCCGACCTTCTTGCGCAGGTAACGGACGTAGACGTCGACGACGTTGCTGCCGGGGTCGAAGTCGTAGCCCCAGACCCGGGAGAGCAGCTGCTCGCGGCTGAGCACCTGGCCGGGGTTGCGCAGGAACGTCTCGGCGAGGGTGAACTCGCGCGCCGACAGGTCGACCTCGGTCGCGCCGACCCGCAGCCGCCGGGTGCGCAGGTCGAGCGACAGGTCTCCGTGGCTGAGCGTGTTCGACTCGACGGCGGTGGCGCCCTCGGGTCGCAGCCGGAGCCGGACGCGGGCCAGCAGCTCCTCGAACCGGAACGGCTTGGCCATGTAGTCGTCGGCGCCACCCTCGAGCCCGGCGACCGTGTCGGTCACGGAGTTGCGGGCCGTGAGGATGATGACGGGGGTGCTCACGCCCATGCTGCGGATGGTGCTCAGCACCTCGAACCCGTCGACGTCCGGGAGGCCGAGGTCGAGGACCAGCAGGTCGAAGTCGCCGGTCGAGGCCATGTCGATGGCGTCGCGACCCGTGGTCACGTGCATCGAGGAGTAGCCCGCGGACTTCAACCCCTTGGCGACGAACGAGGCGATCCGTTCCTCGTCTTCGACGATCAGGATCTGGCTCACCTGTCACCCTTCTGCTCCGACGGTCGATCCGCCGTCGTCGTCTCACGCGGCAGCACGATCGTGAAGGTACTGCCCTCACCCTGTCGGGACGCCAGCTCGACCCGGCCGCCGTGGGCCTCGGCGATCGATTGGACGATCGTCAGCCCCAGGCCGGACCCCTCGACCCCGCCGGTGTCGGCGCGAGCGAAACGTTCGAAGATCCGCCCCTGGTCGTCGGGGGCGATGCCGACGCCCTCGTCGCGGACCCACAGGCGCACGTGCTCGTCGTCGGCGGCCGAGCCGAGGGCGACGACGCTGCCCTCCTCGGAGAACTTGACCGCGTTGTTGGCCAGCTGCAGCCATGCCTGCGTGATGCGACGCGGGTCGAGCGGGAGCACCGCGTCGACGGCGAGCGAGTCGAGGGTCCAGCGCCGCTCCCCCAGCGGCCGCGCCTTCGTGAGCACCTCGTCGGTGAGGACGGCGACGTCGGTCGGCTCGGGTGTGACGAAGTCGGGCCGACGGGACTTGGCGAGCGTCATCAGCTCCTCGACGAGCGCGTTCATCCGCTCGAGCACGTCGAGGGCGAGGGCCCGGGCCGCGGCCGCGTCCTCGGGGTCGTGCGGGTCCATCAGCTCGAGGTGACCACGGACGACGGTCAACGGCGTCCGCAGCTCGTGGCCGACGTCGTCGAGAAGCTCGCGCTGGGAGGAGAACGCGTGCTCGATCCGGTCGAGCATGCCGTTGACGGTGCTCGTGAGCACGGCGAGGTCGTCGTTGCCGACGACGGCGATACGACGCGACAGGTCGGACGAGCTGATCGTCGCCGCGGCGCTGCGCAGCAGCGCGATCGGCTTGAGCAGGTCGCTGACGATGAGGAACCCGAGGGCGCCGATGAGCACGACGGCGCCGAGCGCCACGAAGGCGTAGGTGCGATAGGTGTCCGCGAGCGCCGTGTGCTCGGCGGTGCGGTCGAAGGCGAGCACGAGAGCGCCGCTCGAGCCGCCCTCGATGGTCACGGGAACGACCAGCACGCGGTAGGAGCTCTGCTGGGTCGTGATCGTGCGGATCAGGTACTTGCCGATGTCGGCGCGCTCGACGGTGAGCGGGCCCAGCAGCCTCAGCAGCTCACGGTCCTCCTGCAGCTGGTAGGGGTACTCCGCAGGCTGGTTGAAGACGTGCGTGCCGTCGACGAACGCGACCATGCCCTCGTTCTGGCCGGGCACGATGCGTCCGAGCGCGACACGGAGCAGCTCGGTGACGTCGCTGAACGGCTGCCCGGTCTGCGGGTCGACGCCTTCCTCCGCGAGAGTCATGAACTCCTGGCGGCTGCGCTCGAGGGAGTTCTTCATCGAGTCGTCCAGCCGATCGCGCTCGAGCACGAACGCCGTCGTCCCGGCGACGAGCAGGGCGAGCGTGGTGAGCCCCATGAGGGCCGCGAGCACACGTGTGCGCACGCTCCACCGCAGGCGCAGGCGGCGCCGTCGCAGCTCCTCGCTCACCGCCTCAGTATCGCGCGCGGGTGCCGACGACTGGTTGGTCGTGACGCCGTCGCGCGGCGGCGCGTCCGCCGGTCCGAGCCCGGAGATGAGCGGCAGCTCCACGGTCTGCTCGGCCGGAGCGGGACTCGCCGCGGGGAGGTCCCGCGTGTCCCCCGACGTCCTGAGCTGTTGCGTGGCGGGCATCCGCTCGACGTTCGTGTCGTCGTCCGCGGACGCCGAGCGACCCCGGGCGGGACGCCCGGGGTCGGTGTCGGTCCGCACCACGTCGGTCAGTCGCCGGAGGCGGCTGAGGCTGCGGTGGCGGGCGAGGGCGGGGTGACCGCGCTGACCGGGCTCTGCGGGGTGACCGGGCTCTGCGGGGTGACCGGGCTCTGCGGGGTGACCGGGCTCTGCGGGGTGACCGGGCTCTGCGGGGTCACCGGGCTCGCCGGCGTGTTGGGGGT
>JBMDXU010000096.1:0-7968 GCA_048594485.1 Pseudactinotalea sp. | reverse complement strand
GACGAGTTCATCGCGCTGGCCGGTAAGAAGGATGGTGACGAGTTCATCGCGCCGGCCGGCAAGAAGGACGGCGATGAGTTCATCACCGCGCTGCTGGGCAAGAAGGATGGTGACGAGTTCATCGCCCGCGCCGGCAAGAAGGACGGTGACGAGTTCATCGCGCTGGCCGGCAAGAAGGACGGCGATGAGTTCATCACCGCGCTGCTGGGCAAGAAGGATGGCGACGAGTTCATCGCCCGCGCCGGCAAGAAGGATGGCGACGAGTTCATCGCCCTCGTCCCCGCGCTCGCGGGCAAGAAGGACGGTGACGAGTTCATCTGGTGAGCCCCGTCAGCTCGACGCCTGGCATCATCGCTGGGTGTGACTGAGGAACGCCCGGGACCGACGCCGTCGCTGACAGCGTTGGTCCCGGGCGTCTACCTCCCCGCACTCGTCTTCGAGATCGGCATCGGCGCGATGATGCCCGTGCTCGCCGACCGCGCCGGCTCGCTCGGAGCCGATCTCGCCACCGCAGCTCTCGTGCTGGCACTCCTGCCGATCGGCAGGATCGTGGCCGATCTGCCCGCCGGTGCCATCGCCGCACGTCTGGGCGACCGGACCGCCATGATCGGGGCCTCCGCGGTCGCCGTCGTCGGGATGTCGTTGCTCGCTCTCGCGCCGACGCTGGTGGTGCTCGGCATCGGCGTGCTGCTCCTCGGCGCGACCGATGCCGTCTACGCCCTCGCCCGGCAGAGCTACCTCACCGAGTCGGTGCCGACGCTCATGCGCGCACGCGCGCTGTCCACGCTGGGTGGTGTCCACCGGATCGGCCTGTTCATCGGCCCGTTCATCGGCGCAGCGATCTCCCATCTCACCGGCACCACGACGGCGATCTTCTGGCTCGGCGTGGTCACCAGCGTCATCGCCGCCGGTGTCGTCGCTCTCGCGACGGACCCCGACCGTCGTGCACGCGAACGCGGGACGCGCCCCGCCAGCCTGCTCGATGTCGTCCGCGACCATCGCGACGTCTTCCGCACGCTGGGCGTCGCCGTCCTCCTCGTCGGGGCGGTCCGTGGCGCACGCGTCACGGTGGTTCCCCTCTGGGCCGAGCACCTCGGTCTCGGTGCCACGACCACGAGCATCGTGTTCGGGATCGCCGGCGCCGTCGACATGCTGCTGTTCTACCCAGCGGGCAAGATCATGGATCTCAAGGGCCGGCTCTGGATCGCCCTGCCCTCGATGCTCATCATGGGGCTCGCGCTGATCTTGATGCCGCTGACCACCACCGTGACCACGTTGACCGCGGTGGCCATCCTTCTCGGGTTCGGCAACGGCATCGGGTCGGGCGTCATCATGACGCTGGGCGCGGACACCGCACCCCCGGGCGAGCGCGCGCAGTTCCTCGGCGTGTGGCGGTTGCTCGCGGACACCGGCAACGCTGCCGGGCCTCTCGTCGTCTCGCTCGGGGCGGTCATCGGATCGCTGGCCGCAGGCATCGCCGCCATGGGCCTCATCAGCGGGGCCACCGCGGCCGCGCTCGCCCGCTGGGTGCCCGGACGACCACCGGCGCCACCCCGGGGTGCGCCATGACCCGGACGATCGAGGTCGAGCACGCACGCCTTTGGCGGTGGCTCGCCGGCTTCGCGGACCGGCACGGCGATGCCGCCGTCGACGGCGGCCGGGTCGTCGGGGCCGACGGCGTCACCGCAGACGTCCGGTCGTGGGCGCCGCTCGCCGGTGCCGCCTCGGTCGACGACCTGGTGAGCGCCTCCGCGCCACCGCACCGGCTGGGCCTCGTGCTCGTCCGACGTGGTGGCTATGCCGTCGCGGTCGTCGACGACGGCCACGTCGTCACGCGCAAGGTCGGCCGGCGCCACGTCCAGTCGCGCACCGCCGCCGGCGGGTGGTCGCAGCAACGGTTCGCGCGCCGTCGGGGCAAGCAGGCCGACGAGCTGGTCGCCGCCGTCACCGACCATGCCGTGAGCCACCTCGTCGGGCCGACGCTCGACGGCCTCGTCCGCGGGGGTGACCGCGTCCTCGTCGGCGCCGTCCTCGACGACGCGCGACTCCGCGGCCTCGCCGACCTCCCGAGTCGCGACCTCTACGACCTTCCCGACCCCACGCCGTCGGTCCTCGACCGTGCGATCGTCCGCGCTCGCTCCGTGATCATCGACCTGAGCGACTGAACGTTCTGACGCCTGGCGCTCCGCACGACCGGCGCGCGACGATCGCCTACCCCTCGGGTGTCGAGACTCCCAGCAAGACCTCACCCGCGAGGTAGCGCCGAAGGTTCTCGGCGATGAGGACGCCGGGTCGTTGCGGCCGACCACCGGCCGAGTGCGGGGTGATGATGACGTTCGGGGCGCGCCACAGCGGGGAGTCGGACGGCAGCGGTTCCGTGCGGGTCACGTCCAGCGCCGCGCCCGCGATGGACCCGGTGCTCACGGCACGCAGCAGCGCATCCTCGTCGACGGTGACCCCCCGGCCCACGTTGACGAACCACGCATGGGACGGCATGGCCCCGAAGACGTCGTCGCCCACGATCCCGTCCGTGCTCGCCGACCCCGGCAGGATGTCGACGAGCACGTCGGTGCGCGCGAGCTCCTCGCTCAGGTCGTCGGCCGTGATCACCCGATAGCCGTGGCGTGTGCCGGCCGTGCGGGCGACACCCGTGACGGTCGCGCCGAGGGCGGTGAGGTATCCGGCGAGCTCGGTGCCGATCCCCCCGAACCCCCAGATGACCACGTGGGCGCCCGCGAGCGTGGTGAAGCCGCGTCGGTTGAGGATCTGGTTCCCGCCGTGCTCAGCGAGCCAGCGCCCCTGCGACTGGGCGAGCACCGTCTCGTCGAGCCGGCGCGCTGCGGCCAGGATCAGTGCGAGCGTGTGCTCGGCGACCGGTTGGTCGTGGAGCCCGGCTCCGGCCGCGATGACGACGTCGTCGCCGAAGCCCGCGGCGTGCACGGCGTCGGTACCGGCCATCAGCCCTTGCACCCATCGCACGCGAGGCAGCTCGCTCGGGAGGGTGGCGAGACGCTCCGGCGGGTTCAGCCAGACGACGACGGCCTCGGCGTCGCGATGCTCCACCGGGATCGGCTGGTCGACGTCGTAGTCGACGCGGGTGACACCCGCGGGCGGGTCGAAGTCGATGGGGATGACGGTCGGGACGAGGATCGTCGTCACAGGTCCGGCTGCTCCTTCTGGATCGTGTGCGCCCACGCCCACCCCATCGCGCCGAGCGCGAGGCCGACGAGGCACATCGGGACCAGCCGCGTGTCCGGTGTCCTGCCCGCGAGCTGCAGGATGCCCACCACCGCGAGCGCGACGATCCAGCCGACCGTTCCGGTGAGGAAGAGCTTGGTGGTGTTCACGCGCGCCGGGTGCAGCTCCTGCGGAGTGTGCTGAGGGTCGAAGGCGCGCACACGACAACCCTAGTGGCGCGCCCCCGTCACCGGGCTCACGGCTCGCGCAACGGCCGAGCAGCCAGAGAAATATTTGCTTAGGCTAACTAATGAAACTAGGATGAGGGCATGTCCACCTCGCACGCCGTCTCCGCGCGGTCGGTCCCCTCGCGAGCTCCTCGGGCCGGCGCGGGACGGCAGGAGCCGCTCGCGACACGGCTGCGGATGACGCTGCTGCGCACCGCTCGTCGGCTCCGCGACGAGCGCGCGGGGGATCTGCCGGACTCGCAGATGGCGGTCCTCGGCTATCTCGTCGCCCACGCCAGCGCCACGCCCGGGGAGCTCGCGGAGCGGGAACGTGTCAAGCCACCGTCGATGACACGCACCGTGCAGCACCTCGTGGATGCCGGCCTCGTCGTCCGGGAGCCGCATCCCGACGACCGGCGGCAGATCCTGGTCTCCCTGAGCGACTCGGGCCGCGAGTTCGTCCAGGCCACCCGCCGCCGTCGCGACGAGTGGCTGCAGCGCCGTCTCGGTGCGCTCACGGCCGACGAGCGCGCGACGCTCTCGGCGGCCGAGGCGATCCTCCGCCGGATCCACACCGAGTAGCCGACCACGCGCACCTGCTCAGCGCGTGCGCCCCCCGACCCCGACACATCCGCCACGCACACCGACGCCAGACATCGAAACGATACGAGACACGACACGTGAGCACGATCTTCGCCTCCCTCAGCATCCGCAACTACCGCATCTGGTTCTTCGGCGCCCTGGTCGCCAACGTCGGCACCTGGATGCAGCGCGTCGCTCAGGACTGGCTGGTGCTCACCGAGCTCACGGATCACTCGGGGTTCGCCGTCGGCATCGTGACCGCGTTGCAGTTCGCGCCGGCCGTCGTCCTCACGCCCCTCGCCGGCGTGCTCGCCGACAAGGTTCACCCGCGCAAGCTGCTGATCCTCACGCAGGCGCTGCTCGGCCTGCTCGCCGCGATCCTTGGCGCGCTGGTGCTCTCCGGTCGAGCTGAGCTGTGGCACGTCTACGTCCTCGCGCTCGCGCTCGGCATCGTGTCGGCCTTCGACGCTCCCGCCCGCCAGGTGTTCGTCTCCGAGCTCGTGCCCGCGGAGCGGCTCGGCAACGCGGTCAGCCTCAACAGCGCCTCGTTCAACGCGGCTCGGCTGATCGGGCCGGGTGTCGCGGGACTGGCCATCGCCGCCGTCGGCACCGGCTGGGTCTTCGTGATCAACGCCGTCTCCTTCGCCGCGACCATCGCCGCCATGCTCGCCATGCGCGTCTCCGAGCTGCAGCGCCTGCCGCGCGCCCCGCGCGGCAAGGGCGCCGTGCGCGAGGGGCTGCGCTACGTCCGCGGCCGCAGCGACATCGTCGTGATCCTCGTGGTCCTCTTCGTCGTCGCGGCCTTCGGACTCAACTTCCAGATGACGTCGGCCGTGATGGCGACCGAGGAGTTCGGCAAGGACGCCGACGCGTACGGGATCCTCGGCTCCGTCCTCGCCCTCGGTTCGCTCGCGGGCGCTCTCCTCGCCGCGCGACGGGTCCGTCCCCGCGTCCGGCTCGTGGTCGCGGCGGCGTTCGGGTTCGGTGTCGCCTCGACCCTCATGGCGCTCGCGCCCACGTACGAGCTCTACGCGCTCGCCACCATCCCCGTCGGGTTCTTCTCGATCACGATGATCACGTCCGCGAACACCGCGATCCAGCTCGGCACCGACCCCGCGATGCGCGGTCGCGTGATGAGTCTGTACGTGCTCGTCCTGTTCGGCGCGACGCCGCTGGGGTCGCCGGTGATCGGCTGGGTCGCCGAGCAGTGGGGTGGCCGATGGTCGATCCTCGTCGGCGCGATCGCCTCGATGCTCGTCGCGGCGGCGGCCGTCGTCTGGACGCGGCGTCGATGGGGTGTCGAGGTCACCTACGAGCGGCGACCGCGGCCGCATCTGGTGCTCACGTACCCGGAGGAGCGCGCCGCGCGGGACCAGGCCGCCGTCGACGTCGCCGCGGAGGAGTCGGGGGCGCGGAGCGCCGCCTGACCCGCGGCCTCAGGCGAGCGCGTCGACCACGTAGTCGACGCAGCGCGTGAACGCCTCCACGTCCTCGGGCGGGGTCGACGGGAACATCCCCACGCGCAGCTGGTTCCGGCCGAGCTTGCGGTAGGGGTCGACGTCGACCACGCCGTTCGCACGCAGCGCCGCGGTCACCGCGGCCGAGTCGATCGACGGGTCGAGGTCGATCGTGCCGACCACGGGCGACCGGGCCTCGACGTCCTGGACGAACGGTGCGGCCCACGCGCGTGCGTCCGCCCAGTCGTAGAGCGTTGCGGACGAGCGCGCCGTGCGCTCGGCCGCCCACGCCAGACCACCGCGGTCCAGGAGCCACTCGACCTGGTCGACGAGCAGCACCAGCGTCGCGAGGGCCGGCGTGTTGAGCGTCTCGTTCTTGCGCGAGCTCGCCAGGGCGAGGTCGAGCGACAACGAGGGCGGCGTCCACCGGTCGCGCAGCTCCTCGACACGGGCGACGGCGGCGGGGGAGAGCGCGGCGAACCACAGCCCGCCGTCGGAGCCGAGGGCCTTCTGCGGGGCGAAGTAGTAGACGTCGGTCTCGGCGAGATCGACGTCGACGCCGCCCGCGGCCGAGGTGCCGTCGACGACGACGAGCGCGCCGGTCGTGTCGTCGGGGCGGACCACGGGCGTCAGCACCCCCGTCGACGTCTCGTTGTGCGTCCACGCGAGCACGTCGACGTCGCCCGCCGCCACGGGGAGGGCGCGGCTGCCGGGCGCGGCCGCGATCACCTGGGGGTCGGCGAGGAACGGCGCCGCCGTCACCGACGCCGCGAACTTGGCGCCGAACTCACCGCAGGTCGCGTGCTGCGAACGCTCGCGGATCAGCGAGAACGTCGCGACGTCCCAGAACATCGTCGAGCCGCCGTTGCCCAGCACGATCTCGTATCCCTCGGGGGCGCCGAGCAGCAGCCCGAGTCCCTCCCGCGCGCGACCCACCAGCGATCGCACCGGAGACTGCCGGTGAGACGTGCCGAGCAGGGTGGTGCCGACGGCGGCGAGCGCGTCGACCTGGGCCGGCCGGATCCGGCTCGGGCCGCACCCGAAACGGCCGTCGGCCGGGAGCAGGTCGCGGGGGATCGCTGGCACCGTCATGCGCCGATCCTCCCAGGTCCGGGCGTGGGTCGATCACGGCCGTCGACGCACCGGGCGCCGCCCTCCGTGCGGAGCCCGGTCGCCGTCGGCCGCCGCCGGTAGGGTGAGCGCGATGGCTCAGGACGACCACCCGCGGCACGGCCGACGAGTGACGTCCGACGGGCGTGCGCGCGGATCCTCGCGCGGGCGATCGCGACGCCCGGCTCACCGCCGGGAGACTGCTGGGCCCGGCCGTCGTACTCGGGAGATCGACATGGGGGTGGCGCTGCGATGAGCGATCTCATCGACACCACGGAGATGTACCTCAAGACCGTGTTCGAGCTCCAGGAGGAGGGCATCCTCCCGATGCGGGCACGGATCGCGGAGCGCCTGGGCCACTCGGGTCCCACCGTCTCGCAGACGGTGGCCCGCCTGGAGCGCGACGGGCTCATGGTCGTCAGCGGCGACCGCCACCTCGAGCTCACCGAGCTCGGCCAGGAGCGAGCGATGCACGTCATGCGCAAGCACCGCCTCGCCGAGCGGCTCCTCGTCGACGTCATCGGTCTCGACTGGCCGCACGTCCATGAGGAGGCGTGCCGGTGGGAGCACGTGATGAGCGAGCGCGTCGAGCGTCGGCTCGTCGGCCTGCTCGGACAGCCCCACCACGACCCGTACGGCAACCCGATCCCCGGGCTGGACCAGCTCGGCGTCGATGCCGCCCCCGCGACGGCCGTCGTCAGCCTGCTGGACGCGGTCGCGGCCGAGCCGAGGGTGACGACGCTCGTGCGCGTCGGGGAGCCGCTGCAGGTCGACGTCGAGCTGCTCGGACAGCTCGAGCAGCTCGGCATCGCCCCGGGTGTCGCGCTGCGCGTGCGCCGTGAGGACGGTGTGCTCGTGATCGGGGCCGACGGCGTCGAGGGTGAGCTCGAGATCGGCGATGATCTCGCCAAGCACCTCTTCGTCTCGGCGGGCTGAACGACGTCGCTGGCGCCCGATCCCGCGCCTGCGAGGCCGACCCGATGGCCGCTTCCGTCGCCGGCAAGTCGACGCCTCACCCTCGTGAGTGACCAATCTCACCCACTCCCACCCGGTGATGGCCGTGACCTGAACGTGACATCGCTCGGATGCGTCGGGTAGCGTGACAGCGCTCGACGGATCCCTCCTCCGACGAGTCCTCCGACCGGACGCCTAGCCCTGTCATCGGAACGTGGCCGACCTAACAGACATGACCGGGGCGGAGGAACCACTTCCGGTGCCACGGCACCTTGGGGTGAAGTCCTCCCGGACCGGAGACATCCGGGCCGGGCGGGCCGGGTGTTCTCCCATCCGAATCCGACAGCTCACTTCGCAGGCGGCATGGAGAGGTAACACGTGTCCCGTTCCACCAGTGCGAGGCATCGCGCGGCCAGCCGCCCGACGACCCCGCTCACCGCGCTCGGCGCAGCCGTCACCGG
>JBMDXU010000095.1:0-2284 GCA_048594485.1 Pseudactinotalea sp. | reverse complement strand
CGGGCCGCAGCCCGCCGGTACCCGCTGACCCCCCGGCGCCAGGCGACGCGCCCCGCCCCCCCCCCCGGGGCACCCGGGGCTCGACGGACCGCCGGGCGTCAGCTGGTGACCAGCGTCAGCCCGTAGGTGTCGAGGATCTCGTTGACCGGCTGGAAGTACGTCGTCCCTCCGTAGGTGCAGTCGCCGGAGCCACCGGAGGTGACACCCTGCGCCTGGTCGCCGGCGATGAGCGAGCCGCCCGAGTCGCCGGGCTCGGCGCAGACCGAGGTGCGGATCAGCCCGTACACGCTGCCCTCGGCGTAGTTGACCGTCGCGTTGTACGCCTGGATCTGGCCGCAGTACCAGCCGGTCGTGGAACCGGACCGGCAGACGGTCGAGCCGACCGGGGCCGGGGTGGACCCCGCGACGGCGACGGCGCCGCCGTTGTAGTCGTCGACCTCGCCGACCGGGTTGTGACCGGGCGTGCTGACCCAGGCGTAGTCGTCACCCGGGAACGAGGAGCCCTGGAAGGTGCCGTAGGTCGTCGAGTCACCTGCGGAACCGCAGTGGCCGGCGGTGACGAACCCGCCCTGGACGGCGAAGCCGACCGAGCAGCGCGACGCTCCGTTGATGATGTACGCGATGCCGCCGCGGATGTCGGCGAACGTCTGCGGGGCGTCGGCGCCGGTCGTGTAGCTGACCGCGTCCTCGGAGACGCCCGCGGAGGCCACGAGCTCCTCGGCGGCGGACGTGTCCTCGCCGGTCACCTCGACCACGACGGTGTTGGACTCGACGTCGATCCACCAGGACGCGACGTCGGACGGCACGGACTCGGACCCGAGGTCCGCAGCGGCCGCCTCGAGGTCGTCGAGCGAGAAGGCGACATCGACAGGCTCCGCGCCGGCCGCCTCCGCAGCAGCCGCAGCAGCCGCGTCGGTGACCGCGGCGTACACGGTGCCGCTGCCCTCGTCGAGCCACGTACCCGCGTAACCCGCTCCCGCCTCGGTCTCCAGCTCCTCCGACACGCTGGCGGCCTCGGCCTGGAGCTCGAGGGCCTGCTCGGCCCCGGCGGTGTCCGTGCCCATCTCGGCGGCCATCGCCGCGAGCAGACCGGGTTCGACGTCGGCCGCCTCGGTCTCGGCTGCTGCCGGCCCTGCGGCCAGGGCCATGGCGACCGCGCCGACCGCGGTCACTCCCAGAACATTTCTCATCGGTCGGGACATGTGTCCGTCCTCTCCATTGGGGAACGGCCAGCCTGACACGAATTATCACGATTTGGTAACGAACGGCCGTACGACCTCGCGCACGGACGCCGTCGCCGCCGCACTACACTCGGCGTAGGTCGGTCGGACGTGCGAGGGGAGTGCGAGGTGTCGACGCCTGTCTCCCTCCGCGAGATCCTGGGCTGGGTCGCGCCCGGGACGGACCTGCGCGACGGCCTCGAACGCATCCTCCGCGGTCGCACGGGCGCGCTCATCGTGCTCGGCTACGACGACGTGGTCGAGAGCATCTGCACCGGCGGTTTCGAGCTCGACATCGAGTTCTCCTCCACGCGGCTCCGCGAGCTCGCCAAGATGGACGGCGCGATCGTCCTCGACAACAACGCCACCCGGATCCTGCGCGCCGCCGTGCAGCTGCTGCCCGATGCCGCGATCGAGACGAGCGAGTCCGGCACCCGGCACCGCACGGCCGAACGGGCGGCGAAGCAGACCGGGCTGCCGGTGATCTCGGTGAGCCAGTCGATGCGGATCGTCGCCCTCTACCTGGGGTCTCAACGGCACGTGCTCGAGGACTCCGACGCCATCCTGTCGCGCGCGAACCAGGCGCTCGCCACGCTCGAGCGGTACAAGGAGCGCCTCGACGAGGTCGCGGGGACGCTGTCCGCGCTCGAGATCGAGGACCTCGTCACGGTGCGCGACGTCGCCGCCGTCGTCCAGCGGCTGGAGATGGTCCGCCGCATCTCCGGCGAGATCTCCGAGCACATCGTCGAGCTCGGCACCAACGGGCGGCTGCTGGAGATGCAGTTCGACGAGATGAGCGGCGGCGTCGCACCCGGCCTGGAGCTCGTGGTCCGCGACTACCTCGATGACCGCTCGGCACGCACGTCCTCCGAGGTGCTCACCGACCTGGCCTCGCTGGAGTCGTCACAGCTGCTCGACCTCTCGCTGATCGCGCGCGTGCTCGGGCTCGGGGGCCGCCAGGGTGACGCGCTCGACTCGGCGATCGCCCCCCGCGGCTACCGGATGCTCATGCGGATCCCCCGCCTGCCCTCGACGGTCGTGAGCGCGCTCGTCGCCCACTTCGG
>JBMDXU010000094.1:0-13719 GCA_048594485.1 Pseudactinotalea sp. | reverse complement strand
CGGGCCTCAGCCGGGCGGACCAGGTCGCGGTCGAGTCGGCGATCGACCGCCAGGTCCAGCGAGGCGACTGGACCGAGGCCTCGATCGCCGCCGGCGACGCGCTGCTGCAGCTGCTCACCGGTGCGGAGCCCACGAACGACCCCGACGACGGCGGTGCCTCCTCCAGCGGCGGCATCCCGGTCTGGGTGATCGGCGCCGGTCTCGGTGTGCTCGGCGCCGTCGGGGCGGGTGTCGCGGTGAGCCGACGGCGCCGAGCCGACCCGACGGCGCCGACCGCACCGACGGCGCCGATCCCCGACGACCCGTGGGCCGACGTCTCGACCGACGAGCTGGGCACGCGCGCGGGCTCCGCGCTCGTCGCCCTCGACAACGACGTGCGCTCCAGCGCCAACGAGCTCGCGTTCGCCGAGGCCCAGTTCGGGCTCGAGGCGACACGCGAGTTCAAGGCGGCGCTGGACCTGGCCCGGCAGCAGCTCGGGCAGGCCTTCACCGTGCAGCAGCGGCTCAACGAGGCCAGCCCGACCGACGACGAGCGGCGCGCCGGACTCGTGGAGATCCTGCAGCTGTGCCAGGCGGCCGACCAGGGGCTGGACAGCCAGACCGAGGCGATGGCACAGCTGCGATCCCTCCAGGAGCGGGCTCCCGAGCTGCTGAACGAGCTCGAGCAGCGGGCCAACGAGCTCGCGGCGCGCGTGCCCGCGGCGCGCGACACGCTGCGCCAGCTGGGTGCCACCCACCCGGCCAGCGCGCTGACGACGGTCGCGAAGGCACCGGACCAGGCGGACGCCCTGCTCGCCTCGGCGCGGCAGTCGGTGACCGAGGGGCGTGCGAGGGTGCAGGCCGACGACCGCGGCACGGCCGCGGCGTACGCGCGGACGGCCGAGGACGCGCTGCAGCAGGTCGGCACGCTCCTGGACATGGTCGCCAACGCCGGCCGGACCCTCGCCGACGCGACGCAGCAGCTCGACGGCGCGATCGCGTCCCTGACGGCGGACGTGGCCGACGCGGGCCGCCTGGCGCCTGGCGACTCGACGATCGCACCGGCGCTCCAGCGGGCGCAGGCAGCGATCCAGACGGGCACCGCGGCACGCTCCGGCGGGGATCCGCTCGCCGCGCTCTCGGAGCTCGCCGCCGCCGAGCAGGCGCTCGACGCCGCGCTGGCGCCGCGCCGCGAGCAGGAGCAGGTCCAGGCGCGGGCGAGCGGCCAGGTCACGACAATCCTCGCGAGGGCCGAGAACGCCGTCCGACAGACGAGCGACTACATCGAGACCCATCGCGGCGCCGTCGCCGCCGCCGCACGGACGAGGCTCGCGACGGCGTCTGAGGCGCTGACGCGCGCGCGGGGCCTGCAGGCGAGCGCGCCGCAGGAGGCCTTGGCCGCGGCCGCGACCGCCCTCGAGTCGGCGACGAGCGCGCTCCAGCTCGCTCAGAACGACGTCGGCCGCTGGCGGACGGCGAGCTCCGGCCGTGACGAGTACCTGGGCGGATCGAGCGGGATCGACGGCGGGTCGCTCATCCTCGGCGGCATCCTCAACGAGATCGTTCGCGGCTCTCGGTCGCGCGGGTACGACCCCGGGCCCACCTGGGGTGGTGGCAGCGGGTCGTGGGCCGGATCCTCCGGCGGATGGGGCAGCACCGGCGGCCGGTCGTCGACCCCCCGTGCAGCGGGCCGATCCTCGTCGGGCGGGTCGAGCGGCCGCCGGGTCGGCTCGGTGAGCCGAAGCGGCGGCGCACGCCGTTCGACGGGCGGGGCGCGGCGATCCAGCGGCGGCGGGAGGCGCCGTTAGCTACTCCCAGGCCACGTTCAGACGCATCTGGCAGCATCGAGCTCGACCGACGAAGGGGAACACCTCATGACCGAGAAGCAGACGATCCTCGGGCGCATCGCCCAGCTCACCCGCGCGAACATCAACGCGCTGCTGGACCGCGCCGAGGACCCGGAGAAGATGATCGACCAGCTCATCCGGGACTACACGAACAACATCGCCGAGGCCGAGCAGGCGATCGCCCAGACGATCGGCAACCTGCGGCTGGCGGAGCAGGACTACAACGAGGACGTCGCAGCCGTCACGGAGTGGGGGGCCAAGGCGCTCGCCGCCTCCCAGCGCGCCGACCAGGCCCGCGGCCAGGGCGACACCGCCGCCGCCGACCGCTACGACAACCTCGCCAAGGTGGCCCTCCAGAAGCAGATCGGCTTCGAGAACGAGGTCAAGCAGACCGCCCCGATCCTGCAGGCGCAGAACGAGGTCGCCGAGAAGCTCAAGAGCGGGCTGGCGGTCATGAAGAGCAAGCTCGACGAGCTCAAGACCAAGCGCGACCAGCTCGTCGCTCGCGCCAAGTCCGCCGAGGCGCAGGCCAAGGTGCAGGAGGCCGTCGGCTCGATCAACGTGCTCGACCCGACAAGCGAGCTGTCCCGCTTCGAGGACCAGGTCCGCCGTCAGGAGGCCCAGGTCGCGGGTCAGGCCGAGCTCAACGCCTCCTCCCTCGACGCCCAGTTCGCCGAGCTCGACGCCACCGGCGACGCGCTCGAGGTGGACGCCCGCTTCGAGGCGCTCAAGCGTGGCAACCAGCCCGCGATCGAGGATGCGCCGGTCGCCCCGGAGATCGAGGACGCCCCCACGCAGCAGTACGGCCAGCCGCAGCAGTGACCTGACGCGCCACGGCCCGGTCCCCGCACGGGGACCGGGCCGTCGCCGTCAGTCGGGGCGAGAAGGATCGGCGTGAACGGCGCTCACCCCGATCATTGCCCGCACTATCGGCGGCGATCGGCTGACGCCGAGCCGTAGGGTGGCGCCATGACGGACGGCGGCGCCCCGCGGCAGACGTATCTCCTCGTCGACGGCGAGAACATCGACGCGACGCTGGGGCTCAGCGTGCTGGGGCACCGGCCGAACCCCGAGGAGCGACCGCGCTGGGACCGCATCAGCGAGTTCGCGTCCCGCACCTGGGGGCAGCCGGTCCGCGGACTGTTCTTCCTCAACGCCAGCGCCGGGCAGATGCCGATGAGCTTCGTGCAGGCGCTGCTCGCCATGAGCTACCACCCGATCCCGCTGGCGGGCACGGGCGGCGAGAAGGTCGTCGACATCGGTATCCAGCGCACGCTCGACGCGCTGCGCGACCGCCCGGGCGATGTCCTGCTGGCGTCGCACGACGGCGACTTCATCCCCCAGCTCGAGGCACTGCTCGACGGCGAACGCCGCGTCGGGCTGCTGGGCTTCCGGGAGTTCGTCAACGCCCGCATGAGCGAGCTGACGTCGTCGGGGTTGGAGATCTTCGATCTCGAGGACGACGTCGCGGCGTTCAACACAGCACTGCCGCGCGTCCGGATCATCCCGCTCGAGCAGTTCGACCCGACGCGCTACCTCTGAGCCGGCCGAGAACTTCCCGCGTACTCCCCAGGCTGCTCTCAGGAAACTCCCAGCGCTCGGGAGCACACTGATCCCCATGAGCGCACCCACCACCGAGGCTGCCGAGGCACGCCTGCTCGTCGTCGACGACGAGCCGAACATCCGCGAGCTCCTCGCCGCGAGCCTGCGGTTCGCCGGCTTCGAGGTCGACACCGCGGCCGACGGCCAGCAGGCGGTCCGGAAGGCGCTCGACGGCACCCCGGATCTCGTGGTGCTCGACGTCATGCTCCCCGACCTCGACGGGTTCACGGTGACGCGGCGGCTGCGGGAGCAGGGCAGGCACATGCCCGTCGTCTTCCTCACCGCGCGCGACGACACCAGCGACAAGATCGCCGGGCTCACCGTCGGCGGCGACGACTACGTCACCAAGCCGTTCAGCCTCGACGAGGTCGTCGCCCGTATCCGCGCCGTGCTCCGGCGGGCACGGGCCACCCAGGCGATCGCCGACGACTCGCTGCTGCGCGTGGCCGACCTCGAGATGGACGAGGACGCCCACGAGGTGCGCCGCGCGGGTGTCGAGATCGAGCTGTCCCCCACCGAGTTCACGCTGCTGCGCTACCTCATGCTCAACGCCGGACGGGTGCTGAGCAAGTCGCAGATCCTCGATCACGTGTGGGCGTACAACTGGGGTGGCGACGGCGCCATCGTCGAGTCGTACATCTCCTACCTGCGCCGCAAGGTCGACGCCCCGTTCGAGGGAGAGCCGCTCATCCACACCAAGCGTGGCGTCGGGTACGTGCTCCGCGCCCCGCAGTGACCCCGACGCCCGCGCCAGACCGTGCCCGCCGCGCACCCTCGATGCGCAGGCTCCGGGACCTGCCGCTGCGGTGGCGGCTGTCGATCATCACCGCGGCTCTCGTCCTGCTCGCACTGGTGGCGACCTCGCTCGGGGTACTGGCACTCGTGCGCGGGTCTCTGGTCGTGCAGGTCGATCAGCAGCTGAGGACCGCGGCGATCGAGCTCATGGAGCCGGGGCGCGCGCCGCACGACTTCGGCGACTCGGGCGGGGCCGGCCCATCGGACTACCACCTGCGCTACCTCGACGCCTCGGGCGCCACCATCGACGACATGGACGCCACCACCACGGACGGCGACGTCCCCGACCTGCCAGCGCTCACCCAGGACGAGGTCGACGCCCTGAGCGGTGAACCGTTCACGGTGGCCTCTGAGGAGTCGGGTGGACCGATGTGGCGCGTCCTCGGCAGGACCGGGGTCATCACCTACACCGACGGAACCTCCGAGCCGGGGTCGGTCCTGCTCGCACTGCCTCTGACCTCGGTCGACAAGACGACCGGCGCCATGGTCCGGATCATGTCGGTCGTCGGTCTCGCCGTTACGGCCATCGCTGCGCTGGCCGGCTACTACGCGGTTCAACGATCGCTGCGTCCGTTGCGCGACATCGAGAAGGCGGCCGGCGCTGTCGCGGCGGGCGACCTCACCGAACGCGCACCGGTGCAGCCGCCGACCACCGAGGTCGGCCGGCTCGGGCTGTCGTTCAACACGATGGTGGCCGAGCTGGAGGAGAGCTTCGCCGAGCGCAAGGCCTCGGAGGCGCGGATGCGCCGGTTCGTCTCGGACGCCTCGCACGAGCTGCGCACCCCGCTGGCGTCGATCCGCGGGTACGGCGAGCTGTACCGGATGGGTGCGGTCCCCGAGGAGGACGTGCCCGCCACGATGGGCCGGATCGAGAGCGAGGCAGCCCGGATGGGCGGGCTCGTCAACGACCTGCTGGCGCTGGCGCGTCTCGACGAGGGCCGTGGGCTGCGGCTGGCGGACATCGATCTGGCCGCCGTCGCGGCTGACGGTGTGGCGGACCTCGGCGCCCTCGACCCGACCCGGGAGTCGAGGCTGATCGCCGACGGTCCCGTCCGCGTCCGTGCCGACGGCGACCGCATCCGTCAGGTCGTCACGAACCTCATCGGCAACGCCGTCCAGCACACCCCGCCCGGCACCGCCGTCGAGGTCGCCGTCCGTACCGAGATGGCCGAGGGCGACACCGCGCAGAGCTGGGCGGTGCTCGAGGTCCGCGACCACGGGCCCGGCATCGCGCCCGAGGACTCGGCACGCGTCTTCGAGCGCTTCTACCGACCCGACTCCTCGCGCACCCGTGCGTCCGGCGGCTCGGGTCTCGGGCTGGCGATCGTCGCGACGATCGTCGCCGCGCACGGTGGCTCGGTGCGGCACGAGCCGACGCCCGGCGGCGGCGCGACGATCGTCGTCCGACTGCCGGTGTCCGGCCCGACGGAGAACCCCACCGCCCGCTGATCGAGAGCTCGGCGACCGCGGTCGTCGGGACGCCTCGGCGCCGTGCGCTAGATCGCCGTGATCGCCGACGGGGGCACGTGCGCCCAGACCGTCGCGCCGGGACGCAACCAGTCGCCGTCGACCGTGGCCGGGTCGAGATCGGCGAGCACATCGGGGGCGTCGGGATGAGCAGGGCTCGTCAGCCGCACCCGGACACCTCCGGTCGCCGGCTCGAGCCACCGCACCGTCGCCTCCCAGGCGTTCGCCGCGTCGTCGCGCTCACGGCGGACGACGACGGCGGCCGGCCGGAACCGCAGCTGCGTCGCCCCGGTCGTCGGGTGCGCCGCCTGCAGCGCCGCGTAGCCGACGGGCGCGAGGTTGACACCGACGAAGGCCGCCGTGAACGCCGTTCGCGGCGCCTCCAAGACCTCGGCGCGCTCACCCTGCTCGACGATCGCGCCGTCGTGCAGCACCGCGATGCGGTCGGCCAGCAGCGCGGCATCGAGCACGTCGTGGGAGACGAGCACCGCCGTGGTGCCGGCCGCGCGCAGCACCTCGGCCAGCAGCGCACGCAGCTCGGGCGCAGCCGCGGCGTCGAGCGCAGCGAGCGGTTCGTCGAGGAGCAGCACCTCCGGCTCCGCGGCGAGGGCGCGGGCGATGGCGACGCGCGCCGCCTGACCGCCGGACAGCTGGCGAGGGCGACGGTCGGCGAGACCGGCGATCTGCAGGCGGTCCATCCAGGTCGCGGCGTGCCCACGGGGGTCGGTCAGACGCTGCGCGCGGCGTCCGAAGGCGACGTTCTCGGCCACCGTCAGATGGGGGAAGAGCAGCGGGTCCTGCCGGAGCAGCCCGATCCGCCGCGAGCTGATACGGACGGGCCGACCGGTCGCCGTCGACAGGTCCCGGCCGCGCCACGTGACCCGGCCCCGCGACGGCTGGACGACGCCGGCGATGGCGTCGAGCAGGGTCGACTTCCCCGACCCGTTCGGGCCGAGCACCGCCAGCGACTCGCCAGGGCCCACCTCGAGGGCGACCTCGAGCGTGAAGTCGCCACGACGCGCCGTCAGGTCGACGACGAGACCGAGCTCGCTCACCAGACGTCTCGCCGTCGGACGGCGGGGACGAGCAGGAGGACGCCCAGCGCGACGGCGATGAGGAGCACCGAGAGCGCGATCGCCGCGTCGCGGGCGACACCCGCGCCGTTGAACGCGGTGTAGATCGCCATCGGCACCGTCTGGGTGACGCCGGGGCGGTTGCCCGCGACCATCGCCGTCGCGCCGAACTCCCCGACGGCGCGTGCGAACGCGAGCACGGTGCCGCCCAGGAGGCTCGGCGCCACCATCGGCAGCGTGACCCGGCGTAGCACCGTCCACCGGGTGGCGCCGAGCGTCGCGGCCACGACCTCGTAGCGGCTGCCGGCGCTGCGCAGGCTGCCCTCGAGGGCGATCACGAGGAAGGGCATCGCGACGAAGGTCTGCGCCAGCACCACGGCCCACGGGGTGAAGGCGATCGACCATCCGAGCCGGTCGAGCGTCGGGCCGAGCAGTCCTGTGCGACCCACGACCGCCAGCAGCGCGACTCCCCCGACGAGCGGCGGCAGCACGAGCGGAAGCGTGACGAGGGCGCGCAGCACCGCAGCCGCTCGTGGCCGCGCCCGGGCGATCAGCAGCGCCAACGGGACGCCCACGAGCAGGCACAGGACGACGGCGAGCGCCGCGGTGCGCACGGACAACGAGAGTGCCGCGACCGCGGCGGGCGAGCCGAGGATCGTGGGCAGCTGGGACCATGCGACGCGCGGCAGCAGCGCGACGAGCGGCAGCACGAGGAGCACCAGCCCAAGCGTCGCGGGGACCACGGCCCAGAGCGGCAGCCCGTCGGGGTGCTCCGCCCGGGTGGCCGGGACCCGGCCCTCGTCGCTGCGGCTCACGGTGCGCCGAAACCGTGCTCCGCGAGGATCGCCTGCCCGTCGTCGGAGAGGACCAGCTCGACGAACGCCGCGGCCGCGTCGGAACCGGTCAGCGTCACGATCGGGTAGCGGTTGACGACCTCCTCGGCGTTGCTCGGGACCACGGCCTCCAGCGTGCCGGCGCGGGCGGCGACGTCGGTGGCGTAGACCAGCCCCGCGTCGATCTCGCCGCTCGCGACCCGCTCGGCCACCGCCGTCACGTTCTGCTCCTGGCTGATCGGGTCGAGGTCGACGCCGTCGAGAGCGAACAGCTCCCCCGTCGCCGCACCGCACGGCACCTCGGGAGCGCAGGCCGCGTAGCCGACACCGGGATCATCCAGGTCGTCCAGGTCCTCGATCCCCAGCGGGTTGCCGGGGGCGACCGCGATCACGAGCGTGTTGGTCGCGAACAGCTGCGGCTCCGCGTCGTTGCGGCCCGCCGCGACGAGGTCGTCCATGGTGGCCTCGTCGGCCGACGCGAACACATCGGCCTCGGCACCCTCGGCGAGCTGGGTGACCAGCGTGGAGCTGCCGTCGTAGACCGGTGGCTCGACGGTCACCGAGGGGTATCGCATCTCGAGCTCGGTGATGACGTCGGTGAAGGCGGCCTGCAGCGACGCGGCCGCGTAGATGGTCACGGTGCCGCTGAGGTCGTCGGTGCTCGCGCCCGGCTCGGCGGTCGCGGCGTCGGACGGATCCTGGTCGGCGCCGACGGAGGAGCAGGCCACCAGAGCGATCATCACCAGCAGCGCGGCGGCGGGGGCGAGCAGGCGACGCCGTGTCACGGGGTCCGCTCGGTCTCGACGATGACGGTGGTCGCCTTGACGACGGCGACCGCGGTCGACCCGACCTCCAGTCCCATGTCACGTACGGCCTCGGCGGACATGAGCGACACCACACGGAAGGGCCCGCACTGCAGATCCACCTGGGCCATCACGGTGTCGGACGTGATGGCCGTGACGAGACCGACGAACCGGTTGCGGGCGCTGGACGCCCGGCTGTCGTCATGAGCCCCGGTGGCGATCTCCTGGGCGAGCGCGGCCAGCTCCGCGCCCTCGACCACGGACCTCCCCGCGGCGTCCTTGACCGACCGCAGCCGGTCGCCGTCGACCCACCGACGCACGGTGTCGTCGCTCACGCCGAGAAGCCGTGCGGCCTCCGAGATCCGATACTGCGTCACAGCAGGCACGATACAGCCGCATCTGCGGAGTTGCCGACTCGTTACGTCCCGGAGGGCCAACGTCCGCGGATGTCTTGAGAGAGAGGCACAACGAGAATGTCCGGAAAGGCAGACAGATCTGGTGAAGTGTCTGCCTTTCCGGACATGTGGGGGTCCGGCCGGCTTCGGCTTGTCAGTCGGCCGGTGGGCCGGTGATCTCGTACGCGGCAGGGCGGGTCTGGATCGCCCGGACGCGGTCGAGGTCGAACTTCGGCTTGCGCTCGAAGTCGTAGATCCCGTTCTCCTCCTGGAACGTGTCCGTCAGCTGCGTGTAGCAGTAGCCGAACATCCGGGGGTCGTCGAGGAGGACGTCGGTGAGGCCCTGGAACCGGGTGTACCACTCGTCGAGATCGACGACGCGCTGGCCGTAGCCCCACGAGTCGCTGCGATCGTTGCCCGCCGCCTCGGCCGCGCGGGCCGCGTTCCACCAGATTCCGCCGTACTCGGAGCAGAAGTAGGGCTGCCCGGCGTACGGGAGCGAGATCGTCCGACCGTCGTGATCGTTCGTCCAGGGCTCCCCGTGCGCGAGACCGGCGTGGTTGCGCGCGAACGCCTCCGGCACCTGCTCGTAGTCGTGGGAGTCGTAGACGTCGGCGCCACGCACCCGGTGGCTGTAGCCGGAGGTGTCGAGCACGGGGCGCGTCGGGTCGGCGAGCTTGGTCGCCAGGTACATGGCGTGCGTGACGTCGTCGAGCTGGGTGATGCGGTCCGCGATCGCCTCCCACGTCTCGTTGAGCGGGCACCACCCGATGATGGCGGGGTGGTTGACGTCGCGCTCCAGCGCCTCGAGCCACTGGGTGACGAACGACGCCGTCGGGTGCTGGTGGTCGTCCACCGGCCCGGCCACCCCCGCACCCCAGTCGCCGAACTCGCCCCACACGAGGTAGCCGAGCTTGTCCGCCCAGTACAGGTAGCGCTCCTCGAAGACCTTCTGGTGAAGCCGGGCGCCGTTGAAGCCGGCGGCGATGCCCAGCTCGATGTCGGCGCGCAGCGCCTCGTCGCTCGGGCCGGTCATGAGCGTCTCGGGCCAGTACCCCTGGTCGAGCACGAGCCGCTGGAACACCCGCTCGCCGTTGATGAGGATCTGCTGGCCGCGCACGCTCACGCTGCGCAGCCCGGCGTACGACTCCACGCTGTCGATCTCACCGTCGGCGCCCAGCAGGCGGACCGTGACGTCGTACAGGTGCGGGTCGCTGGTCGACCACGGCCGACGGCGATCCTCGGGGAGCACGACGCGGGTCGACGGCGTCATCTCGTCGTCCGCGGCGACCTCGCCGGTCGCCACGACGCCGTCGGCGTCACGGATCTCGACCTGCAGGCGCAGACCCTCGACCTGGCGCCGCAACGTCGCCTCGACGTCGAAGGCGCCGTCGGCGTACCGCGGGGTGATCCTGATGCGGTCGATGCGTGTGGTGGGCACCGGCTCCAGCCACACCGTCTGCCAGATGCCGGTGGTGCGGGTGTAGTGGCAGTCGGCGTTGGCGTAGGCGACCGACTGCTTGCCGCGCGCCTGCGGGCCGCTCGCCGCGTCCCGCGCCCGCACGACGATGGTCACGTCCTCACCCGGTGTGGCGACCGCCGTCAGGTCGGCCGTGAACGGGGTGAAGCCGCCACGGTGCCGGGCGACCTCGACGCCGTTGGCCCACACGGTCGCGTCGTGGTCGACGGCGCCGAGGTGCAGCAGCACGTCGGAGCCCGCCCAGTCGGCCGGGATCGTGACGACGCGGCGGTACCAGACGGCGTGCAGGAAGTCGACGTCCTCGATGCCGGACGCCCGCGACTCGGGCGCGAACGGGACGACGATCTCGCGCTCGAGGTCACGGTCCAGCAGACCGCGCTGCCGGCCCGAGTCGCCGCGGTCGATCTCGAACTGCCAGGGGCCGTTCAGGTTGAGCCACCGATCGCGGACCAGCTGCGGTCGGGGGTACTCAGGGCGGGGAATGCTCATGGGAAAGACGCTCTCCTACGTGGTCCAACAGCCGGGTGGCCGATCGATTTACTGCGCTGTAAACGCTGGAAACACAAGCCTGGCACGATTCCGCCGCGAGCGCCACCGACCCGGCAGCTCCGTCGCGAGCCCAGCGACGAGGACACGCGGCCGCCCGACGAGCAGCACCGCGACGACCATCGCGACCGCCTCGCCCGCGACGACGGCGGTCCACCGCTCCGGGTGCCCCTCACCTCACGGGGCGGCGTCGCCGTGTGCGGCAGCGTCGTCCTGCCATCCGGCCCCGACACTCTCGACGAGCGGGATCCACACCTTCATGGGCCCGATCTCCCGGTTGGCCCACATGAAGTACGGGATGGCGACGAGCTCGGTCCTGCCCGAACGGAGGTCGCGACCCGGTCCGGTCACGGTGGGGATGCCCCCGAAGAGGTCGGGGCGCCACCGTGTCTCGAGCTCGGCACCGGCCAGGGCGAGGTCGTCCACGACCACGCCCTCCGCCTGGTCGAGGTGCTCGAGCGCGTAGACCAACGGACCGCGCTCGATCGCGACGCTGCCGCGGACGGCGTCGACCCGGTGGTGTCCTCGGGTCAACCGTGGCGCCATCGGCAGCCGGAGCCGCATCCGGTCACCGGCTCGCCAGACCCGGCTCTCGACGGCGTACCGGCCGTGAGCGGCAGGGCGCTCGACGCCGTCGATCTCGAGCGTCGCCCCCTCGGCCCAGGCGGGCACCCGCAGGCTGATCTGGCGTTCCTGGGCCGGCGCGGTGGTCACCTCGATCTCGACCTCGCCGTGCCAGGGGTAGTCCGTCGTGATCGTCAGCTCCAGGTCCGGGCCGGCGATCGTGGCCGAGCCGTACTGGTGCACCTGGAGGCCCGTGTCGGTCGCGGTCGCCAGGTAGTGGTGCCAAGAGGCGAGCGTCCGCATGAGGTTCGTCGGGCAGCAGGAGCAGCCGAACCACTCCTGCCGCCCTGCGGCGCCCATCCGGTCGTCGTAGGCGATCGCGCCCTCGCGCACCTGCAACGTGTTGACGTAGAAGTAGCGGTCGCCGTCGAGCGTGACACCCGACAGCACGGCGTTGAACAGCTGCCGCTCGATGAGGTCGGCGTACTTGGCGTCCCCGGTGGCCAGGAGCAGACGCCAGCTCCACTGGATGCTGGCGATCGCCGCGCAGGTCTCTCCGTAACCGCGGTCGGAGGGCAGCTCGTACGGGTCACCGAACGCCTCGCCCTCCCAGCGGGACCCGAGGCTGCCGTTGACGTACATCTTCGCCTCGACCATGTGGTCCCACTGCGTGCGCAGCGCCTCGAAGAGGTCGGCGTCAGCGGTCTCGATCGCGACATCGGTGGCACCGGAGGCGAGGTACACCGCTCGCACGGCGTGGCCTTCGGGGTAGACGGTCTCCCGGACGGGGATGCGGTCGCTGAAGTAGACCGAGGTCCATCCCTGCCAGGTCGGGTCCGTCAGCGTCCCGTGACCGCGCATCTCGACGAAGTAGGAAGCGAGCTCGAGGTACCGGTCCTCGCCCGTCACCCGGTAGAGCTCGACGAGCGCCATCTCCACGAGCGGATGCCCGCACGTCTCGACCCTCTTGTCGAAGCCGAACGTCGCATCGAGATGATCGGCCGCGCGACGTGCGACGTCGAGCAGGTCCTGGGCGCCGGAGGAGCGGTACCGCGCGACCGCGGCCTGGATCATCGTGGCCATGTTGAAGATCTCGTGGTCGTAGGAGATCCACTCGTACCGGCCGCGGGTCCCGGACACCTGGTTGAACGTCGCGAGGTAGCCGTCGTCGGCCTGCGCCGAGGCGACCAGCGCGATGTAGTCGTCGAGCCACCGTGCGATCCGCCCGTCCTCCGACCGGCCGTGCTCCCACGACGCCGACTCGAGCCACTTGAACGCCTCGCCGTCCTCGAACACCGGCCCGTGGTAGGTCCCGCCGACGGTGCCGGCGGCGGCGTTGGCGAAGTTGGCCCAGGCCTGCTGGCGCTCCAGATGCTGCTGACCTCGCACGATCGACGTGCGGGCGTTCTCGGCCTGGAGCCGTGCGAGGAAGCCGCCGGTCAGGCGGACGTCACCGAAGCCCAGCGGGGTCAGCGCCGTCGCGGCGCGGGGGTGGACGGGGCCGACCCCATGGGGCTGCAGGGTGCGGGGCGACGCCAGGGCGGCGGCGCTCGAGTTCTCGGGCACGGATCTCCTCGGAACGGTCGTGCGACTGTGGACGACGGCGCGGATGTGCGACCACGAGCAGCGTGGCACAGACGGCAACGGTCGCGCAACATGTTTCCGCTGTTTCCTAACATTGGTGTCTGCGACAGACCGGTTCCGTCTCTGGTCAGCGCGATGAACCGCTAGGCTGTTTCCGGAAACAGGAGGCGGCATGAGCGACGGGCACCGACGCGCGACGATCCGCGACGTCGCCGCACGAGCGGGAGTCTCTCCCGGCACCGTGTCGAAGGCATTGAACGGAACGGGCCAGATCAGCGCGGCCACCCGTCGCCGGATCATCGACGCGGCCAGGGAGACCGGCTTCCGCCCCAACGAGCTCGCACGCAGCGTCTTCGAGCGCCGGAGCTACACCGTCGGCATGATCACCACCGACAGCTTCGAGCGCTTCAGCGTGCCGGTGATGCTCGGCGCCGAGGACGCGCTCGGGGCCGGTCGGATCTCGGTGTTCCTCTGCGACAGCCGAGACGACCCGATCCGTGAGAAGCACTACATCGACGTCCTCCAGGGGCGCCGCGTGGACGGCTTCATCGTCACCGGCCGCAGCTCGAACATCCGCCAGCCCCTCGCCGTCGAGGCCGGCACGCCGGTCGTGTACGCACTCACTCCCTCGTCCGATCCGGCCGACTGCTCGGTGGTCGTCGACGACGTCGCGGTCGGACGGCTCGCCGGTGAGCACCTGGTGAGGATGGGGCGCACGCGCATCGCTCACATCACGGGACCGGACAGGTTC
>JBMDXU010000093.1:0-11028 GCA_048594485.1 Pseudactinotalea sp. | reverse complement strand
CTTGGTCGCGAGGACCGTCTTCTCGCGGCGACCACCGCCCTGCGCGAACCAGCGGCCGACGATCTCCTCGGTCTCGCCCTTGTGGCTGCCGTAGCCGTTCGCGGTGTCGAAGAAGTTGAGGCCGGCGTCGTGGGCGGCGTCCATGACGGTGTGGCTGTCAGCCTCGCTCGTGCGGGGACCGAAGTTCATGGTCCCGAGGCAGAGCGGGGAGACGCGGAGGCCGGTGCGGCCGAGCTGGCGATAGTCCATGGGGTCGACGCTACGCCTGGCCACCGACATCCGGTGTCGCGGGTCCGTCGACGCTCATGCGGAAGTCGAGCCGGGCGGGCAGCGGGCTGCCCGGGTGGACCAGCGACCAGAGCTCGTCGAGCTCGCGCCCGCCCTCGGCGAGATCGGGCACCTCCAGGTCGCGCAGGATCGCCGCCGCGCCCGCGCGGTCGCCGCCGGCGAGCAGGGCGTGCGCGCGCAGGAGCCGGTGGCGTCCGTGCTCGGCGATCGGCGTCGGCGCCTCGTCGAGCAGCACCCGTGCGCGCGCGTGGTCGCCGACCGAGAGCAGGTAGGAGACCGCCTCGGCGAGGAGGGTCCGCTCGGTCTCGAACGCGGCCACCGCGTCGGCGTAGCGGCGCGTGGCCTCCGCGACGTCGCCGCGCTCCGCGGCCAGCAGCGCCAGCCCGCGCACGGCGCCGACCTCGGGCGGCTCCCCGGAGCGCGAGGCGAGGTCGACAGCGGCGCGGTACTCCTGCTCGGCCCGGTCGCGATCGCCGACGAGGTGCGCGCCGACGGCCCGCGCGTACCGCACCCACGGCACGGTGTCGAAGCGATCCTGGGCGTAGTACCGCTGCCAGCGCTCCGACACCCCGGGCATGCCGGCCAGCGGGAGCTCGCGTACGTCGCGGGTGACGGGCGGGAACGGGATCGCGGCGTGCGGGAGAACGCCCTCGCCGTCGCGCAGCGTGAGCTCGACGTCCCCCCATCCCGAGCCGACAGCGAGGATCTCGGCGGTCGCTTCGTCGGCCTGCCCGCCGAGCCACGCGCGGTGGCGGGCGTCGAGCGCGGCCGGGTCCACGGCGTCGTGCACCGCACGGCCGGCGCTGCGGGCGGCCTGGCCGAACGGTGCGGCGACGTCGTCGGGCGCCAGGTCGACCGGACCGAAGGCCTCGGTCCAGGACACGTGCTCGTGGGCGCCGATCACGTCGTGCTCGAGCTGCGTCCGGCACCGGCCGGCCTGGATCTCCGCGTAGCGGGCACCGGGTCCGCTGAGCCACTCCTGCCATCTCGCGCCGCCCGCGGCGGAGCCCCAGAGGAACAGCTTGCGCCCCGCGAGGGTGTCGGTCGACATCTGCGCGAATCCGGCGCCGTCGGGCTCGACCGCCGCCACGAAGCGACCCGGCGGGTCGCTCACGAAGAAGTAGTCGGCCGCGTGCGCCGAGCGCAGCGGATAGCTGATGTCGACGCCGTCGTCGTCGGGGTGCGGCACGTCGACGAGAGCCAGCCGACCGGAGTAGTCGGTTCGCCACGCGGTCGCGGCGGGGGCGAGGACGCGTGTCCCGCTGGTCTCCGGGACGGCGATGTTCGTCCAGTAGTACAGCGGCTTCGGCTCGGGATCGGGGTTGAGCACCCGGGTCGAGGCGATCAGCCGGTCGCCGTCGAGGGCGAGGTCGATCTGGAGGACGAGATCGCGTGTGCGCTCCCACTCCCACAACCGGACCCCGTCGCCCGTGGCGGTGGTGATGCGTGCGGCGTGCAGAGGACGGCTCGAGAGCGTCCAGTGGCCGGTGGAGCCGAGGTTCCACTCGATGCCGCCGGCGAACCAGCCGTCGGTCAGACCGAAGTTCGCGAACCGGAGCACGGGGTTGACGAAGAGCAGCTCACGATCGCCGTGACGCAACGACCAGACCCGGCCGCCGAGCGAGGGGAGCACCGTCGCGGTGAGGATCCCGTTGTCCAGGACGATCGCGGGGACCTCGACGGCGTCGTCCGCCCGTGCGTAGTCGCTGTGCCGTGCGTACGGCAGGGCGAGGTGAGACGACCGTGGGTGACCCGTGCGGCCATCGCGTCGTCGGCGCCGACGACGTCGCCCGGCGGCAGCGGGCGCATCGGCGCGAAGCTCGGCAGCGGGCTCTCCGGACCGGGGAGGGAGCCGGTGAGCGACAGGGTCGTGACGGTGACGGTGGTCGCGGCGTCGTTCTCTCTCGGCACGACGACATCCTGGTGCACGGACCTGTCGATCTCGACCGTCCTCGCGCGTCATGCTGGTGGGAGCCGCCGCGGCTCGCCCGAAGGAGGAGCGATGACCAAGTACATGATCTATTTCCACCAGCAGTGGGTCGGCGACCACACGCCCGAGTGGTTCGCCAGCCGTGGCCCGCTCGCCAAGGCGGTGTGCGACGAGATGGAGGCCGCCGGAGTGTTCATCGCCGCCGGCGGGCTCGACGAGGACATCGACGCCGCCGTCACGGCCGACGCGACGAGCGGCGAGCTGGTCTTCACCGACGGCCCCTACACCGAGTCCGCGGAGTTCCTCGGCGGCTTCGCCGCGATCGACGTCCCCGACGACGAGACCGCCCGGATGTGGGCAGGCAAGGTCGCGGTCGCGTGCGGGTGGCCGCAGGTGGTGCGCCGGTTCCAGTAGGAGGGTTCGGGCCTTCCGGAGGGCTCAGGCCTCGCCGAGCGCCTCCTCGATGCGTTCGACCTTCGCGGTGAGCTGGCCGGTACGTCCGGGCCGGATGTCGGCCTTGAGCACGAGCGACACCCGCGGCGAGACCTCCGCGACGGCGTCGACGGCGTCGCGCACGACGGCCATCACCTCGTCCCACTCGCCCTCGATCGTCGTGAACATCGACGTGGTCTCGTTCGGCAGACCGCTCGCGCGCACGACCTTCACGGCACGCGCGACGGCGTCGGTGACGCTGCCGGTCTCGTCGGAGGTGAGCGGGGCGATGCTGAAGGCGGCGAGCATGGCAATAACGTAGGCCTCGTGCGCACCCGACGATGGCTGGCGAACCTCTACTGGCGATTCAGCCGGTGGACGCCGCACGCCGAGCCGGTCCCGGCCCGTGGCGTGATCATCGGCGGCCCGCACACCTCGAACTGGGACTTCTGGCTGATGGTCATGATCAGCTGGCGGTACAACGTGCCGTTCCGGTTCCTGGCCAAGAAGTCGGTGTTCTGGGAGCCGCTCGGGTCGATCATGCGTGCGCTGGGTGGCATCGCCGTCGACCGCAGCGCCGACTTCGGACTGGTGCGGCAGCTCGTCGAGATGTCGCGCAGCGGCGAGAAGTACCTGCTCGTCATCACTCCCGAGGCGACCCGCTCCAGGGTCGAGTACTGGAAGTCGGGCTTCTACCGCATCGCCCGGGACGCCGACCTGCCCCTGGTGTTCGGGTTCATCGATCGGCGTCGCATGACGTGCGGCATCGGCGGCTACATGGACCTCACCGGTGATGTCAGCGCGGACATGGACCGGATCCGGGCGTTCTACGCCGGGATGGTCGGTGTGCGGCCCGGTCTGGAGAGCGAGCCCCGGCTCCGGGACGAGTCCGCGACGGGCTGACCCTCAGGCGGGGATCAGCTCGGTCTCGAGATCGCGCATGAGCCGCTCGACGGCGTCGACATGATCGGCGTGGAGAGTCCCGTCGGCAAACGCCTGGTGGGCGGCTGGGATCCCGACCGTGCTCGGGAGCGGACGGGCGCCTGCGCGCGCGAGGATCGCGACGAGGTGCTCCCGTGCGCTCGCCGTGCCGCCGAGCGACGGCGACGCGCCGAGGACGGCGACCGGCTTGCCGTCGAGCGCGGCGGCGCCCCGAGGCCGCGAGGCCCAGTCGATCGCGTTCTTGAGCACGGCCGGTGGCGAGGCGTTGAACTCCGGCGTGGTGACGACGAGCGCGTCGGCGCCCCTGATCGCCTCGCGGAGCGCCAGCACCTGTGCCGGCGGGTCCAGGTCGGCGCTCTCGGTGTAGAAGGGGAGGTCGTAGAGCCCGTCGTACCGCGCGACCTCGGATCCCGGCGGGAGCGCGCGCGCGGCGTGGTCGGCGAGCAGGGAGTTGAAGGAGTCGGGGCGATCGCTCCCGACGAGGACGAGGACGTGCACGGAGGTTCCCTTGGCTGAGGCGTCGGTCAAGTGCTTGACCACGATGCCGAGGCCCCGCCCGTATTGTCAAGCGCTTGACGACATGGCTAGCATCGTGAGATGCCGACGACGACATCCCCGGGTCCACGGCCCGACGCCGTCGACCAGGAGGTGGCCGCGCTCCCGCTGGTGACCGTCCTCCGCAGGCTGGTCGCCGCCTACGTCGTCGACTTCGACCGGAGGCTGCTCGACTCCGAGTTCTGCGCGCTGTCGCTCGCGCACTCGCGGAACGTGCTGCGTCACCTCGGCGACGGCCCGCTGCGTGCCGGCCGCCTGGTCGAGCTCGCCGGCGTGACCAAGCAGGCGATCAGCCAGCAGCTCGTCCACCTGGAGCGCAACGGCTACATCACGACCGAGCCCGACCCGTCCGATCAGCGGGCACGTCTGGTCGTGCTCACCGACAAGGGACGACGTGCGCAGGAGCTCGTCCGGCGGACGTTCGCCGACATCGAGCAGGAGTGGGCACGTCACCTCGGGGGCGACGACGCTCTCGCGCCGCTGCGCGACGCGCTGGAGCTGCTGCTCGTACGGACCGGCTCCGACGACGCCGTCGACCCTGGCTGCTGACCCGGCCCGACGCCGCGCACCTGGCGAGCGATCCGCCGTCGCGGGACACTGCCGCATGGCGATCCTGCAGGACATCGTGACCGACTGCACGCACCCCGCCGCGCTGGCGCGCTTCTGGGCGCAGGCGCTCGACGACTACGAGGTCGCTCCGTACGACGACGACGAGCGCGCACGGCTGCGCACGATCGGCGTGATCGACGTCGAGGACGACCCCACGGTGCTCGTGCAACCCACCGGCGAGGGCACGGGACCCCGACTCTGGTTCGTGAGCGTCCCCGAGAGCAAGGTCGTCAAGAACCGCGTGCACCTGGACCTGCGCGCCACGGACGTCGCGGCCGAGGTGGACCGACTGGTCGCGCTCGGAGCACGCGTGGTCGAGGACCGGGGCACCTATGTGGTCCTCGCCGACCCCGAGGGCAACGAGTTCTGCGTCGTCGGGTGACCGCCGACGTGTGACGATGCGGGTCCACGACCGATCGATCGCGACCTGGAGCCCCCATGAACATCCCGGCCGAGTCCGACCTCCGGGTCGGCCACGAGGACCTGCGGCGGTTCGTCGCCGAGATCGCGCGAGCCGCCGGGCTGCCACCCGTCCGCGCTGACCAGCTCGCCGGGATGCTCACCGACAACGACCTGCGTGGTGTCGTCAGCCACGGCACGGTCCAGATCGCGACCTACGCCCGTCTCATGCGCGAGGGTCGCCTCAACGCCGCACCCCGACCGCGGGTCGTTCGTGAGAGCCCCGTCAGCCTGGTGGTCGACGGCGACGGCGGCCTCGGCTACTTCCCGGCGCACGATGGGACGCTGGCGGTGGTCGAGAAGGCTCGCAGCCAGGGCATGGGCGTCGTCGTGACGCGCAACCACGGTCACTTCGGAGCCGCGGGGATCTACGCGCGGCAGGCGGTCGAGCACGGTCTGCTGGCGTTCGTCACCTCGGGTGTGCAGCTGGACCTGCCGGCCGGGGAGTCGCTCTACCGCGCCGGCGGTGGCTCGCCCATGGCGTTCGCGGCGCCCACCCGGGACGAGGACGCGGTGGTGCTGGACTTCGGCACGCTGCACGATCTCTACGACGACTCGCCGATTCGCGCGGCCCTGGAGCAGCAGGCGCCGGGCCTGGTGCTGCGAGCGATCGGGATGGGGGCGATCTGCCAGTCCTGGGGCGGTCTGCTGGCCGGCGTGCCGATCGACGAGGCGCGCGCGGACAAGCGCTTCGCCGGTGCCAACCAGGGCGCGATGGTGATCGTCATGGATGTCGGCCTGTTCACCGACCCCGACGACTTCGCCCGCGAGATGGACGCCTATGTCCGCGCCGTCCGGGACCTGACGCCGCTCCCGGGGTTCGACCGCGCGTACCTGCCCGGCGGCGTCGAGGCGGACCGGGAGCGGCGTCACCGCGAGCACGGCATCCCGATCGGACGCGAGCACGAGCAGGCGCTGATCGGGGTGGCCGACGAGCTCGGTGTCGAGGTTCCCTGGGGTCGGGAGTGAGGGCCTTCGAGCCCCGCTGAGCGCACGAGCCGACCGACAAGCCGCGGCAATCGGTGCGGTCTCGTCGGCGGAAGGCTGCAGAATTCTCGGCGAGCGGGCCGACGTCGGCACGCCGGGAGCGCAGGAGGAATCGCGCCGTGATCATCGAGCGGGCCGAGGTCATCGTCACCAGCCCCAACCGCAACTTCGTGACGCTGCGGCTGCAGACCGACGAGGGCCATGTCGGCCTCGGCGACGCCACCCTCAACGGGCGCGAGCTGTCGGTGGTGACGTACCTGAAGGAGCATGTCGTCCCGCTGCTCCTCGGCAAGGACGCCAGCAGGATCGAGGACACCTGGCAGTTCCTCTACCGCAGCGCCTACTGGCGGCGCGGCCCGGTCACGATGGCGGCCATCGCCGCCGTCGACATGGCGCTGTGGGACATCAAGGGCAAGGCCGCGAACATGCCGGTCTACCAGCTGCTCGGCGGTGCCAGTCGCGTCGGTCTGATGGCGTACGGCCACGCCTCCGGCGTCGACACCCCGCAGCTGTTCGACTCCATCCGTGAGCACATCGAGGCCGGCTACCGCTCGATCCGCTGCCAGACCGGGGTGCCCGGTCTCAAGGCGATCTACGGCATCGCGGCGCAGTCGGTGATCGACGGCGGTGAGGAGCGGTACGACCACGAGCCGGCCCGTCGCGGCGCCTACCCGGCGGAGGAGGACTGGGACACCCGCTCCTACCTGCACCACCTGCCGACCGTGTTCGAGGCGGTCCGCAACGAGTTCGGGCCCGACCTGCCGCTGCTGCACGACGGGCACCACCGAATGACCCCGATCCAGGCCGCGAAGCTCGGCAAGGCGCTCGAGCCGTACGACCTGTTCTGGCTCGAGGACTGCACGCCCGCGGAGAACCAGGACGCGCTCCGGCTGGTTCGTCAGCACACGACGACGCCGCTGGCGATCGGCGAGATCTTCAACACGATCTGGGACTTCCAGACGCTCATCAGCGCCCAGCTCATCGACTACGTGCGGGCGGCGTCGACCCACTTCGGCGGGATCTCGCCGCTCAAGAAGGTCATGGACTTCGCCGCGCAGTACCAGATCAAGTCGGGCTGCCACGGGCCCACCGACATCTCACCCGTGGGGTTCGCGGCCCAGCTCCACGTGGGACTGGCGATCCACAACTTCGGCATCCAGGAGTACATGCCGCACGGGTCGCGCACCAACGAGGTGTTCCGGCAGTCGATGACGTTCGAGAACGGGTTGCTGCACCCGGGTGACAACCCCGGTCTCGGTGTCGAGCTCGATGTCGACGAGGCCGGCAAGTATCCGTACGAGCAGGCCTACCTGCCGTTCAACCGATTGGCCGACGGCACCGTCCACGACTGGTGACGTCTCGTCGTCCCGCGGTGACGTACCGCGGGAGCGACGACGGTCGAATGTCCGGAAACCGGTAGAAACCGGTGTGACTCAGCGGGCGGCGGCGTCGGCGCGGCGTCGCTTCGAGGCCTGGCCGTGGCCGGGGCGCTCACCCGCGAGCTGGTCCAGGATGCGCTCGCCCACGCGGCCGACGGCCTCCATGTCCTCGTCGTCGACGACGTCGAGGACCAGCGTGCGGGCGAACTCCACGTGACCCGGCGCGGCGGCCTCGACGCGGTCGCGACCCTCGTCGGTGAGGATCGCGTTGGTGGCGCGACGGTCCTCCGGGGCCCCCTCGCGGCGGACGAGACCGGCGGCCTCGAGCCGGCGGACGACGTGGGAGAGCCGTGACAGCGAACCGTTGGTCCGCTCCGCGAGCACGCTCATGCGGAGCTTGCGCTCCGGGGCCTCGTTGAGCACCGCGAGCACCATGTACTCGAAGAACGTCATCCCCGCGTCCTTGGTGAGCTGCGCATCCAGCGCGGCCGGCAGCCGGGTGAGCATCCCGGCCAGCGCCATCCACGTCTGCTGCTCGTCGGGCGACAGCCTCTGCGTGTTCGTGTCCACGTCTTCCCCTCACAGTCCCCGGTGTCACCGGCTTCGACAGGTCCCCCGACCTCGTGGCGCTCGCCCCCGGACGAGCACCGTGGGATTCACAGTAGGTCGGCAGATCGGGCCGTGGTCGGGCAGGTGGGTGGGTCAATGGTTGATGCTGGCGAGCATTCGGGGTGAGGGGGTGGGCACCCCCGTTCGCTCAGTGATTCAGGGTCGGCGGCGCAGCACGGTCATCAGGACGCGCAGGGCGAGGATCGTCGCGATGCACAGCAGCGCCGAGCCGAGCACCCAGAAGATGCCGATGCCGGCGGTGACGGCGGGACCGGGTCCGACGCTGAACAGCAGTGCGGCCATGATGCCCGCGGTGGCCGCGAGGACGGTCTGCAGCCCCTGGTGCCACAGCGAGGTGAGGAGCTCCCGGTCGCGTCGATCAGCCAGCAGCCGGACCCCGACCGAGATGCGGCCGTGCTCGGCCGCGTCGGCGAGGCGATCCAGACGGCGGGGCAGTCGCCGCAGCACCGGGACGAGGGTGAGGAGCTCCTGCTCGACGGCGTCGCGCAGCCTGGCCGGTTCGGTCGCGCCGGTCAGCTCGTCGCGACCGATCGTGCTCACGCGGGCGGCGAGGTCGTACTCCGGGTCGATGACACCGAGGGTGCCCTCGAGCGTCGCGACGGCGCGGAACACCGCGGCGACGGCGGGCGGGATGCCGAGCCCATGGGCTGCGACGAGCTGGAACAGCGCGCTGAACGCCGCGGCACCGGCGCCGGGGCCGCCCGAGGAGAAGCGCTGGATGACGTCGCCGACGGCCTGCTCCAGAGCGCGCTCGTCGACATCGTCCGGGCGGTCGACGACGTCGAGCAACGCGTCGGTCGCCGCTTGCGAGCTGCCCGTGCCGATCGCGGCGAACAGCCGTGCCAGCGACTCTCGGGCGGTCTCGCCCAGACGACCGACGGAGCCGAGATCGAGCACCCCGAGCGTGCCGTCGTCCTCGACGAGCAGGTTGCCGGGGTGCAGGTCGACGTGGAAGACGCCGCTGCGCAGCACCTGCTGCAGCACGACCGCGAGCAGCGTGTCGGCGATCTCGCGGCGGCGCTGCGGGCCGAGCGCGGCCAGCATGGACCCGGCGGCGTTGAGCGGGACGCCGGGCAGGTGTTCCATCACGAGCACGCGGCTGGTCGAGAGCGCAGCGATCGGTTGCGCCACCCGGACGCCGGGAGTCCGGGCGAGATCGCTCGCCACGCGCCGCATGCTGCGCGCCTCGGTGGTGAAGTCGAGCTCCTCGCGAAGCGCGTCGGCGAATCCTCGGGCGAGCGCAGGCAGGCCGAGCCTGTCGGCCCACGCGGTGCGGGCGGCGAGCGTGGCGGCCAGCCGCTGCAGGATGTCGAGGTCCCGGTCGACCTGGTCCTCGATCCCGGGACGCTGGACCTTGACGACGACGGCGGTGCCGTCGCGCAGCGTCGCGGCGTGCACCTGGGCGATCGAGGCCGACCCGAGCGGTTCGTGCGCCAGGGTGACCAGCTCGGCCTCCGCCGGGCGGCCCCACTCGTGCGCGATGGTTGCCGCGACGTCCTCCCACGCGATCGGCGGCGCACCGTCCTGGAGCAAGGAGAGCTCGTCGACGAACTCGGGCGGCAGCAGGTCGCGGCGGGTCGAGAGCTGCTGGCCGAGCTTGACGAAGGTGACTCCGCCGTCCTCCAGCGCCCGACGCAACGACCGCGCGAGATCGCGGCGCTCGGAGGCCGTCGAGATGCCGGCCGCCCGAGTGCCGCGGAGAAACCGGCTGAGGCCGTGGGTGGCGAGGATGCCGACGATCTGGGCGTATCGGCGGCCCCGGTGCCAGCGGGAGCGCCAGCCGCGCCACAGCTCGACCGGCCCGGGGAGGGAGCCATCGGGCACGAGCATCTCGGCGACGACCAGCAGCAGCATCGCGAGGAGCACGGCGAACACGACGAGCAGCGCCAGGTAGAGCAGCATCGCGACATCGGGCACGTCGGTCCCGGTGGGCTCCTCGAGCAGGGCGTCGAGCAGCGGCCGGGCGATCATGGCGGCCACGAGTGCGGCGATCGTGGCGCGCACCAGGCTGACCGGGACGCCGAGCACACGGCGCACCAGCACGGCGAACGCGACGCCGAAGACGATCGTCGAGGCCAGCACGAGGACGTCGTCGAGCAGGTCCATGCCCGGCAGTCTGTCAGTCGGACGCCGGGCCCACCTCGTCCAATCCGGCGATCAGCCGAGCCGGGGCGGTCCGTCGATAGGAGGAGATCACGAGCTCGGCGACCTCCTCCCAGTCGACGTCCTCGGGCGCGCGGGTGCCGCCGTCGGACAGGTCCGTGGCGATCCAGCCCGACGCACCGAGGTAGGCCGGCACGAAGAATCGTGGGTCGGCGCGGAGGGCGGCCTCGTCCTCGGGGTCGGGGAGCACCACCAGCGTGTGATCGGGCCGGTGCTCGCCGCCCTTCGGGCCGTAGCGGTAGTTGACGAACGCCTTCGTGGTCCGGAAGGCGGGCCGTCCGTGGCTGAGCGTCTCCTCGGCGCCGGGCAGGGCGAGCGCGATCTCGCGCAGCCGGGCGAGGTAGGGATCGTCGTCGACGGCGGCCATCGCCCCAGTCTGCCCAGGCGGCCGCGCCGCGGTCGTGGGAATGGAGCACCGAGGCCCCGGGTTGGCACCGGTGTGACCGAACAGACGCTTCCGCTCGCCGTGCTGGACTTCGTCGGGATCGAGTACGGCGAGACGCCGGCGGACTCGATCGCGGGCGCCGTCGACATCGCGAGAGCCATCGAGGCCGCCGGGTTCCGGCGCTACTGGGTGTCCGAGCACCACAACATGACCTCGCTCGCGTGCAGCGCTCCCGAGATCCTCATCTCGCACCTGCTCACGCTGACCGA
>JBMDXU010000092.1:0-15214 GCA_048594485.1 Pseudactinotalea sp. | reverse complement strand
GTGCAGCGGGCCCAGCGTCCCGGTATCGGAGTCGGTGGGCATATATCAACGTATGCCAGCTCAGCGTCGCTCTATGAGGTGGGGTTCAACCACTTCTTCCGCGGCAAGGACCACCCCGGCGGCGGCGACCAGGTCTTCTTCCAGGGCCACGCCTCCCCCGGCATGTACGCGCGCGCGTTCCTCGAGGGCCGCATCTCCGCCGACCGGCTCGACGGCTTCCGCCAGGAGCTGTCGCGGACGTCCGGCGGGCGTGGCCTGCCGTCGTACCCGCACCCGCGCAACATGCCGGACTTCTGGGAGTTCCCGACGGTCTCGATGGGCCTCGGACCCGCCAGCGCGATCTACCAGGCGTGGGTCAACCGGTACATGGACTACCGCGGCATCAAGGACACCTCCGACCAGCGCGTCTGGGCGTTCCTCGGCGACGGCGAGATGGACGAGCCCGAGTCGCGCGGCATGCTGCAGCTCGCGGCCCAGCAGGGCCTGGACAACCTCACGTTCGTCGTCAACTGCAACCTGCAGCGCCTCGACGGCCCGGTCCGCGGCAACGGCAAGATCATCCAGGAGCTCGAGGGCTTCTTCCGCGGCGCCGGCTGGAACGTCATCAAGGTCATCTGGGGCCGCGAGTGGGACCCGCTGCTCGAGGCGGACAAGGACCGCGCCCTGGTCAACCTGATGAACAACACCCCCGACGGCGACTTCCAGACCTATCGCGCGGAGTCGGGCGGGTTCATCCGGGAGCACTTCTTCGGGCGCGACCCGCGCACGAAGGCGCTCGTCGACAAGATGTCCGACGACGAGATCTGGGCGATGAAGCGCGGCGGCCACGACTACCGCAAGCTCTTCGCCGCCTACAACGCTGCCGTCCATCACACCGGCCAGCCGACCGTGATCCTCGCCCACACGATCAAGGGCTACGGACTCGGGTCCTCCTTCGCCGGTCGTATGGCGACGCACCAGATGAAGAAGCTCAAGGCGGACGATCTCAAGGGCCTGCGCGACTCGCTCGAGATCCCGATCAGCGACGAGCAGCTGGAAGCCGACCCCTACCTGCCGCCGTACTACCACCCCGGTGCGGACGCTCCCGAGATCCAGTACATGATGGGCCGCCGCAAGGCCCTCGGTGGCTTCGTGCCCGAGCGCCGCGAGGTGCACGCCCCGGTGACGCTGCCCGCCGACAAGGCCTCCGACCGTCTCGCCCAGGGGTCGGGCACGCAGGAGGTCGCCACCACGATGGCGCTCGTGCAGCTCTTCAAGGACCTGCTGCGCGACAAGGAGTTCGGCAACCGGATCGTGCCGATCATCCCCGACGAGGCCCGCACGTTCGGTCTCGACGCGATCTTCCCCAGCACGAAGATCTTCAACACGCAGGGCCAGCACTACCTCGCGGTCGACCGCGACCTGCTGCTGTCCTACAAGGAGTCCGAGCAGGGCGGGCTGCTGCACACCGGCATCAACGAGGCCGGCTCCGCGGCGGCGTTCCAGGCCGTCGGCACCTCCTACGCCACGCACGGCGAGGTGCTCGTCCCGTTCTACTTCTACGACTCGATGTTCGGGTTCCAGCGCACGGGCGACCAGTTCTGGGCCGCCGGCGACCAGCTGACCCGCGGGTTCCTCATCGGCGCCACCGCCGGTCGCACCACGCTGACCGGTGAGGGTCTGCAGCACGCCGACGGCCACTCGCCGATCCTCGCCGAGACCAACACCGCCGTCGTCAGCTACGACCCGGCCTACGGCTACGAGATCCGTCACATCGTCAAGGACGGCCTCCAGCGCATGTACGGGGAAGGCGATGAGCGTGACCCGAACGTCATCTACTACCTCACCGTCTACAACGAGCCGATGGTCCAGCCGGCCGAGCCGGAGAACGTCGACGTCGAGGGCATCCTCAAGGGCATTTACAAGCTGCGCGACGGCGAGGGCGAGGGTCCCCGGGTCCAGCTCCTCGCGTCCGGTGTGGCGGTCCCGTGGGCGCTCGCCGCGCAGGAGCAGCTGAAGAACGACTGGGGCGTGATCGCCGACGTCTGGTCGGTGACCAGCTGGACCGAGCTGCGTCGCGACGGCCTGGCCGCTGAGCGCGAGGCGTTCATCAACCCCGGTGGCGAGCAGCGCACGCCGTACGTGACGAGCAGGCTTGCCGACGCCGCGGGACCGTTCGTCGCCGTGACCGACTACGACCACCTCGTGCCGGACCAGATCCGCGCCTGGGTGCCCGGCGACTACGCGGTCCTCGGCGCTGACGGCTTCGGGTTCTCCGACACCCGCCCGGCCGTGCGTCGTCACTTCCTCATCGACACGCAGTCGATCGTGACGAAGGCCCTGCAGTCGCTCGCCAAGCGCGGCGAGATCGACGGCTCGGTCCCGGGCCAGGCCGTCGAGAAGTACCGCCTCCTCGACGTCAACGCCGGCACCACGGGCACCGCCGGCGGCGACGCCTGACCCCCGCCTCCGATCTGTCTGCCTTCTGAGACATCCGGGATGTCTCGGAAGACTGGCGACTCGGGGGTCAGGGGTCGTGCTCAGCGAGCTCGCGGAAGCCGTCGGGGACGCTCTCACGACGCCGTCGTTCCGCGGGAAGATAGCCGACGGCGTCCCGTCCGAACCGTGCTCGGACGCGGTCGACCGACTCGTCGACGGCCCAGCGCGCCGCGCCGACGCTCGACCCCGCTCGACGCGGATCGGGAGGCGGGAGATCGAACTCGAGCTGGGTGGCCTCGACGGACGCGAGGTGCGAGACCGACACCGCCAGCAGGCTGATCTCGGTGCCCGCCGGCTGTGCCTCGATCGCCTGCCAGGCGAGCTCCTCGGCGATCTCCGTGAGCGTGAGCGTCGCGCACACGGGGGTGGCGAAGGTCAGCGAGCGTGTCACCGAACGCTGCGGCACGAACCGCACCCGCACGGTGACGGTACGGCCCCCGCGATGCTTGGCGCGCAGCCGGGTGGCGACCCGATCGGCCAGGTGCCCCAGCACGCTGCGGACGAGCTCGGGCGTCGGCTCGCGCCGCCCCAGCGCCGACTGCGCGCCGACCGAACGTGCCCGCCCGGCTCCGCTGACACGGCGAGGGTCCAGGTCGTGCGACAGCGCGCTGAGCTTGGCGCCGACCGCCGTCCCGAGCAGGTTCTCCAACGCCCGCGACGGCGTTTCCGCGAGCTGCCCGATCGTCGTGATCCCGCGCTCGGCGAGCCGTTGCTCGGCGACCGGGCCGACACCCCAGATCAGACCGACGGGAAGCGGCTCGAGGAACGTCCGCTCCGTGCCGGGCTCGACCACGACCAGCCCGTCGGGCTTGGCGACCTGCGACGCGACCTTGGCGAGGTGCTTCGTGCCGGCCGCGCCGACCGAGATCGGCAGACCGATCTCGTCGCGGACGCGGCTGCGGATGCGTCGACCGATCTGCGCCGGCGTCCCGAACAGGTGCGTCGAGCCGGAGACGTCGAGAAACGCCTCGTCGATCGAGATCCGCTCCACCGCGGGCGTGACATCGCGCAGCACCTCCATCACCCGGTCGCCGAGCCGCTGGTACTCCGAGAAGTGCCCGCCCACGAACCGCAGCCCCGGACACAGCGAGGCGGCGCGCCACCCGGGCATCCCGCCTCGGACGCCGTGCGCGCGCGCCTCGTACGACGCCGCCAGCACGACCCCACCGCGGGCGCTGCCGCCCACGGCGACGGGCTTGCCGCGCAGTCGAGGGTCGAGCAGCTGCTCCACCGAGGCGTAGAAGGCGTCCAGATCCGCGTGCAGGATCACGGGACCGGTCACGGGCATGATCCACTGTATCGAACGTCTGTTCGACTCCGCCAGACCGAACGTGGCGTCGCCTCGGTGTCTCAGAAGACTGACGAATCGTCGTGTCTCGAAAGGCAGACAAATCTCGGGGTGGGGGCGGGGGTTGTGGAGAGTCCACAACGGCGCTCCTATGCTGGCGACGTGACCTCCGAGGTCCGCCCGAGGGCGGCGACACCGGGCAGCGACGACATGGTGCGTCGGCTGCGGCACGGCACCAGTCAGCTGACCGCGGCGGCGCTCGGGCGCCTGGACGCCGAGCTCGCCTGGTACCGGGCGCTGCCCGCTGAGGACCGGTCGTGGATCGGGCTCGTGGCGCAGGCGGGCATCGCCAGCTTCATCGCCTGGTACGAGAACCCCAGCCGCGGCACCTCGAACGCCGCCGAGATCTTCCGCGCCGCTCCCCCGGAGCTGGCTCGCTCCATCTCGCTCCAGCACACCCTGCAGCTCATCAAGATCGTCGTCGAGATCGTCGAGGACCACACCGACACCCTCGCCGAGCCGACCGAGCGCGCGGCGCTGCGCGAGGCCGTGCTCCTGTACTCCCGCGAGGTCGCCTTCTCCGCGGCGGAGGTCTACGCCCGCGCCGCCGAGTCGCGCGGCGCCTGGGACGCGCGCCTGGAGGCCCTCGTCGTGGACTCGCTGCTGCGGGGCGAGGCCGACGAGGGCCTGCGATCGCGGGTCGCCGCGCTCGGCTGGGCCGGCCGCGGCAACACGATCGTCATGGTCGGGTCGGTGGACGAGCATCTCGACGACGTCAAGGCCGCCGATCTGCGGCGCGCCGCTCGGCGTGCCGCCTCCGACGCCCTCGTCGGCATCCAGGGCGACCGGCTCGTGGTGGTGCTGGGCGGCGAGGGGAACCTGCGGTCGCAGGCCGCCACCCTGCTCGACCGGTTCGGGCCCGGTCCGGTGGTGATCGGACCGCAGGTGCGCGAGCTCGCCGACGCCGGACGCTCGGCCCGCGCCGCCCTCTCGGGCCTGACGGCGGTCACCGCGTGGCCATCGGCGCCACGCCCGGTGCTCGCCGACGAGCTGCTCCCCGAGCGCATGCTCATCGGCGACGAGGACGCGCGGCGCACCCTGCTCAGCGAGGTCTACGGACCCTTGCTCGGCGTCGGCGGCCACCTGCTCGAGACGCTCGGCGCCTACCTGTCCGAGGGCCGCTCGCTCGAGGCCACGGCACGGCTGCTGTTCGTGCACCCCAACACCGTGCGCTACCGGCTTCGCCGCATCGCGACCATCACCGGCTGGGACCCCACCGACGCCCGTGAGGGCTTCGTCCTCCAGATCGCGCTCGCCGCCGGCCGCCTGGAGTCGGCCACCGCCCCCTGACCGGCACCCACATCGATCGTCGAGATCGACGGCGGAGCCCGCCCGTGCGAGACCTCACGTTTGTACGATGTCCACAAAGGGCGTCATCGAGGTTCGTCCGCGTCGGCGTGCCCGGCGACGACGATCGACAGGGAGAGTAGTGAGCGTGATCGCGATCCTGTGCCCCGGTCAGGGTTCCCAGACGCCGGGCATGCTCGACGCCTGGCTCGAGCTCGACGGCGTCCCCGAGCGGCTCGACACCCTCGCCGAGGCCTCCGGGGTGGACCTGCGGCATCTCGGCACCGCCGCGGACGCCGAGGCGATCAAGGACACCTCGGTCGCGCAGCCCCTGATCGTGGCCGCCTCGCTCATCAGCCTGGGCGCCCTGACGGCGCGCGTCGGCGACCAGCGCACCTGGGCGAGCGTGACAGCCGGGCACTCGGTCGGCGAGTACGCCGCCGCCGTAGTCGCGGGCGTTTTGACTGAGGTCGATGCGCTGTCGCTCGTGGGCGCCCGTGGGCGTGCGATGGCGAGTGCGGCGGCAGCTACGCCCACAGGCATGGCCGCCGTTGTCGGCGGCGACCCCACCGAGGTGATGGTCGCGATCGCCGACGCGGGGCTGGACGCGGCGAACGTCAACGGCGGGGGGCAGATCGTCGCAGCGGGTGCCCTCGATGGCATCGCCCGCCTCAAGGAGAACGCACCCGCGAGGGCACGCGTGATCCCTCTCGCGGTCGCGGGCGCTTTTCACACCGAGTACATGCGTAGTGCCGTCGCTGTGGTGGAGCAGGCCGCAGTCGCATTCACCCCTCGCGACCCGGACATGCACCTTCTCACGAACTCCACCGGCGGGGTTGTCGAGAGTGGAACTGAGGCCCTCAAGCTCATGGTGCGCCAGATCGCACGTCAGGTCAGCTGGGAGCAGTGTCAGGTCACGCTCGGCGAGTTGGGCGTGACTGCCGCAATCGAACTCGCGCCTGCGGGAGCACTCACGGGCCTGGCCCGCCGCACCCTCCCCGGTGTCGAGACGGTCGCGATCAAGACGCCCGCCGACCTGGACGCCGCCGCCGACCTCGTCGCCCGTCACTCCGCCGCCCCCTCCCAGGAGAACTGAGCATGCCCACCCTACGCCTCGCCGAGCCGGTCAGCGGCTCGCGCATCCTCGCCGTCGGCGGCACCCGCGGCGAGAACCTCGTCCCGAACGACGACATCGTCGGGCCGATCAACTCCTCCGACGAGTGGATCACCCAGCGCACCGGGATCCGCACGCGAGCCCGGGCAAACCCCGGGACGACCGTTCTCGATCTCGCCGCCGCGGCTGCCGAGGACGCCCTCGGCAAGGCCGGGATCGCGCCGTCGGACCTCGACGCCGTCCTCGTCTCGACGGTGACGCACTTCGAGCAGACGCCCGCTCTCGCTACCCTGCTCACCGAGCGGCTCGGGGCCACCCCTGCCGCCGCGTACGACATCTCCGCCGCCTGCGCCGGGTACTGCTACGGCATCGCGCAGGCCGATGCGCTCGTGCGTGCCGGAACCGCGCGGAACGTGCTCGTCGTCGGCGTCGAGCGGATGAGCGACTTCATCGACCCGACGGATCGCACGATCTCGTTCCTGCTGGGTGACGGCGCCGGCGCCGCCGTCGTCGGACGCTCCGACACCCCCGGCATCGGCCCCACGGTCTGGGGCAGCGACGGCAGCCTCGCCGGCGCGATCTATCAGACCCGCCCGTGGCTGGACTACCGACGCGAGGAGCTCGGAGAGGAGCTGCCGGCGCACCCGGAGCTCGCCGAGGAGGTCTCGCAGATGGTCAGCCCGACGCTGCGGCAGCAGGGACCGACGGTGTTCAAGTGGGTCATCACGAACGTGCCGAAGCTCGCTCAGCGCACCGTCGAGGCGGCCGGGCTGACCATGGCCGACATCGACGTGTTCGTCCCGCACCAGGCGAACATGCGCATCACCGACCAGCTGCTCAAGACCCTGGACTTCCGTGACGACGTCGTCGTCGGCCGCGACATCGCCGACACCGGCAACACCTCGGCCGCCTCGATCCCGCTCGCGACCGAACGACTCCTGCGGGAGGGCGCGGCGAGATCCGGCGATGTCGCCCTGCAGATCGGGTTCGGCGCGGGGATGGCCTTCGCCGGTCAGGTCGTCATCCTGCCGTGACCCTCGTCTCGGTCCGCGCGTTGTCGCACACCGAGCCCGCTCGTCCGCAACACTGAGTCCCGCGAACGGTCGGACCCGATCGGGAACACCCCGCCACCGACCACCAACCCCCAAGAAAGGGAAGCCACCATGGCTCACAGCGAAGCCGACATCCTCGCCGGCCTGGCCGAGATCGTGAACGAGGAGACCGGCCTGCCGACGGACGCCGTCACGGCCGACAAGTCGTTCACCGACGATCTCGACATCGACTCGCTCACGATGATGACCGTCGTGTCCGTCGCCGAGGAGAAGTTCGGCGTCACCATCCCCGACGAGGACGTCAAGAACCTCAGCACGGTCGGCGACGCCGTCAGCTTCATCGCGCAGGCGCAGTCCTGAGCAGCCGGCGGGTGCTGCGCGGGCCGCGCGGCACCCGCCGCCCCATTCCCCCCCACGGGAAGGAGCCGCGGTCGGGACTGATCAGGTCGTGATCACCGGACTCGGCGTCACCAGCCCGCTGGGCGGCGACGTCGCGAGCACCTGGGAGGCTGCCCTCGCCGGCCGGTCGGGGATCAACACCCTGGAGCACGACTGGGTCGAGCAGTACGACGCACCGGTGCGGTTCGCCGGTGAGCTCGCCGTACCCGCTGCCGACGTGCTCAGCGTTCCCGAGACGCGCCGGATGGACCCCAGCGCCCAGTACGCGATCATCGCGGCCAAGCAGGCCTGGGCCGACGCCGGATCGCCCGAGATCGATCCCGTGCGTCTCGGCACCGTGGTCGCCTCCGGGATCGGCGGTGTCTGGACGCTGCTGTCGCAGTGGGACAACTACAAGGAGAAGGGTCCTCGCCGGGTCTCCCCCCTCACGGTGCCGATGCTGATGCCGAACGCGCCGTCCGCGCAGGTGTCGATGCTCGTGAGCGCGCGCGCGGGCGCCCACACGCCCGTCTCGGCGTGCGCCAGCGGTGCCGAGGCGATCGGCTACGGCCTGCAGATGATCCGCTCCGGCCGCGCCGACATGGTGCTCGCCGGCGGAACCGAGGCCGCCATCCACCCGCTCCCCCTCGCTGCGTTCGCCCGCATGCAGGCGCTGTCGACGCGCAACGACGACCCGCAAGGCGCCTCACGCCCCTACGACATCACCCGCGACGGGTTCGTCATGGGTGAGGGCGCAGGGATCGTGGTGCTCGAGCGCGAGTCGCACGCACTGGCACGCGGTGCCACCATCTACGCCCGGGTCGCCGGGTTCGGGATCACCTCGGATGCGGCTGACATCGCCGCTCCCGCGCAGGAGGGTCAGGAGCGCGCCGTCCGCGCTGCGCTGGAGACCTCGGACCTGTCGGCGTCCGACATCGTGCACGTCAACGCCCACGCCACGTCGACACCCGTCGGCGACATGGGCGAGGCTGCGGTGATCGCACGGGTGCTCGGCGAGGGTCCGGTGGTCTCCGCCACCAAGTCGATGACCGGCCACCTCCTCGGCGGTGCCGGGGCCCTGGAGACGGTCTTCACGGTGCTTGCGCTGCGCGACCGGCTGGCGCCGCCGACGATCAACGTCACCCAGCCCGAGCCGGACCTGCCGATCGACCTCGTCCGCGACACCCCGCGGGACCTGCCCTCCGGTGACGTCGCGGCGCTCAACAACGGCTTCGGTTTCGGCGGCCACAACGCGAGCCTGATCATCGCCTCGGTCTGATCGGCTCACCGCCAGCTTTCAACTGGTTCTCGGACACGGCGACCCTGTCCGAGACCTGTGAGGCGCGAGGAGGCTCAGCCCACGCGGTGCAGCCACCGGACGGGAACACCCGCGCCCGCGTACCGGAACGGCTCGAGCTCGTCGTCCCAGGCCTGCCCGAGGGCGAGGTCCATCTCCTGCCGCAACCGGACCGGGTCGCCGGCGTGCTCCATGGCGGCGCGCACGCGGTCCTCGGGCACGACGATGTTGCCGTGCACGTCGGTCTGGGCGTAGAAGATGCCGAGATCCGGGGTGTGGCTCCAGCGGCCGCCGTCGGCGGCACGGGAGGACTCCTCGGTGACCTCGTAGCGCAGGTGGGTCCAGCCGCGCAGCGCTGACGCGAGGCTGGCTCCGGTGCCGACCGGCCCTGTCCACGACAGCTCGGTGCGGAACAGCCCGGGCGCAGCCGGCTGCGCGACCCAGTCGACGGACACACGAGTGCCCAGCACGGAGCCGACCGCCCACTCGACATGCGGGCACAGCGCACGAGGGGCTGAGTGCACAAAAACAACACCGCGGGTGCTCACACCAGACGCCACAACAGGCATCGCCGCTCCTTTCAGCTTCGACGAGATTCGTCTTCCCCAACGCATCTCGATCGCCGCTGCTCGGCGCGACCACGGTCGTACAGCCGTCATTGTGCCCTATCCGCGCCGGATCGGGCTACTCCCTCCGTTCATCGAGGTCTCGCTGCACGCCTGCCTCACTGGTCGGCGAGCACCCATCGATAGCTGGTGCCAGAGAGGTTGAACAGGTCGCGGAAGGTGACCGCCGTGACGTTCGTCGGGACGTCGAGGACCACGAGCCCCGTCACCGTCTCCCCCGGCCCCATCTCGGACGGGATCCGGTCCGCCTGCTCCACGCACAGGAGGGTGTACGAGAAGCCGTCGGCCTCGAGCGCCGCCCCGTTCAGCTCGGCCCCGATCTCCAGCCCCGTGAAGGAGTACGTCGGCGAGTCCTGCTGCGACAACGCGTCCAGCGTGGTGACCTGCAGCTCGACCGCGACGTACTGGCCCTGCGTGGGCTCCCCGCAGAACCCCATGGTCTCCGGCTGCCAGCTCGGCGTGACACCGACCAGACGGATCTCGGCGACGGGATCGTTCGAGCCGAACGGGACGACCAGCGCCGGCTCGTCACCCGTGAGGTCGGTGGCGTCGCTCGTGCCCGTCGACTGATCGGTGGGCTCGTCGGTGGGTTCGTCGGTCGGCTCGTCCGTACCGTCGTCCGTCGGCTCGTCGGTCGTGTCGGTCGTCGCGTCGTCCGTCGGGGCGCCCGTCGACGTGTCCGTCGCCGTCGGGTCGGGGTCGCCTCCCCCGGAGACGATGGCCGAGATGCCCCAGGCGATCCCGCCCAGCACCAGCGCGGCGACGACCACGACGGCCACGATCACACCCGCGTTGCGTCGCGGCGGGGGCGAGCTCCCCGGGCCCTGATAGGCCGGCGCGCCACCGACCGGCACGTAGCCGCCGCCGGACTGCTGAAACCCGGGAGTCGCGTACGGCGAGGCGCCCGGCTGCTCCAACCCCGCGCTCGGCGCGTACGAGTACTGCGACGCCGACGGCGACTGGCCGAGCACCTGCGTGGGTGTGGTGCCGAGCGACTGCGTCGCCGACGGATCGGGCGCGGCCGAGCTGTCCTCGCCGCTGTCCGTCCAGAACTGCCATCCCGGCGGAGCCTGCGGCCACGACGGATCGGGCTCCCATCCGGGCGGGGGCGTCCAGCCGTCGGGCGGTGTCGGCCAACCGGGAGGCGAGTTGAACGTCGCGGCCATCACAGATCCCCTTCACGATCGGTCGGGGACGAGCGCGCCGCCGACGTCACGATCCTAGGAGCCGTGACGACCGTGGACGTCCGCCGGAGCCGGGAACCTCTGCCCTCAGGCCAGCTGCAGGCTGACCGTCGCGAACGCGTGCGGCGGGAGCTCGACGCTCAGGACGCCGTCGACGACGTCGCCCAGGTCGAGGTCACGTGGTGCGACGGCGTCCGTGCGACCCGGCACGTTGTGCGCGGTCACGTCGTCGGCGGCCAGGAGACGCCCGGACACGCCGGCGACCGACCGGCCGCGCAGGTCGAGCTGGACGGTCGTCGGCTCAGTCAGGTGCAGGTTCGACAGCGACACCAGAGCGACGTCGCCGTCGACGGACGCCGACGCCGAGAGGCGCCGCAACGGGGCGCCGTCGACGTCGATCGATCGGTCGTCGCCGAGGAGGTGCACCGCGAGCGAGGCGGCGTCCTGGTGACCCTTGTTCATCTCGAACACGTGGTAGGTCGGCGTGAGCACGAGCGCACCCGAGTCGGGATCGGTGAGGATCATCGCCTGCAGCACGTTGACCGTCTGCGCGATGTTGGCCATCACGAGGCGATCCGCGTGCGCGTGGAAGATGTCGAAGTGGAGGCTCGCGACCAGCGCGTCGCGCATGGTGTTCTGCTGGTACAGGAAGCCGGGGTTCGTGCCGGGCTCGACGTCGAACCAGGTCCCCCATTCGTCGAGGATGAGGCCGACACGCTTGTTCGGGTCGTAGACGTCCATGACGGCCGAGTGACCCTTGATCAGCTCCTCGACGCGCTGCGCCTTCGTCATCGTCGTGTAGTACTCGGCGCCCTCGAACTCCGTGGCGCTGCCCTTGTGCTCCCACGGTCCCGGCACCGTGTAGTAGTGGAAGGTCAGGCCTTGGAAGATGTTCCTCGGGTCCTTGGTGCAGCCGAGGCACGAGATCGCCTTCATCAGCGTCTCGGTCCAGTGGTAGTCGGCATCCGACGCGCCGGCCGCGATGCGGTACAGCTGGTTCTCGCCGTGGTTGCGGCAGTAGGTGGCGTACCGGCGCACCTCCTCGGCGTAGTGCTCGGCGGACATGTTGCCGCCGCAGCCCCATGCCTCGTTGCCGATCCCCCAGAACGGGACCGTCCAGGCCTTCTCGCGGCCGTTCTGCTTGCGCAGGCGGACCATCGGGGAGTCGCCGTCACGGGTGAGGTACTCGACCCAGTCGCTCATCTCCTTGACCGTGCCCGAGCCGACGTTGCCGTTGACGTACGGGTCGGCGCCGAGCATCTCGCACAGGGCCATGAACTCGTGCGTGCCGAAGTGGTTGTTCTCCTCGACGTCGCCCCAGTGGGTGTTGATCATCCGCGGCCGGTCCTCCTTCGGACCGATGCCGTCCATCCAGTGGTACTCGTCGGCGAAGCACCCTCCCGGCCACCTCAGGTTGGGGATGTTGAGCGCCCGAAGAGCCTCGACGACGTCGAGCCGGATGCCACCCTCGTTCAGGATCGGGGAGTCCTCGCCGACGTAGAAGCCGCCGTAGATGCAGCGGCCGAGGTGCTCGGCGAAGTGGCCGTACAGATGCTTGTTGATGCGGGGTCCCTCGACGTCGAGGTCGACCACGGCACGCAGTGACGTCATGATGTGAACGCTAACACCCGGGTGTGGGCGGAGCCCACGGCTCGCCCGCGATGCGGACGGATCCTCAGGCGGTCCGCCGGTGACCGATCCACAGCAGCGCGCCGAGCAGGCTGAGCACCACCGACGTCAGCGCCACGTGCACGAGGCTGCCGCCGACCAGTGGTGCGATGGCGCCGGCGAGCAGCGCGTTGAAGCCGAGCGAGCCGAACGTCCCGAGCGACGCCGCTGCCCCACGGTTCGCCGGGAACGCGTCCAGGATCTCGAGCTGGATGACCGGGAAGGCGATGGCGATGCCGCACGCGAGCAGGGCAGGGCCGATGACCGCCCACGGGAGCGTCGGCGCGATGGCGACGATGACGAGGTTGGCGGCGCCGGCGATCACCGAGCCCGTCAGAGCGGCGTCCACCAGTCGCACACGAGGAACCCGTTCGGCGAGCCTGCCCGAGATCCACGCGCCGAGCATCAGGCCGGCGATGAGGGGCACGAACAGCATCCAGAAGTCTTGCTCGCCCTTGCCGAGGAGGTCGACGACGATGATCGGTGCCGCGGCGACGTAGAGGAACTGGCCACCCATCACGAGCGCCGTGACGGTCGCGAGCCTGATCATGGTGCGGTGGCGTCCGACGGTCACCAGGGCGTGCACGACGGCGTCCACTCGCAACGGCGTCCTGGCGCTCGCTGGGTGGGTCTCGGGGAGCACGACGAGAACGGCGACGGCGGACGCCGCGCCGTATGCGGCGATCGCCCAGAAGATGACGCGCCAGTCCCCCAGCTCCAGCAACCAGCCGCCGACGACCGGGGCCACGGCCGGCGCGAGGCTGAAGATCATCATGATCCGGCTCATCATCCGGTGGGCCTGCGGACCGGCGAACATGTCGCGCACGACCACACGCGAGACGATGGTGGCGGCGCCCGCGAACGTGCCCTGCAACGTGCGCATCACGAGCAGCACCGCGAGGTTCGGCGCGAGGGCGCAGCCGATCGAGACCACGACGTAGCCGACGAGCCCGGCGATCATGACGGGCTTGCGGCCGAGCGCGTCCGACAGCGGCCCGTGGAAGACGCTCATGACGGCGAACGCGAGCAGGTAGAGGCTCGTGATCTGCTGCTGCGCCGCCGTCCCGGCGCCGAACTCCTCACCGATCGAGGTGAAGGCGGGGAAGACCGTGTCGATCGTGAACGGGCCCAGCATGCTGAGCCCGGCGAGCACCGTCGTCAGCATCGCACCGGCGGCCGGTGGCGGGGTCGTATCGATTCGATCCTCGCCGTGGCTCACCCGGCCACTCTAGGACGAGCGGCGCCGGGGTTCGTCCCGAGAGCCCTCGCGACGGTCAGACCACCGCGACGCCCGCGGCCACGCGTGCGGCTGTCTCGTCGGTCACCTCGGCGAAGAAACCGCCGACGCGCTCGGTGAGCTCCGACATGCCGTCGCACGCGAACAGCACGGGCTGGTAGTGCGTGATGTCGTAGTCGAAGGTGGCCATCTGATGAAAGTCCAGCGGCCGGACGTCGGCCCCTCGGAACTCCTCGATCTCGCCGTAGGAGGAGAGCAGGCCGGCGCCGTAGCAGCGCAGCTCGCCGTCCTCGTACATGACGCCGAACTCGATCGTGAACCAGAAGATGTCGGCGACGAGCTGCAGCCCCTGCTTCGTCTCGCACCGGCGGGCGGCCTCACCCGCGAGCCGCTTCACCTCGGCGACCTCGGGCGAGGCGAGCAGGTTCCCGTGCCCGACGATCTCGTGCAGGATGTCGGGCTCCGGGGTGTAGAGCGGCGTCGACCCGTGGCGCAGGTACTGGGTGGAGTGGAACACACGGTCCGCCAACGACCCGTAGAAGACGTCGAGCGGCACGAGGCCCGCAGCCGGGTGCAGCGTGAAGCCGGTGAGCGCGCGCAACCGGTCGCTCACGTCCTGCAGCTGGGGGACGTGGTCCTCGGGCAGGGCGAGAGCCTCCTTGCCCTCGCGGAACGCGCGGATCGCGTACTTCTCGTGCTTGGCGTGGAGCTCGCGGCTGACGGTCGCCCAGATGTCGTGCTCGGCGTCGGTGTAGTCGACGGTCGGCAGCGGCTGACCCGGCTGCCAGGTCACCGCGGCGGCGGCGATCTCGTTGCGCCGCCGGCGGTAGTCCGGGTCGTGCGCGCCGGGGTGGTCATCGGCGAGATGGACCTGGACGCCGTCGTCGCCGTCGGTCACAGGGGCGTAGAGCTGTGCTTCCTCGAACATGCCCCCGTTCTACGCGTGGTCCAGATCACATGCAACAATCATGTCGATATCCTCGACATCCATGGCAACGAAGCCCCGTCTGGACGACACCGATCGCAAGATTCTTTCGATCCTGCGCAGGGATGGCCGCCGGTCGTTCGCCGACGTCGCACGCGACCTCGACCTGTCGATCGCGACGGTCAAACGTCGTGTCGACCGGCTGGAGGCGATCGGCGTCGTGCAGGGCTACGCCGCCGTCCTCGACACCGCGAAGCTCGGGCTCGGGTTCGAGGCGATCGTGGAGGTGTACTGCGCCGAGAAGACGACGCCCCGGGACGTGCTCGCCACGATCAGCGGGCTCGAAGAGGTCGTCAGCGCCGTCACGGTCAGCGGTGAGCCGGACGCCGTCCTCCGCATCCAGGTCGCTGACGTCCCCCACCTGGAGCGGGTGATCGAGGACCTGCGACGACGACCGAGCATCGTCCGGACGCGCACGATGCTCGTGCTCTCCGTCCTCGTCGATCGACCGGTCGCCCTGCGCTCGTGACGGCGCCGGTGACGGAGCTGCGCGATCGTCAGACGGTCGAGACCAGGTAGCCGTCGTCGGCCTTGGCGAGCGTGATCACGCCGGCCTTCTC
>JBMDXU010000091.1:0-8336 GCA_048594485.1 Pseudactinotalea sp. | reverse complement strand
TTCTGGAGCAAGGAGGCGTTCATGGGCCTCGCGATCCTCGCTTGCAGGCTGGGGCTGAGGGAGCTAGATAGGGCGGTGCACGTGCGCGACATCAAGCTCCCGCTGCTCCCGCTGCTGGTCGGCACGGTCGGGATGATGGTGTCCGCCTACACGGCCGGGGTGGAGGCGCTGCTGGTGGCTGCCGTGCTCACCTCGGGCGGCGCGTTCGTGTGGCGTGTCCTCGACGGCGGTGGCGTGCCAGCGCTGCGCGATGCCGTCGCGGCGATGTTCGCGACCGCGTACCTCCCGTTCCTGGGCGGATTCATCGCGCTCATGCTCGCCGCCGACGACGGCCAGTGGCGCGTGCTCGCCTTCATCTGCGTCTGCGTGGCCAGCGACACCGGCGGTTACATCGCGGGTGTGCTCTTCGGCAAGACCCGGCTCGCGCCCATCGTGAGCCCCAAGAAGTCCTGGGAAGGGCTCATCGGCTCCTACGTCGCAGCGGCCGGCATCGGTGTGCTGATGATGACGCTCGCGCTCGACGGACCGTGGTGGGGTGGCCTCGCCCTCGGCGTCGCCGGTGTCACCGCCGCGACGTTGGGCGACCTCGCCGAGTCGCTCCTCAAGCGCGACCTCGGCGTCAAGGACATGGGCACGCTGCTGCCCGGCCACGGCGGTGTGCTCGACCGGGTCGACTCGGTTCTGTTCGCCGCGCCGGTGGCTTTCACGATCTTCTACCTCGTGCTCGGGAGCGGACGATGAGCAGGGAATCCACGACCGCACGCCAGGTGCGACCGGCCGACGACGCAGCGGCCCCGGCCGCTCCACCGACGTTGAGCTTTGCGGTGCCGCGGCGCGGCAAGCCGCCGCAGCACCTCGCCGACCTCGACGACGCCGGCCGCGCCGCCGTCCTCGTCGAGATGGGTCATCCGGGATATCGGGCCAAGCAGGTCTCGACGCACTACTTCAGCCACCTCACTCGCGATCCCGAGGCGATGACGGATCTTCCTGCCGCGCTGCGCGAGGGGTTGGCGGACACGCTGCTGCCCGACCTGCTCACGGAGGTCAAGCGGTTGGAGGCCGACGGCGGCGCCACCGTCAAGACCCTCTGGTCGTTGTTCGACGGCGTCAAGGTCGAGTCGGTCCTCATGGGCTACACCGATCGCGCCACGTTGTGCGTGTCCAGCCAGGCCGGGTGCGGCATGGCCTGCCCGTTCTGCGCGACCGGACAGATGGGCCTGACCCGCAACCTGTCGACGGCGGAGATCGTCGAGCAGGTACGCAGAGCCGCGCGATCGTGCCGGGACGGCGAGCTCACCCGCGGCCCGTCCCGCCTGTCCAACGTCGTCTTCATGGGGATGGGGGAGCCGCTCGCCAACTACAAGGCGGTGATCGGCACCGTCCGCCGTCTCACCGAGCCGGCGCCGTCGGGCTTCGGGATGAGCGCACGGAACGTGACGGTCTCGACGGTCGGCCTGGTGCCCGCGATCGACAAGCTCGCCAAGGAGGGCATCCCGGTCACGCTCGCGCTCTCCCTCCACGCCCCGGACGACGAGCTCCGCACCGAGCTCGTGCCGATCAACACGCGGTGGACCGTGGGTGAGGCACTGGACGCCGCGCGTCGCTACTTCGACGCCACCGGCCGCCGGGTGAGCATCGAGTACGCCCTGATCAAGGACATGAACGACCACGCCTGGCGAGCCGACCTGCTCGGTGCCGAGCTCAACAAGCGAGGCCGCGGCTGGGTGCACGTCAACCCGATCCCGCTCAACCCCACGCCGGGGTCGATCTGGACCGCGAGCGAACGCGACGTCGAGGCCGAGTTCGTCGACCGGCTCCGCGCCGCCGGCATCCCGACGACCGTGCGCGACACCCGCGGCAGCGACATCGACGGTGCCTGCGGGCAGCTCGCGATCCAGGACTGACCCGGCCCCCTGGGTCCGAGAGGGGCGCGCTCGCGGTGGCGATCTGAGCATTCGCAGACGCGCCCTGGGCGAGAGCACGGCGCCGGTACGACGGTGCGCCATACTGCCAGGGCAGCGATATCGGCGGACGCGACGGCCCGCCGTCACGGGCGAAGGAAGACGAGGCGATGGCAGAGGCGTTCCCCCGCACCGGTCGGTGGTCGAGCGGGTACGACCCCGAGCAGGTCGACGAGTTCTTCTCGCGGGCGCGGGCCGCGTACGAGTCCGAGCGTGTGGACGCTGCCGGTGCCATGACGGCGGACGACGTGCGGGCGGCTGCCTTCGACCTGGTGCGTCACGGCTACGACCCGGGGCACGTCGACGCGGCGCTGGACCGCCTCGAGGCGGCCTTCGTCCAACGGCTGCGCGCCCAGGACATCGAGGTGAACGGTCAGGACTCGTGGATGGACGAGGTCGCCCAGCGGGCGACGTCGCTCTACCCCCGGCTGGTGCGCCCGGCGGGCGAACGATTCGCGCCGCCCGAGCGGGGCCGGGGCTACGACAGTGCCGCCGTCGACGCCCTGCTCGACCGGCTGGTCGACTACTTCGACTCGGGAGCCGACCTGACCGCGTCCGAGGTCAGGTCCGCGACGTTCGCCTCGGCGCCGCGTGACCGTGCCTACGCCGAGGGGCCGGTCGACGCCTTCCTCGATCGCGCCGTCGACGTCCTGCTCGCCGTGGAGTGAGCGCGTGAGTCGGACGGTTGCACTGCTCGGCAGCACCGGCTCCATCGGCACGCAGGCGCTCGAGGTCATCGGGGCGGCGGCGGCCGCGGGGACGGCGCAGCTCGACGTCGTCGCGCTCGCGGCCGGAGGCGGCCAGCTGGAGCTGCTCGCGGACCAGGTGGTGCGGCACCGGGTGCCGGTGGTCGCCGTCGCACGAGGCGAGGAGGCGGCGGTTCGCACGGCGATCGTCGCCGCGGCCGCACGAGCGGGGACGGAGCGCGTCGATGTCGAGGTGCTCATCGGTGACGACGCGGCCGCCGAGGTCGCCGGACGTGGCGCCGACATCGTGCTCAACGGCATCACCGGGTCGATCGGGCTCGGCCCCACGCTCGCGGCGCTCGCCGCCGGTTCCAGCCTCGCACTCGCCAACAAGGAGTCGCTCGTCGCGGGTGGGCCGCTGGTCAAGGCGGCGCAGCAGCGCCCGGACCAGATCGTCCCTGTCGACTCCGAGCACTCCGCGATCGCCCAGGCGCTCCGATCCGGCAGCCCGCGCGAGGTCGCCCGCATCATCCTCACCGCGTCGGGCGGCCCGTTCCGCGGCCGGACGCGGGCCGATCTCGCCAGCGTCACTCCCGCCGATGCGCTCGCGCACCCGACGTGGGCCATGGGACCCGTGGTCACCACCAACTCGGCGACGCTGGTCAACAAGGGTCTGGAGCTGATCGAGGCGCACCTGCTCTTCGACGTGCCGGTCGAGGACATCACCGTCGTGGTGCACCCGCAGTCGGTGGTGCACTCCATGGTCGAGTTCGTCGACGGGTCGACGATCGCGCAGGCGTCGCCACCGGACATGCGACTGCCCATCGCGCTCGGTCTGGGATGGCCCGAGCGGATCGCGGGTGCCGCGGCGCCGTGCCGGTGGGATCGACCGACGTCATGGACGTTCGAGAGCGTGGACGACCAGACGTTCCCCGCGCTCGACCTCGCGCGCGCCGCCGTCACGGCCTCGGCCAGCCACCCCGCGGTCTACAACGCGGCGAACGAGGAGTGCGTGGACGCGTTCCTCTCCGGACGGATCGGCTTCCTCGACATCGTGGACACCGTGGCACGCGTGCTGTCCGAGCACGAGGGCGTCCCGGCGCACGAGCTCACGCTGACGTCGGTGGCGGAGGTCGAGACCTGGGCTCGCCGCCGCGCCGGTGAGCTGCTGGTGCGGGGCTGACGCCTCGGCCCCTTCTCACGGCCACTCGCCCCGGCCGAGCCTCACCCAGTGTCGGCAGGGCCGGCACGACCCCGCGCGCACACCGGCGCACTCCGGCAGGTCTCCGGCCTCCGCAGCCTCCGGGTCTCGTGCGCCCAGCCACCACCCGTTGAGGAAGATCTCGCAGTCGCAGAACCCGCCGACGACGGCCAGCCGACCCTCCAGCGCCGTGGCCCTCGGGGCGCGCAGGTCGCGGAAGCGACGTGCGAACCGCAGCGTGCGATCGCATCCGAAGGCATCGAGCATCCGGGCGACGTAGCACTGCAGGCACTCGCCCGGGGACGGCGTCGTGAGGGACTCGGCAGCCTCGCGGAGGAGTCGTTCGGCGATGGCATCGATGGTGGTGTCGGTCATACGGACGTTCTATCGCCGCCCGCCGACATCCCCTCATCTGCGTGCGTGGACCTCCGCGTAGTGCGGGTTCGTCATGATGCCCAGCACGTTGCCGAACGGGTCGACGACCGACGCCGTCACGAACCCCTCGCCCCGGGGCGTCGGCGGCTGCAGCGCTGTGGCTCCCAGCTGGAGCAGGCGGGCGTAGGCGACGTCGAGGTCGTCCACCGCCCAGTGCAGCACGGCGCCGGACGGCGAGCCCGTGGGGTACGGCGCCCAGGCCGCATCGATGACGCCCACCTCGGTCAGGTCGTCGCCCACACGCCACTCGGCGTACGCCGTCGGGCCCCCCTCGGGGCGTCGGAAGTACGGCCTGTCGCCGAAGAGCTCGCTGTACCAGTCCACGGCGGCGGGCATGTCGGCGGAGTAGAGGTTGTAGGTCGCGGGTCCACGAAGCATCGGTGTCTCCTGTGTCGGGGGAGTGGTCGAGCTCCACACTTCCGCTTGAAGTGCTCACGAGGTGAGCACGTTTGTGGAGACACTTCTCGCATGCGCGCAGACCGGCTCGTGGCCGCCACTCTCTACCTGCAGCGTCACGGGCGTGTGACGGCGGCTCGGCTCGCCGACCACCTGGACGTGTCGGTGGCGACCGCACGTCGTGACCTCAAGGCGCTGTCCACCGCCGGTGTCCCCGTCTACCCGTCGCCGGGGCGCGGGGGTGGCTGGCAGCTCGTCGGTGGCGCACGCACCGATCTCACCGGGCTCACCGAACCCGAGGTGATCGCCTTGTTCGCCGCGGTGACACCGACCGCCGACTCGACCGCGGGCACCGCCTTCGCCAAGCTCGTCCGCGCTCTGCCCGCGCCGTTCCGGGATCTCGCCGAGGCGGCCTCCTCCTCCGTCAGGGTCGATGCGTCCTCGTGGGACGAGCGGCCCGACCGGTCTCCGCTGCACGCGGCGATCGTGCGCCGCCGGCGGGCTCGGATCCGCTACCGGGCCCGCGGATCGACATCGGTACGGACGATCGCGCTCGACCCCTGGCGTGTCGTGAGCACGGGCTCCGCCGAGTACCTCCTCGCCGGGACCGCGCGAGGTCCGCGCACGTACCGGCTCGACCGGGTCGACGCCGTCGAGATCCTCGACCACCCGTCGGTGCCGGCCGACCCCGCGGAGGTCGACGCCTTCTGGGAGCAGACCCGGCGGACCGTCGCGTCGGCCCGCACCGCCGTCCGAGCGAGGATCCGGGCCGAGCCCGAGGTCATCGCCCTCCTCACGGCCCAGCTCGGCGCTGCCGCGGTGACGGCGATCGGCGAGTGCGAGGCGATCGTCGCCTCGCACATCCACCGGTCGATCGCCGAGCAGCTCGCGGGATGGGGGAGTGCCGTCCTGGTCCTCGAGCCCGAGTCCGTGCGCACGGAGCTGCTCGCGATCGCCGACGAGATCACCGCGACCTACCGCGCCGAGCGATGACCCGCCGGGCACGCCTGCCCGGGTCCCGCGGCGGCGAGTGCCAGGTCGGCGACGTACCATCTGCGGCGTGACGTTCTGGATCGGTGTGCTCGTGGTCGCCATCGGCCTGCTCATCTCGATCGCCATCCACGAGATCGGACACATGGCGCCCGCGAAGCGGTTCGGCGTCCGGGTGCCGCAGTACTTCGTCGGGTTCGGACCCACGCTCTGGTCGACGACGAGAGGCGAGACCGAGTACGGCGTCAAGGCGATCCCGCTCGGCGGCTTCGTCCGGATGATCGGCATGTTCCCCCCGGCCCCGACGCCGGTCAGTGAGGACGCCGCGGCCGAGGCACGGCTGCGCCGTCGGGGCCTGCGCGGGTGGGCGCAGGCCGTGACCGAGGACGCGCGCGAGGTCTCGCTCGAGGAGGTCGGTCCCGCGGACGACGGCCGCACGTTCTACCAGCTCAGCACCCCCAAGAAGCTCGCCGTGATGTTCGGCGGGCCGGTGACGAACCTCATCATCAGCGCGGTGCTGATCGCCATCGCGATGTGCGGTATCGGGTCGATGGTCGCCAGCAGCACGATCGGCAGCGTGACCGGTTGCCTCGCAGCGGCCCCGGATCAGGAGTGCGCCGACGACGCCGCTGACTCTCCGGCCGCACTCGCGGGTTTCCAGGCGGACGACACGATCCTGAGCTGGGACGGCGTCGCCGTCGAGGACTGGGACGACATCTCGACGGCGATCCGGACCGGCGGCACCGACCCGGTGCCGGTGGTCGTCGAGCGGGACGGCGCCGAGCTGACGCTCACCGTGACACCGGCGCTGGTCGAGCGCCAGGTGCTCGACCCGGAGACCGGCAACCCCGTCGCCGGCGAGGTGCCCTACGTGGGCCTGTCCCCGGCGGCGGAGCTGCAGCGCCAGCCGATCGCCGCTGTCCCGGGCGTCGTCTGGGAGCAGTTCTCGGCGACGGTCGGTGTCGTCGTCCAGCTTCCGGCGCGGCTGTACGCGATCGCGACCGCGTTGTTCACCGACGCCGAGCGCGACCCCAGCGTGATCGGGATCATCGGCATCGGTCGCCTGGCGGGCGACGCCACCGAGATGAGCGCTCCCGACGGCATCGCTGTGCAGGCGCTGTGGCTCCTGCAGATCCTCGCCAGCCTCAACATGGCGCTCTTCGTCTTCAACATGATCCCGCTGCCTCCGCTGGACGGCGGTCACATCGCTGGCGCCCTCTACGTGGGCGCCCGACGTCAGCTCGCCCGCTGGCGTGGCGCCCCGCGTCCGGGGTACGCGGACACGGCCAAGCTGATGCCCGTCACCTATGTCGTGGTGATCCTGTTCGCCGGTATGGCCGTGCTGCTCGCGATCGCCGACATCGTCAAACCCGTGGTGCTCTCCTGATCGAGATCGCCGCGAGCGTCCGGTTCACGGGATCGGCACAGACGGGGTGAGGATCGCCACCACGGATGAACCTGGTGCGACCCGATCCGTGCAGGTCGCGGTGAGATACTGCGAGACGTGAGTGTTCCCATCGCGCTAGGCATGCCCGCCGTCACGAAGGCGCCCGAGGTGCTCGCACCCCGGCGCAAGACCCGCAAGATCAAGGTGGGAAGCGTCGAGGTCGGCGGTGACGCGCCCATCTCGGTGCAGTCGATGACGACGACCCCCACCACCGACATCAACGCGACGCTCCAGCAGATCGCCGAGCTGACGGCGTCGGGCTGCGACATCGTGCGTGTGGCCTGCCCGACCGCGGACGACGCCGAGGCCCTGCCGATCATCGCGAAGAAGTCGCAGATCCCGGTCATCGCGGACATCCACTTCCAGCCGAAGTACGTCTTCGCCGCGATCGACGCCGGTTGCGCGGCCGTCCGGGTCAACCCCGGCAACATCCGCAAGTTCGACGACCAGGTCGGCGCGATCGCCAAGGCGGCTGCCGATGCCGGGGTCTCGCTGCGGATCGGCGTCAACGCCGGCTCGCTCGACCGGCGACTCCTGGAGAAGTACGGCAAGGCGACGCCGGAGGCGCTCGTGGAGTCCGCCGTCTGGGAGGCCTCGCTGTTCGAGGAGCACGACTTCCACGACTTCAAGATCTCGGTCAAGCACAACGACCCGGTGATCATGGTGCGCGCCTACGAGCTGCTGTCCGAGCGAGGCGACTGGCCGCTGCACCTCGGTGTCACCGAGGCCGGGCCGGCGTTCCAGGGGACGATCAAGTCGGCCACCGCCTTCGGCGCACTGCTCAGCCAGGGCATCGGCGACACGATCAGGGTCTCGCTGTCGGCGCCGCCCGTGGAGGAGGTCAAGGTCGGGCTGCAGATCCTGCAGTCCCTCAACCTGCGCGAGCGCAAGCTCGAGATCGTGTCCTGCCCCTCCTGCGGCCGCGCCCAGGTCGACGTCTACAGCCTCGCCGACGAGGTGACCGCGGGCCTGGAGGGCCTGGAGGTCCCGCTGCGCGTCGCCGTCATGGGTTGCGTCGTCAACGGCCCGGGCGAGGCCCGCGAGGCCGACCTCGGGGTGGCCTCGGGCAACGGCAAGGGCCAGATCTTCGTCAAGGGCGAGGTCATCAAGACGGTGCCCGAGAGCCAGATCGTGGAGACCCTCATCGAGGAGGCCATGCGGATCGCCGAGGGGATGTAGCCCGTCGAGGGCGCCGAGGCCTCGGTGACGGTCTCCTGATG
>JBMDXU010000090.1:0-3500 GCA_048594485.1 Pseudactinotalea sp. | reverse complement strand
CCTGCGCGCGCTGGCGATCGCCGGGTGGGCGCCGAGCTTCTCCGAGTGCGCGCGCTGCGACGCCGACGGCCCGCACCGGGCGTTCTCGGCCCCGCTGGGCGGCATGGTCTGCGGTGCGTGCCGCCCGCCGGGGTCGGTGGCGCCGGCACCCGAGACGGTCGGGCTGCTCAGCGCCCTGCTCACCGGCTCGTGGTCGGTGGCCGACGCCAGCGACGACCGGCACCGCAAGGAGGCGTCCGGGCTGGTCGCCGTCTACACGCAGTGGCACCTGGAGCGGACGCTGCGCTCGTTGCGACTGGTCGAGCGGGCCTGAACGCGGATCGATGTCCGACCCCGTCGCGCCCCCGCGTCACCCCTCGGGTGCCACCCCACCCGCGCTGCCCCGTGAGCTCGTCCCTCAGCACGTCGCCGTGGTCATGGACGGCAACGGCCGCTGGGCCAACGCCCGCGGTCTCACCCGCACCGAGGGGCACGCGGCGGGGGAGGCGGTGCTGCTCGACGTCGTGGCCGGTGCGATCGAGATGGGCATCGGGCACGTCAGCGCCTACGCGTTCTCGACCGAGAACTGGAAACGCTCGCCCGCCGAGGTGCGCTGGCTGATGGGCTTCAACCGCGACGTCCTTCGCCGGCGGCGCGACCAGATGCACGCCTGGGGCGTGCGTGTCCGCTGGGCAGGCCGCCGTCCCCGGCTGTGGCGCTCGGTGATCGCCGAACTCGAGGAGGCCGAGCGTGTCACTCGGGACAACACCGTCTGCACGCTGACGATGTGCGTCAACTACGGCGGCCGCGCCGAGATCGCCGACGCCGCCCGCGCCATCGCGCGCGAGGTCGCCGCCGGTCGGCTCGATCCCGACCGCATCACGGAGCGGACGGTCGCCCGGCACCTCGACGAGCCCGACATGCCCGACGTCGACCTGTTCCTGCGCACCGGCGGCGAGCAGCGCGCGTCGAACTTCCTCATCTGGCAGTCGGCCTACGCCGAGATGGTGTTCCTGGACAAGGCGTGGCCCGACGTCGACCGTCGCGACCTGTGGGCCGCGGCACTCGAGTTCGCGCGGCGCGACCGCCGCTACGGAGGCGCGATCGACGCCGTCGGCGGGTCGTCCTAGCGCATGTCCGAGGCCGATGACGGCGAAGCGGGGTCCGTCGACTCGTCGTCCGCGAGCTGCTCCAGCGCCTCCGCCACGTCGCCCGACCGGCGGCGGATCAGCACGAGCGCGCCGATGAGCAGCGCCGTGAGGAGCGCGAGCCCGCCGGCGGCGAGCGGGTTGCCGCGGATCGCCTCGCCGAGGAACCGCCAGGTGAAGAACCCAAAGGTCGCGTAGATCGCGCCCCAGGCAAGCGCCCCGGGGATCTGGGCGAGGGTGTACTTCCACCACTCGATGCGCAGCACCCCGGCGCCCGCCTGGATCATCGACTGCAGCCCGATGGTGACGTAGCTGAACGGGATCGCGATGAGACCCCAGCGACGGATCGCGACGATCCCGGCGTCGGCTCCGCCGGCGGACAGCCAGCGGTGCGTGCGCGCCCGCCACCCGCCGGTGGGATGCGTCCGCGCGAGGGTCTGCTCGGTGGCCACACGCCCGAGCCAGTACATGATCTGTCCGCGGCACATCGCCCCGACCGCGAGGGCGGCGAAGACGACGCCGAACGGCAGGTCCTCCAGGAAGTCGGGCACGACGTCCTCAGGTGTCGTCGGCCGCGAGGCGCGCCGCGCACTCGCTGCAGGTCCCGACGATCTCCACGGTGTGCTCGACGTCGACGAAGTCGTGCTCCTCGGCGACCTTCGCCGCCCATCGCTCGACGGCCTCGCCGGCGACCTCGACCGCCTTGCCGCACTCACGGCACACGAGGTGGTGGTGGTGGCCGCGGTCGCAGCGCCGGAACAGCGCCTCGCCGTCGGAGATGCGGAGCACGTCCACGTCGCCGGAGGAGGCCATCGCCTGCACCGTGCGGTACACGGTGGCGAGGCCGATGCTCTGCCCGGACTCCTTGAGCATGGCGTGCAGCTGCTGCGCCGACCGGAAGTCGTCGGTCGACTCCAGCAGGTCGTTGAGCGCGGCACGCTGCCGTGTCATCCGCTGCATCGGTCGCCTCCTCTCAGCCCGCTCGTCGCAACCGCGAGGTCGTCGCGTGCACGGCGGCGACCCCAGCGTAGATGGCGATCGCGAGCACGACGATGACGGCGCCCGGCGCGAGATCCACGGTGAACGTGATCAGCAGCCCCACCACGCACACGACGGCGCCGACCGCCATCGCGATCGTCATGGTCTGCCGGAAGGAGCGGGCCACGATCTGCGACGCTGCGACCGGGACGATCATCAACGCGCTCACGAGCAGCAGCCCCACCACCCGCATCGAGACGGTCACGGTCAGCGCCGCCACCACCGCGACGGCGATGTTGAGCGCCGTCACGGGCAGGCCCGTGGAGCGGGCGAACTCCTCGTCCTGACTCACGGCGAACAACGCCGTCCGCAGCCCCAGCCCGACGGCGAGGATGACGGCGGACATCACGAGGGTGGCGATCAGGTCGGCGGTGCCGACCGAGGCGAGCGACCCGAAGAGGTAGCTCATGAGGTTGGCGCTCGTGCCCCCGGCGATCCCGATGATGACGACGCCGCCCGCGATGCCGCCGTAGAACAGCAGGGCCAGGGCCAGGTCGCCGCTCGTGCGCCCCCGCGACCGCACCATCTCGATGACGACCGCCCCGATGACGGCGGCCACCACGGCCCCGGGGACGGCGAACGCATCGGCGCGGGCCGCATCGGTCGCCACCCCGACGAGCCATCCGATCGCGACGCCCGTGAGCGCCACGTGGCCGATGCCGTCGCCGAGCAGCGACAGCCGGCGCTGCACGAGGAAGGTGCCCACCACGGGCGCGCTCACCCCGACCACGAGCGCGGCGAGCAGGGCGCGCTGGAACAACGGCACGGTCAGCATGTCGAGGACGGCGCTCACGGCAGGCTCCGCTGGGTCGCCGGCTCGTCGGTGAGCGCGTGGTCGTGGTGCAGGTGGTCGTGCGCACCATGAGGTCCGTGCCCCTGGTGCTCGGCGTGGTGGGCGTGGTCGCGGGGGAGCGGTCCGTCGTGGACGACCTCGCCCGCGCGCAGCACCACCGCCCGGTCGATCAGGTCGGCGAACGGGCCGAGCTCGTGCAGCACCATGACAATCGTGCGCCGCTCGTCGTGCATCGTGGTGAGCAGGCTCGCGAACGAGGCCTGGGTGAGCACGTCGACGCCGGCCAGCGGCTCGTCCAGCAGCAGCAGATCCGGCTCGCGCACCAGGGCTCGCGCGATCACGACCCGCTGCGCCTGGCCGCCCGAGCGCACCGCGAACGGACGGTCGGCGAGGTCGGCGAAGCCGAGCGAGTCCATCGCGGCGAGCGCGCGCTCGCGATCGGCGCGGCTCAGCCACCACCGGCGGGCGCCGAGCAGGCCGGTGGAGACGACCTCGAGCGACGTCGCAGGCACGCCGGAGGACGCGCTGATCCGCTGCGGCAC
>JBMDXU010000009.1:0-6609 GCA_048594485.1 Pseudactinotalea sp. | reverse complement strand
GCGGCGTACGCGCGGGCCTGCTCGATGATCGCGGCGGGCGCGGTGTCGTACTCGTAGTTGGCGTCGGAGGGGACCTCCTGCTGCGACAGCAGCCCGGAGTTGAACACGCTGACGGCGATCACCCGCACCCCGTGCTCGACGCACGCCTCCAGCAGCTCCCGGCTCGCCTCCTGCTCGAGGAGCGTGTACCGCCCCGAGAGCATGACGACGTCGATCAGCCCCGTACGCACCGCGCGCGTGAGCACGTCGGCGTTCTTGCTGCCGACGCCGACCGCCCGCACCAGTCCCTCGTCGCGCATCCGCGCGAGCTCCGGGATCCCCTCGGCGAAAGCCTGCTCGACCGGGCCCTCCTCGGGGTCGTGGGCGAGCAGGATGTCGACGGCGTCGAACCCGAGCCGGGCGAGCGACTCGCGATGCGAGGTGCGGACGCCGTCGGCGGAGTAGTCCCACACCCGCTGCCAGTCGTCGGGCACGGCGAACGCGTTGGCCATGTCGTCACCGGTGCCCGGCCCCGGCACCAGCAGGCGGCCCACCTTGGTCGAGATCACGAACTCCGACCGCGGTCGCCCGGCGAGCAGCGCACCCAGCCGGCGCTCGCTCGTGCCGACGCCGTAGTGCGGCGCCGTGTCGTAGTACCGGATCCCGAGCTCCCACGCCGTGTCGACGGCGCCGGCCGCCTCCTCGTCGGTCGTCACGCGGTACAGGTTCCCCAGCTGGGCGGCACCGAAGCCCAGTGCGGGCAGGTCGATCGTCATCGAGGTCGTCTCCTCCAACGGGGTCAGCGGGCAGCGGCCGAGATCGCCACCGGGGCATCATCCTCGCCTGCCAGCTCGACGGTGACACCATCCTCGGGCCAGTCGAAGCCGTCCGGGAGATCGGCTGCGGCGATCGTGACCGTGCCGGCCGGGCCCGACAGGAAGACGTGCGCCACGCCGTCCTTGGCCACCGCACGCGCCCACGTGACGCTGTCCAAGCTCAGCTCGCCCAGCCCCTGGGCACCCGACAACGCGGGCTTGTGCACCTCCATGAAGGCGCCGAGCCCCTCGAGCGCGGCGACCTGCAGCTCGTGCAGCGTGCCGTCGGCCCGCGGACCGACGTTGAGCAGCACCCGCCCTCCCTGGGACACGGCGTCGACGACGTGGCGCACCACCTGTGCGCCAGTGAGGTACTGGCGCTCGTCCTCGACCTGGTTGTACCCGAAGGACAGTCCCACACCGCGGCAGTTCTCCCAGGGCTCGCCGTCGGGGACGGAGCCGGCCTGGTACTCGGTCGTCACGTAGTCGTGGTGCGCGCCGGAGAACCTGTCGTTGATCAGCCCCTCGGGCCGGACGGCGTAGAAGTGCTCGAGCAGCTCACCGAGGCCGCCGGGGCCGAAGTGGTGGTTCTCGTCCGGCCAGCCGATGTCGTTCCAGAACACGTCCGGGCCGTAGCGGTCGATGAGGTCGCGCACGTGCGCGGAGCAGTACTGGCCGTACTCCTCGTCGCGCGGACGCTTGGCATCCCCGACGTCCTCACCGGTGACCAGCGGTTCCGTGGGTCGGACGTGCCAGTCGAGCCCACCGGAGTAGTAGACGCCGAACCGCAGGCCCGCGGCGGTGGTGGCGTCGGCGATCTCCTGGACCAGGTCGCGTCGCGGTCCGCGGCGGACGGTGTTGCGGTCACCGGTGCCCGGCGCGTCCCACAGGCAGATGCCGTCGTGGTGCTTCGTGGTCGGGACCACGTAGTCGGCGCCCGCGCGGCGGAACAGGTCCACCCAGGCGGCTGGGTCGAACGCGGAGGCGTCCCACTGGTCGAGGAAGTCGTCGTAGGGCGCGCCGCCGTGGACCTCCTGGTGGTGCCGCGCCGCCGCCGAGCCCTCGATACGGATCGTGTTGAAGTACCACTCCGCGTAAGGGTTGCGGGCGAACCAGCCGAGGTCGTCGTCGATCGCACCGAGCTCCGCCGTCGGCTCCGCCCAGGCCGGCACCGAGTAGGCGCCCCAGTGGATGAAGATGCCCAGCGGGGCGTCGCGGAACCAGTCGGGAAGACGCTTCGGGAGGGACTGCCAGCGCTGCTCGTCGGACATCTGCGGTTCGGCCTTTCGGGGCGGTCGGTGCTTCGGGGCGGACGACGATGCCGCACTGATCGCCGTCGATCGATTCACGAGACATCTGATCTTTGCCGCCGATGAGACCCTAGGCTGCGCGCGCTCGGACCGTCAAGACGGCCGAGATCGGGGAAACGGTGTGGCGGGATCGTGGCGCGCGGCCTCCCCTCGTCCGATGAATACGGATCCGCGGACGCGAAGACGCCAGCACCGCGCGGATCAGTCCACGCCGGCGCGCGCGGGCCACGGCAGTCGGGACTCCAGCGCCGCCGCGAGACCGAGCAGCAGATCTTCCCGGCCGGTGCGCGCACCGAGCATCACACCCCACGGGAGCACCGGGCCGCCGTCCTCGGCAGGCGCGTGGTGCAGCGGGAGCGAGATCGCGGGAGCGCCGAGGATGTTCCACGTCGAGGTCCACGGGGTGAAGGCGCACTGCGCCCAGAAGTCGGCCTCGGGGTCGGCGTCGTCGCGCATCTCACCAATCCTCGGCGGGGCCTGCGCGAGCGTCGGGCTGAGCACGACGTCGATGCCCTCCCACGCCCGGGCGGCGTCGCGCTGGAGCCGTTGGCCCGCCGCGATCGCGTTGGCGTAGGTGACGCCGTCGACGCCACGCCCTCGCTCGCGCATCCACCGCGTCAGCGGGACGAGCAACGGGTCGGCCTCGGGCGGCAGCGGCGCGCTCGCCGCCATGACCGACCACACGTCGATGAACGGCAGCCAGCGCTCGGCCGGGAACGGAGGTCCCGTCTCGACGACCTCGTGACCGAGGTCCGCCAGCTCGCGTGCGGTGATCTCGACGGCGGCCAGCGCCTGCGGGTGGACGGGCGCCTCGGGCGTGATGATCGGGGTGGTGAGCACCCCGATCCGCAGCCGCTCGACGGGCGCGTCGCACGCCGCCAGGAACGACCCGGTCGACGGCGTCGGCAACGTCCGGTCGTCACCCGGCCAGCCGACGGCGAGCACATCGAGCGCGAGCGCCGTGTCGCGGACGTCCCGCGTGAGGACACCGGTCGCGCCGAGCCCGGCGCCGTCGACGCCGACGGGGCCGTTGCTGACACGACCCCGACTGGGCTTGAGGCCCACCAGACCGCACGCGGCTGCCGGGATCCGGATCGACCCGCCGCCGTCGTTGCCGTGCGCGATCGGCACGATCCCCGCGGCGACCGCCGCCGCGGCCCCTCCCGAGGAGCCGCCGGCCGATCGCGAGAGGTCCCACGGCGTCCGCGCGGGCGCCGCGATGTCCGGCTCGGTGTAGCAGGGCAGACCCAGCTCCGGGGTCGTCGTCTTGCCGATCATGAGCGTGCCGGCCTCGCGCAAGCGGGTGACGACGCCGTCGTCGACGTCCGGGACGTACCCCTGCAGCGCCGCACTCCCCGCGTTCATCTCGACGCCGGCGACCTGGGTGAGGTCCTTGATCGGGAGCGGGACACCGAGCAGCGGGGCCGGGTCGCCGGCCGTCAGCCGCGCCTCGGCCTCCTCGGCCTGCCGCGCCGCGAGCTCGGGAGTGAGCCGCACGAACGCGCCGACCTCCGGGCCGAGACGCTCCGCGCGCTCCAGCGAGTGGGCCAGCACCTCCGACGGTGTCGTCTCCCCCTGGCGGATCGCGGTCGCCAGCGCCCGCGCGGTCAGGTCGTGCAGCTCGCTCACCCGCTCACTGTACGAACCGTCTCAGGCTCTCGGTGCTGCCTCCGGCATCACGACGAGGTGACGGCCGGTCTGCGCTCACGGCATCTCCGCGTCACGCTTGTCTGCGCTCACGCCATCTCGGCGTCGCTGCGCAGCACGCAGAACTCGTTGCCCTCGGGGTCGGCCATCGTGACCCACCCGGTCCCCGGGCCGCGGTTGCCACGCAGATCGGCGACGACGGTAGCCCCGATCCCCAGCAGCCGCTCGACCTCCTCGTCACGGGTCCGATCCGTCGGACGCAGGTCGAAGTGGAGGCGGTTCTTCACGCTCTTGGCCTCGGGCACCTCGATGAACAGGACGTGATGGGAGCCGTCGCGCGACAGGATCATGCACTCCTCGTGGCCCGGCTCGTTCGGATCACCGTCGACGTCGACGTAGTCGAGCACCTGCTTCCAGAACTCCGAGAGCGCGTACGCGTCGTGACTGTCGAACGAGGTGTGCGAGATCCATGAGGTCATGAGGTGAGTGTCCGACGCCGCTCGACCAGCCGACAAGGCGATTCGGGCCTACCGTGACCGCATGCACCGAAGTCGCGTCGGCGTCGTCCTCATCGACCACCCCGCCAGGTCGTTCGACGACGCTGCCGCCTTCTGGGCTGCCACCCGCGGCGGCGACCGTTCGCCGGCGCCGTCGGACGCCGACCCGTACGCGGCGCTCGACGACCTCCCTGGCGGAGTCGAGCTCGCGTTGCAGCGCACGGGCGACGGGACCGCGCCGCGCATCCACCTCGACATCGAGACCGACGACGTCGAGGCGGAGGTCGATCGCGTCGTCGGCCTGGGCGCCACCGTGGTGGAGCGGCGCGACGGCTACGCCATCCTCACCGACCCCGGGGGCCTCGTGTTCTGCGTGGTGCCGATCCAGACGGGCGAGGCCTTCGAACGACACGCCACCACCTGGCGGTGACCCCGGGCCGCTGACAGCATGGACTCCATGACCCAGAGCTCCACCGGGACCAGGCTGGCGATCGTCGGTGCGGGGGCGGTCGGCGCGACCCTCGCGTACGCCAGCCTGATCCGCGGAGCCGCACGCTCGGTCGCTCTGTACGACATCGACACCGCGAAGGTGCGCGCGGAGGAGCTCGACCTGCGCCAGGGGCTGCAGTTCGTGCCGGCGGCGCATGTCGAGGGGTCCGACGACATCGAGATCTGCGCGGGCGCCGACGTCATCGCCGTCACCGCGGGCGCCAAGCAGCAGCCCGGGCAGTCGCGTCTCGACCTCGCGGCCTCGACGACGGCGCTCATGCGAACCCTGATGCCGCGACTGGTGGAGGTGGCGCCGGACGCCGTCGTCATCATGGTGACGAACCCGGTCGACGTCATCACCTACGTCGCCCAGAAGCTCACCGGGCTGCCTCCGGGGCGGCTGTTCGGCTCCGGCACCGTGCTCGACTCGGCGCGGCTGCGCGGGCTGATCGCCACCCACTGCGGGGTCGCCGTCCAGAACGTGCACGCGTACATCGTCGGCGAGCACGGCGACAGCGAGATCCCTCTCTGGAGCACGGCGACCGCCGGCGCCGTCCCCGTGCTCGACCTCACCACCGAGGCCGAGCGGGACGCGATGGCGCACGACGTCGTCCGATCGGCCTACGAGATCATCGCCGGCAAGGGTGCGACGAGCTACGCCATCGGGGTGTCGGCGGGCCGCATCATCGAGGCCGTGCTCCGCGACGAGCATCGTGTGCTGCCCGTCTCCACCCTCGCCGACGGCCACCTCGGCATCGAGGACGTCTGCCTGTCGGTGCCCTCCGTCGTCGGCGCCGCCGGGGTCGAGCGACAGCTGCGCGTGCCCATGACCGACGCCGAGGCCGCCGGGCTGCGTGCGAGCGGCGACTCGATCCGCGCGGCCGCTCGCTCCCTGGGCTTCTGACCCAGCTCGCTCACCGCTCTCTGTCTCGCCAGGTGGACGCAGCCGGTAGCGTCGGGAGGGTGAAGGCGCTGATCAAGACCGGGCCGCACGCCGGTCTCGAGCTCACCGACGTCCCTGAGCCGGTCGCCGGGCCCACGGAGGTGACGATCCGGGTGCTGACCACGGGGATCTGCGGCACCGACCTGCACATCCTCGGCTGGGACGCATGGGCGGCGAGCGTGCTCGTGCCGCGCGTGATCCCGGGTCACGAGTTCTACGGCGAGGTCGTCGCCGTCGGCGACGAGGTGCGCGACGTCCGTGTGGGCGACCGCGTCTCGGGTGAGGGGCACGTGGTCTGCGGCATCTGCCGCAACTGCCGCGCCGGGCGTCGTCAGATGTGCATCCACACCTCCGGCGTCGGGGTCAACCGCGACGGCGCGTTCGCGGAGGTCGTCGTGATCCCTCAGGAGAACGTGTGGGTGCACGCGCACGAGGGCGACCCGTCACCGATCACGCCCGAGCTCGGCGCGATCTTCGACCCGCTCGGCAACGCCGTCCACACGACCCTGAAGTTCCCGGTGATCGGCGAGGACGTCCTCATCACCGGGGCCGGGCCGATCGGGCTGATGGCGGCCGCGGTGACGCGGCACGCCGGGGCACGGTTCATCGCGATCACCGACGTCAGCGGGCCGCGGCTGCGACTGGCCGAGCGGATGGGCGCCGTCGATCTCGCCGTCGACGTCACGACCACGCGACTGGAGCAGGCGCAGGAGATCCTCGGGCTCCGGGAGGGGTTCGACGTGGCGCTGGAGATGTCCGGCCACCCGAGCGCGCTGCCCGAGGTGATCGCGAACATGAACCACGGCGGTCGGATCGCGCTGCTCGGGCTGCCGAGCGCACCGATCGACATCGACTGGGGTGTCGTGGTCACGCACATGCTCACGCTGCAGGGCATCTACGGCCGGGAGATGTTCGAGACCTGGAACGCG
>JBMDXU010000089.1:0-20573 GCA_048594485.1 Pseudactinotalea sp. | reverse complement strand
GCACGACCGGTAGGTCGTGCGCCTGCGCGAACGCGAAGTCGCGCTCGTCGCCGCCGGGCACGGCCATGATGGCGCCGGTTCCGTAGTCGGCGAGCACGTAGTCGGCGGCCCAGATCGGCAGCCGGGCGCCGTTGACGGGGTTGACGGCGTAGCGGCCCAGGAACACCACGGTCTTGGGGCGGTCGGAGGCCAGCCGCTCGATGTCGGAGGCGCGCCGCACCTCCTCCAGGTAGGCCTCGAACGCGGGGCGCTGCTCCTCGGTGACCAGCTCGTCCGCCAGCGCCGCGTCCGCGGCGACGACGAAGAACGTCGCTCCGAACAGGGTGTCGGGCCGGGTCGTGAAGACCGTCACCGGCTCCTCCCGGCCCTCGATCGCGAAGTCGACGTGAGCGCCCTCGGAGCGGCCGATCCAGTTGCGCTGCATGGTGAGCACCCGCTCGGGCCAGGTGTCCTTCAGCTGCTCCATGTCGTCGAGCAGCCGCTGCGCGTAGTCGGTCACCTTGAAGAACCACTGCGTCAGCTCACGCTTGGTGACGACGGCGCCGCAGCGCTCGCACAGCCCGTTGACGACCTGCTCGTTGGCCAGCACCGTCTGGTCGTTCGGGCACCAGTTGACCGGGGACGCCTTGCGGTAGGCCAGCCCGCGCTCGTAGAGCTTGAGGAACAGCCACTGCGTCCAGCGGTAGTACTCCGGGTCGGAGGTGTGCAGCCGGCGGGACCAGTCGAAGCTGATGCCGTAGCGCCGGATCGAGGCAGCCTGGGTCTCGATGTTGGCGTAGGTCCAGGCCTTGGGGTTGAGACCGTGCTTGATCGCGGCGTTCTCGGCGGGCAGCCCGAAGGAGTCCCACCCGATCGGGTTGAGGACGTCGTAGCCGCGCAGCCACCAGTAGCGCGCCAGCACGTCGTGCAGGGCGAACACCTCGGCGTGCCCCATGTGCAGGTCGCCGGAGGGGTACGGGAACATCGTCAGCGCGTACTTCTTCTCCGCGCCGGGCGCGGCCGTCCCCGCACGGAACGCGTCGAGCGAGTCCCAGACCGGGCGCCACTTGTCCTGGAGGGCGACGACGTCGTAGGTCGCCTCGGCCGGTTCGGTCGTCTCGGTGCTCATCGGGGTCCTCGTGCTCGGTGGTCGATGCGGTGATCGTGCTGACCGGTCCTGCGCCGGTCTCGGGGCACAAAAAAGCCCCTCGGGCGAGGGGCAGCCGCGGCGGTGTCGCCGCGGCTAGGTAAGGAGCAGCACGAACTGCATGGCCTCATCGTACCGCCGTCCGCCACCGCACCGGCTCCCGGGAATGCCGTGCGGGCGGCGCGGTGTTGCTGCGGGCATGACGACCACCGTGGTGGCGACCGCGTACGGCGGCCCGCAGTCCCTGTCCGTGATCGACGAGGCGCTCCCGGAGCCTGCCGCCGACCAGGTGCGCGTGCGCACCCGGGCGATCGGTGTCAACCCGGCCGACCTCAAGAGCTACGGCGGCACCTGGGGCTCGGACCCCGACAAGCTGCCGATGCGGCTGGGCTTCGAGGCGGCAGGGGTGGTCGACGCGGTCGGCGACGCCGTCGAGGACGTCGCCGTCGGCGACGCGGTGATCGTGTTCCGGACGTCGGGCGCCTACACGACCGACCTGCTGGCCCGGCCGAGCGCGTTGACGCCGAAGCCCTCCTCGATCGGGTTCGAGGAGGCCGCCGGGTTGATGCTCACGGGCGCCACCGCATGGCACGCGCTGCACGTCGCCGATGCCGCACCCGGTGACACGCTGCTCGTTCATGGTGGTGCCGGAGGTGTGGGCCAGATGGTGCTGCAGCTCGCGCGGCTGCGCGGTATCGAGGTCGTGGCGACGGGCAGCGAGCGCAACCACGACACCATCCGCTCCCTCGGGGCGACCCCGATCGTCTACGGCGAGGGGCTCCTCGGCCGCGCCCGCGAGGCCGCGCCGTCGGGCTATCGAGCAGCGCTCGACCTGGTCGGCACCGACGAGGCGATCGATGCCTCGCTCGCCCTGATGGCCGCCGAGCGTGTGGTGAGCATCGCCGCGTTCGGACGCGCGACCGACGGCATCACGCTCCTCGGAAGTGGTCCGGGCGCGGACCCGGGGACGGAGCTGCGTGACGCGGCGCGCGCCGAGCTGGCCCGTCTCGCCGGTGACGGCGAGCTCGTCGTCCCGGTCGACAGCACCTTCGCGCTGACCGACGCCGCCAGTGCGCACACGCACCTCGCGAGCGGCCGAACCAGCGGCAAGGTCATCCTGCTCCCGTAGGCGGCCGCGACTCCCTCAGGCGTGGATGGCCGCCGCCTGCTCCAGCACGGCGCTCGTGAGGTCCGGGTCCTCCCCCAGCCCCAGGACGTCGAGCACAGCGGGCACGGCGACCCGCAGGTCGCCGCTCGTCGCGGCGGCGAGGGCTGCATCGACCGTGGCGTCCTTGACGGGCGCCCCCTCGCCGCGCAGGTGGAGCACCCAGGCCGCGAGCGTGGTCGCACCGCCGACCGGGATCCGGCCGGCCTCCCGCTCGGCCCGCACGACCGGGACCGTCCGCTCCGGCAGCTTCTGCGAGCCGTCGTAGGCGATCTGCGCGGTCAGGTGGCGCACACGCGTGTTCGCGTAACGATCGAGCAGCGCCGCGGTGTACGCCGCGATCTCCTCCGCCGGCAGCCCGAGGTTGCGCTCGGCCTCGGCCCACCACTGCTCGACCCATCCGCGGCACGCGGGGTCGGCGATCGCGGCGTCGATCGTCTCGTGGCCCCGGATCGACCCCGCGTAGGCGAGCAGGCTGTGCGAGCCGTTGAGGAGCCAGAGCTTGCGCCGCTCGTGCGGCTCGACGTCGTCCACGAGCTGCGCACCGGCGTCCTCCCACCGCGGGCGACCGGCGGGGAACGCGCCGCTGATCACCCACTCCGAGAACGGCTCGGTCGGCACCGGAGAGGCGTCCTCGACGCCGAGCTCCCGGGCGACGAGGGCGCGGTCGTCGTCCGTCGTCGCCGGGGTGATCCGGTCCACCATCGAGGACACGAAGTCGACGTGCTCCTCGATCCAGCCGACGAGATCGGCGTCGACGGCGGCCGCCGCGCTGAGCACGACCGCGGCGGTCGCCGCACCGTTGTCGGGAAGGTTGTCGCACGAGACGATCGAGAGCGCACCGGCCCCGGCCGCACGGCGGGCGAGCAGCCCGGCAACGAGCTTGAGCGGGGTCGTCGAGACCGTCGCTCGAGGGTCCGCGGCGAGCGCAGCCACGTCGGCGGCGACGGAGGGCTCCTCGAGGTCGATGGTCCCGTCGGGCGCGCGCCGGTAGCCGGCCTCGGTGACCGTCATCGTGACGATCGCGACCGCCGGGTCGGCCAGGTAGCCCAGGAACGCCTCGTGCTCGTCGGCGCGGTGCACCGCGACCACCGAGGAGATCACCTCGGCGACGTCGCCGTCGGCGCCCTTCGTGATGAGCGAGTACAGCCCGTCCTGGGGAGCGAGCGCCTCGGCGGCGTCGGGTCGCCGACCGGTGAACGCCGCGATCCCCCACTGCTGCGCGTCGGGCGCCTGGTGGGTGTACCAGGCCGCGTGCGCACGGTAGAAGTTGCCGATGCCGAGGTGGACGATGCGGACCGGTGCCGCCGCGGGCATGCCGGGCGACGAGCGGGACAGTCTCACAGCTTGAACACCTTCCGGGGGTTGCCGGCGACGAGGTCCGTGATCGCCTCGTGCGCCTCGTCGATCTCGAGCTGGTGCTCGCGCACCAGGCCCGCGAGGTACCCGGCGTCGAGGCGCCGCGACATGTCGTGCCGTGCCGGGATCGAGCAGAACGCCCGCGTGTCGTCGATGAAGCCCGACGTGCGAGAGAAGCCGGCGGTCTCGGTCACGGAGGCCCGGAAGCGGCGGATCGCCTCGGGAGCGTCGATGAACCACCACGGGACGCCGACGAAGACGCTGGGATAGAACCCCGCGAGCGGCGCGATCTCCCGCGAGTACACGGTCTCGTCGATCGTGAACAGCACCAGGTGCAGGTTGGGGTGCGTCCCGTAGGCGTTGAGCAGCGGCGCCAGCGAGGACGTGTACTCGACCGTCGTCGGGATGTCGCACCCGACGTCGGCTCCGTAGGCCTCGAACGTCGGCCGGTGATGGTTGCGGTGCACACCGGGGTGGATCGTCATGACGAGGCCGTCGTCGCACGACATGCGCGCCATCTCGCCGAGCATGTGGCGCCGGAAGGCGGTCGCCTCGTCCGGCGTGATCGTGCCGCTGCGGGCGGCGTCGAACAGCCGAGCGGCCTCGGTGGCGTCGAGCACGAGGCTGCCCGCGTCGACGACACCGTGATCGGCCGAGACCGCCCCGTGCGCCACGAAGTAGGCGCGGCGGTTCTCCAGGGCGGCGATGTAGCCGGCGTACGTGCCGACGTCGATGCCGGTCGTGCGGCCGAGCAGGTCGACCCGGTCGTTCCACGTCGACTCGCTCGGATCGGTGTAGCGGTCCGGTCGGAACGTCGGCAGCACACGGCCGTGGAACGACTCGTCGGCCGCGAGCGCGGCGTGCGGCGCGAGGTCGTCGCACGGGTCGTCCGTCGTCGCGAGCACCTCGATCCCGAAGCTCTCGAAGAGCGCGCGGGGCCGGAACTGCGGGGTGGCGATCTTCTCGGCGATCCGGTCGTAGATGGTGTCGGCCGTCGCGGCGCTCGGCCGCTCGGTGACGCCGAAGATGCCGGCCAGCTCGTCGACGAGCCAGTAGCGGACCGGGGTGCCGCGGTAGGCGCTCCAGTGCTCGCACAGGATGCGGAACGCCTTCCGGGAGGCGGCCTCGTCGAGCTCGCCCTGACCCACACCGAGATCGCTCAGCGGCACACCGTGGGCGTGCAGCATGCGGTTGACGTAGTGATCGGGCGTGATGAGCAGCGACGTGGGGTCGCGGAACGGGACGTCCTCGCTGAGCCACTTGGGTGGCACGTGGCCGTGCGGGCTGATGATCGGCAGATCGGCCACGGCCTCGTACAGCTCGCGCGCGATCGCTCGCGTCGCGCTGTCGGCGGGCAGCAGCCGATCGGGGTGCAGCTCCAGTGCAGGCATGGTGGACATGATGGAGCGAAGGCCGACGGGCACGACAACGATTGCCAGCCCTTGCTCAGCAGGTCACGGCGGCGGTGCGGTGCTCGCCCGCTCGACCAGCTTCGTCGGCAGCACGAGCGGCTCGCTGGACGTGCTGCGTGCGCCACCCACGAAGGCGAGCACGTGCTTGACCGCTCGTGCACCCAACGAGCGCTGCGGCGCGGCCACGGTGGTCAGGCCCGGCGTCACGAGCTCGGCGGAGGGTGTGTTGTCGTAGCCGACGACGCTGACGTCGTCGGGCACCGTGAGCCCCATCGCCTGCACGCCGCGCATGAACCCGATGGCGACGAGGTCGTTGTAGGCGACGACGGCGCTGGTGCGGTGCTCGGCCCACTCCGACGCAGCGCGCACGCCGCCGTTGAGCGTCGGCGCGAACGGTCCGATCCGCCGGACCGTCAGCCCGAGCTCCTCCCGGGCGTCCCGCAGGCCACGCCAGCGCAACCCGTCGGGCCAGGCCGCTTCCGGTCCGGCGAGGTAGGTGATCCGCTCGTGCCCCAGCCCCGCCAGGTGCTCGGCCACGCGGCGGGTACCCCGCACCGTGTCGACGATGACGCTCGGCAGCCCACCGACCACCCGGTTGAGCACGACCGTAGGCTTGACCTTCGCGACCTGACGCACCGCGGTGTCGGACATGCGAGGGCTGGCGAGCACGACGCCGTCGACGCTGGGCAGGATCTTGTCGACCGCCTCGCGCTCGCGCCCGGCCGACTCGCGGGTGTCGGCCAGCACCATCGCGTAGCCGGCCTCCGACGCCGCCTCCTCCGCTCCGCGGACCAGCTCGGAGAACACGGGGTTGGCGATGTCGGCGAAGAGCACCGCGATCATCGACGTGGATCGGGTCGACAGCGCCCGGGCCTGCGGGTTCGCCCGGTAACCGAGCTCGGCGGCGACCCGTCGGACGTGCTCGGCGGTCTCGGCGTTGACACGACCCGGTCGCGAGAAGGCGCGGGAGACGGTCGACGGCGCCACACCCGCTGCACGTGCGACGTCATAGATCGTCGTGGGCCGCTCCGCCATGGAGCGCGACGTTACAACACGCGGCAACCGATTGCCACGCGGCGTGTCACGACCTTGACTGGAGCACCATGTGGACGCTGAGCGGTTTCGCTGACGAAATCTCGCCCGACCTGACGACCCAGCTGGACACGGTCACCGACCTGGGGCTGTCCTTCATCGAGTTCCGCAGTGCCTGGGGTGTGAACGTCCTCGACCTCAGCGACAGCCAGCTCGACGACGTCGCCTCCCAGCTCGCCGACCGGTCGATCCGGGTCTCCTCGATCGGGTCGCCGATCGGCAAGATCGGCATCGACGACGAGTTCGCGCCCCACCTGGACCGGATGCGCCGCGCCGTCGAGGTGAGCCAGCGCCTGGACGCACCGTTCATCCGCCTGTTCAGCTTCTTCATCCCGGCCGGCGACAACCCGGCCGACCACCGCGACGAGGTGATGCGCCGGATGGACGCGATCGCCGCGATCGGCGCCGAGGCCGGCGTCGCGATGGTGCACGAGAACGAGAAGGAGATCTACGGCGACATCCCCTCTCGTTGCCTCGACATCGTCGACACCGTCGACAACGAGCACCTGCAGCTGGCCTGGGACCCGGCGAACTTCGTGCAGTGCGGGGTGCGCCCGTACAGCCAGGGCTACACGATGCTGCGGCCGCGCACCACGTACATCCAGATCAAGGACGCGCTGCTCGCCGATGGCACCGTGGTCCCCGCGGGCGCCGGCGACGGCGAGCTCCGCGAGACGGTCCGCGCCCTCGCCGACGACGGGTTCGACGGCTTCTTCTCGCTCGAGCCGCACCTGGCCGCGGTGGGGACGTTCGGTGGCTTCTCCGGTCCTGAGCTGTGGCGGACCGCCCACGAGGCGTTCACGCAGCTGCTGGACTCCGAGGGCATCGCGTACGCCTGAGCGCGCGTCGTCGAGATGAGGAATCAGCGATGAGGGCCGTCGTCGTCGGCGCCGGTGACATCTCCGGCGTCCACCTGGCCGCGCTCGACGCCATCGGCGTCGAGGTCGCGGCCGTCGTCGACCACTCCCTCGAGCGGGCGCGTGCGGCGGCCGAGCCGCGCGGCGGTCGGGGCTTCACCGATCTGGACGACACGCTCGCCCGCGTCGATGCGGACGTCGTCCACGTGTGCACGCCGCACGACCAGCACCTGCGGGTCGCGCTTGCGGCGATCGAGGCGGGTCGGCACGTGCTGCTCGAGAAGCCGCTCGCGCACCGGCTCCCGGACGCGGAGCGGATCGCCGAGGCCGCGGAAGGTGCCGTCGGCAAGGTCGGCGTGTGCTTCCAGAACCGGTACAACGCGACGTCGCAGGCGATGCACGAGATGATCGCCGGGGGCGCGCTCGGCCGCGTGCTCTCCGGGACCGCCACTGTGGTGTGGAGCCGTACCGCCGCCTACTACTCGGCGAAGCGGTGGGCGGGGGTGCGCGAGCGCTCCGGCGGAGGCGCGCTCATCAACCAGGCGATCCACACCGTCGACCTCGTGCAGTGGCTCATGGGCCCCGTGACCCACGTCGCGGGCCGCGCCTACCAGCTGCTCCCGATCGACGGCGTCGACGTGGAGGACACCGCCACGTTCGCGCTGACCCACTCCCCCGGCGGCCCCGAGGTGCACAGCACCATGTGGGCGACCAACACGGGCGCGCTCAACGACCCCGTCACGATCGACATCGTCTTGGAGCACGGCACCCTCGCGCTGCGGGGCGACCTGCGCATCACGACCGCCGAGGGCACCCGTACCGTCACCGACACCACCCTCGGCGGCGAGCGCTCCTACTGGGGCGCCTCCCACCAGGCCCTCATCGCCGACTTCTACGCGCGCCTGGACGAGCCCGGCCCGTTCTGGATCGACCCGACGGCGGCCCTCGCCTCCCAGCGGATCCTCACCGAGGTCTACGCCCAGTCGTGAGCGTGCTCGGCTACTCGCAGCCCCAGCCGTCGCCGTTCCCGTCGAGGTCGTAGGGGTCGTCGCCGTAGACGCGGACCGGGCCCTGGACGTACGCGGGTCCGTTCCCGCTGCCTCCCGCGCAGTCGACGTCGCTCGCGATCGGGACGCACCCGCTGTACCCGGGGTGGCAGCCCGACGGCCGCTTCGTGGTGAACCTGATCGAGCTCGACGCGGTCGAGCCGGCCGCGTTCACCGCGACCACGCGATAGCGGTACGACGTCGCGCCCTCGAGACCGGAGACGGTCGCCGATCGCGAGGACCCACCTACGGTCCGCACCGTGTACCAGGACCCGTAGGAGTACTCCTGGATCCGGTAGGAGGTGATCGACGCTCCGCCGTTGCTGCTGGGCGTCGCCCACCGGATGGTGACCGACGTGGTCGAGGCCGTCGCCGACGGGACACGGGGCGCGGATGGCTTCGTCCGCGGCTTGGCGGACTTCGTCGACGAGGCGGGGCTCTTCCCGGCAGCGTTGACGGCGATGACCCGGACCCGGTACGTGGTCCCGTTCGCGAGATGGCGGATCGTGTAGCTGGTGGCGCGCGCGCTCACGTTGCTCGACGCGGTGCGCCACGCGCCGCCGTTCGCCGAGTACTGGACGATGTAGCGCGTGCGGTCAGCGCCCCCGCTCGCGGCGGGCGCCGACCACCGCACGACGATCGTGCGGTTGCCGGGCTTGGCGGAGACGGAGCGAGGCGCCGAGGACACCGTGCGCGGCTTGACGGTTGCGCTCGTCGTGGCGGTGCCACGCCCCGCGGCGTTGACAGCGATCACGCGCACCCGGTAGCTGGTGCCGTTCGTCAGCCCACGCAGCACATAGCTGGTCGTCGTCGCGCTGACCTCCCGCGAGTGCCAGGAGCCGCCGCCGGCAGAGTACTGAACGAGGTACCCGGTCCGGCTCGCACCGCCACTGCTGCTGGGCGCCGACCACGTCAGTCTGATCGACGCGTTGCCAGGCTTGGCCGACATCGATCGCGGTGCCGACGGCACGGTCCTCGGGGTCGCCTGGATCTGGGTCGAGGCCGTGCTGCGGCCTGCCGCGTTGACCGCGATCACCCGGACCCGATAGGTCACGCCGTTGCGCAGGTTGCCGATGGTGTAGCTCGAGGTCGTCGGCCCCACCGTCCGCTCGGTCCACGCGTTCGTGCCCGTGGCGTACTGGATGACGTAGCCGGTGCGGTCGGCACCGCCACTGGTCGCGCTCGGGGCCGTCCAGCTGATGCGGATCGTACGGTCGCCCGGTACGGCCGTCACGGCGGTCGGCGCTGACGAGCGGGTGAACGGCGTGACGACCTGGATCTCGGACGGCGCGCCCGGACCTGCGGACGTCACCGCACGGACACGGACCTGGTACGACGTCCCGTTGGTGAGGCCTGAGATCGTGGCCTGCCGCGATGACGCCGGAGCTGACCAGGGAGACCAGGTGACGCCGTCGATCGACACCTCGACGATGTATCCGGTCACCGCGGAGCCGCCCGTCTCGGCCACGTCGCCCCAGGCGACGACGATGGAGGCGGCCGCGGCCGTGACGCTGACGGCGGCCGGCGCACTCGCCGGCCGGAGCGGGACCGCACCCGCGCAGCCCTGCTCCGGTCCCACGACGCCGTCGAGGTCGCGTCCCGCGACCGACACCCGAGTAGGTCCGGCCCGCGACCAGTCCGGTGACGAGGTGCTCGGAGGTGGAGACCACGTCGACGATCGGCTCGACGCCCGACGACGGCTCGGTCACGGTCACGGCGAAGTCCACCGTCACGGCGTCGTACGCATCAGCCCAGTCGAGCGCCATGCCACCGTCGACCGGCGTGCAGACGAGCGCCTCCACCGCGGACGGCAGCTCGATCGACGGCTCCTCCGCCGGCGGCTCGTCGGCGGGAGGCTCGTCGGCGGGAGCCTCCTCGACCGGGACGTCCTCGAGGGGGGCATCGCCCTGCGGGACGTCGCCGGCGAAAGCGACCGGCCCCGAGAACGCGACCGCCGCGCTCAGACCCGCGACGGCCAGCCCTCGCATCGCGACCGACATCCACGCACGCACCCGCACCACACTCACTGCAGCCCCCGACCGACCTCGGAAGCCGTGACGCTTCCCTCACTCTGCACCGACTGCAGTCCGCTCAAAGTAGTGGACGACTCGGGTTTACGACAGATGTCGTTCGTCACGATTCAGCAACAGTGGAGGGACGAGGACGGGCACGTGCTCGAGGAGCACGTGCCCGTGTGTTGCAGACCCCCCGACCGGGCCGTGCCCCGCGTCCCGACGTGACCTGCAACGCGACGAAACTAGCAAAGTCGAAACGTCAACCAACGCATCTCGGGTCACGATTTCGCATCGTGTCGCGGCGTGTCCCGGCGGCTCGCCGGGCGAGGGTCACAGCAGGGTGGACCACTGGTCGGCGAGGGCGATGAACGCCACGGCCAGGACGACCAGCCACCACAGCGCGGTGAGCAGCCAGCGGTACTGCACGAGGAACGAACGCAGCCCCGGACCGGCGGGGAGGGCACCGTTCTGGGTCGAGCGCGCCAGGGTGTGGACGAAGATCGGGATCATCACAGTCCACACCAACGCGCACCAGGGACAGATCGCGTGGATGGAGAACAGCGCCTGGTACTGCAGCCAGGTGACGAACCCGATGCCGAACAATGTCCCGAGGAGCAGGCCGCGCCAGTACCAGCGGGGCAGCCGCACGCCGGCCAGCAGCAGGACGCCGGTCGTCACCACCACGGGGTACGCGATCATGCCGATGACCACGTTCGGGAACCCGAACGCCTGCGACTGCGGCGACCCGAGGAACTCCCCGCAGGTGATGAACGGGTTGACGTCGCACAGCAGCGCACCGTCGGGGTCCGTCAGCTTGTGGATGTACTCGATGTTGAGCGTCGCCGCCGCGATGGTCCCGAGCACACCGCCGATGACCAGCAGCAGCGCGTATCCCCGCGACGCTCCTCCGGCACGCTCGTGCTCGGTCCCGGCCGAGCGGTCGACGGCGGCCGACTCGACCGCAAGGTCGTCGTCGAGATCGTCATCGTGGTCGTCCGGCTCGACGACGGCGCGCGCGCCGTTCTTAGGGGTGGTGCTCACGAGGTCTCCTGTCGCGACGATCCAGCCGGGTCAGGATAGATCGCCGACCTGAGTGGACCGTCAGCCGGCATCGGTGTCCCACGGTCCCTCGCCCGCCGGAGGCACGTCGAGGTCGACGGGCTCGGCCGGCGCGGGCGGGAAGGCCTGCCACGGCCCGATGGTGACGCTGCGGTCGACATCGAACGTGATGACGCGGAAGTCCATCGGGACGTCGTTGGCGCGGTCCCAGCGGATGAGCGTCATCGTGGCGGTGTTCTGGAGCGGCCCGATCGTCGGGGTGTCCTTCGTGGCTCCGGCCGTGCTGGCGCTGAGGTACTGGATCCCGAGACCGCGCTGCCACGGCCCGATCCGCCGGTGCAGGTGACCGTTGAGTGACAACGGCACGCAGCCGGAGAACAACGACTCCTGAGCCGCGTTCGAGTTGTGTACGAGCAGGATGTCCACGGGTGCGCCGACCTCGCTCGCCTCGCACGCACGCGCGGCCAGCCGCTCCCCCATCGCTGCGAAGGTCTCGTCGCGCTGCGGGTGCGTGGGGGCGCCGAGCGAGGTGAGGGTGGGGTCACGATCACCGAGGATGGTGACGCCGGCGACGTCGACGGGCTCCCCGCGCAGCACGGTCCACCCTCGCGCCTCCTCCTGGGAGGCCGTCGTCTCGGAGTCGTGGTTGCCGTCGGCGACGACGACCGGGACGCCGTCGGGGATGCCGTCGGCGAAAGCGTTGACGCACACGGACTCCACGGACGTCCCGCCCATCACCGTGTCTCCCGCGTTGAGCACGGCCTCTGCACCGGAGAGCTCGACGACGGCGCCCACCACGGTCGCCATCCCGACGTTGCAGTGCAGGTCGGTCACCATCGCCAGCGTCACGGGATCGGGCTCCTCCGCCGCCGTGCTCTCCTCGGCGGCCGCCGAGGGTTCCGACGTGGCGTCCGACGGCGTGGCCTCGCCCGTGCTCTCGTCGGTCGGGGCGCCGTCGGTCGGGGCGCCGTCGGTCGGGGTGCCGTCGGTCGGGGCGTCGTCAGTCGGGGTCGCCGCGGGGTCGAGGGTGGGCACCATGGCGGGGACACCGGCGGGGGCCAGCGGCTCCGGGTCGGTGGCGTAGGCCTCGCGAAGATTCGCCTCGACCTCGGCGTAGAACTCCTCGTTCTCGGTGATCGCGTCGACGACGTAGCCACCGTAGAAGTCCACGAGCTGACCGAGCCGACCCGTGATGCGCGCATCGGCGAGCGGCGTCCCTGCCAGCACCTGCGACGTCCGGCCGACGCCGCCGGAGCCCGACGTGAGCTGGACGCCGGTCGGGACTGCGACGGCGAGCACGAGCGCCACCGCCATCGCCGGGACGCCGGGCTGTCGCAGCGCCCCGCGCGCCGCGGACCGCAGCACACCGTGCGACGCGAGGCGGCCGAGCGCGATCAGGCACAGGAGCACCGACATCGCGAGCACCGTCCGACCGACGGCGTCGCGGACGAGCCCGTTCGCGGCGTCCCGGATGGCGGCCTCGGGGTTGGCGAGGAACTGGCTGTAGGAGGACAGGTCGGACGTCAACCCGGCGACCGGGTTCTCCGACCCCACCGAGAGCTCCTGGGGGATCTCCTGGACCACGACGTCGGCACCGACGCCGAGCGGCAGCGGCGAGTCGATGATGAGCGCACCGAGGGGGCCCATGTCGACCGTGATCTCGGAGTTGAGTGTGACCGAGTACTGGGCGACGTGCGGACCGAGCGACCCGGTGAAGCTCGCCGTCGTCACCCCGAACCCCACCGACAGCACGAAGGCGACGAGCACGGCGGCCGTGGTGCGGACCGTGCGCCGGAACGCGGTGGTGCGCTCGTGCCACCAGGGGAACCGACGTCGGCTGGGCGCGCTCGGCTCGGTGCCGTCGGCCGGTCGTGCGCCGGGGTCGCGTGCGTCGTCGGTCATCTCGGGTGGCTGACTCATCTCTACTGGTACGACACGAAGTCGGGGACGGGGTCGACCTTCGCGTAGGTCTGCCGCGGGTTCAGCATGGGGCTGTCCTCGTCGACGAAGTTCTTCCAGCCCCAGTGGACGCCCTCGGGAGCGTCCTCGTGCAGCGCACGCCAGGTGGCCTGCTTGGCACCCTGGCTCCCCTGCCCGTCGGCGTGGATGAGCAGGGCGACCTCGGATCGGCTCGTGTCGAGGTCCTGACGGTCCTCGATCATGCGGAGCTGGAACTGGTGCAGGATGACCATCTTCTGCGGCAGGGCGCGCTCGCGGACGAAGTCGGCGAGATAGTCGACGGTGGCGTTGACCTCGTCGATCCCCACGGATCCGATCTGCTGCAGGGGGAGCTCGTCGGGTCCGAGCCGCCACTCGGGGTCCAGCGCGATGCCCACGTTCGGGTAGGCGAGCAGATCCTCGTACTGGCGGACCTGGTCGAGGAAGCTGGACCGCCCGGGCTGGAAGTCGAGCACCACGTACTGCCCGGCGTCGGCGGCCGCCTCGATGAGCGGGACGAACTCCTCAGACCCCCATTCCTGGGAGTAGTTGCCGTCGTCGCCCGCGCTGCCGGAGGCGACGGTCACGATGATCTCGAGCGCCGGCACCACGGTGTCGTCCGTGAGGTCGTCGTAACGCGCGGCGTAGGCGGCGGCACGGTCGACGGTCGCGCGGGTCCCCTGCTCACCGAGGAGCCCGAGGGACGAGGTGATCGGGCTGCCGTACAGCGCGACGTAGCGCTTGTGATGGAACACGAGCTGCGAGCCTCCGGGGAGCTGCACGCCCGTGGCCGCCGTCGCGGCGCGCCACTCGAACGTGTCGAGGTCGCCGTACCCGTCGCCCAGCCCGACGACCGTCGTCGGCGCGGCGTCGGCGAGCGTCTCGATCGCGGTGGCGCTGGCGCGGATGTCGCCGCGGACCCTCAGCACGTCGGCGCCGGCGGCTCCGGCCGTGGCCACGGCCGCGAGCTGGCTCGCGTCGCCGTCGGTGAGCAGCATGCTCCCCTCGACCTGCACGGGGGGCGCCATCGGGGGCAGCTCGCCGACCGCGGTCGGAGCGGGCGCGGGCGTCGAGCTCGCGCCGTCGCCGCCGGTGCCGTCGTCCGAGCTCTCGGATGCGTCGTCCTCCCCCGGGGCGGCGGTGCCGACGGCGAACACCTCGTGCTCGCCCAGGCCGAGCATCGTCGTGAGCGGATCGGCGTCGTCCCCGGGCAGCGGGACCTCGCTCAGCGACACCCCGACGAGCGCACCGAGCTCGGTCACGTCGTCGGGTGCCGGAGCGATGACCAGCTGGGTGGTGTCGATCTGCGTGAGGTCAGCCGCTCCCACCGTGATGACGCCGACCACACCGAGCCGGATGATCTCGCTGTCGACGCTGCCGGGTGTGCCGCCGGTCAGCAGCACCGGCGCCTGGATCGCTCGTCCCAGTGAGGACGCGCGCAGCACCGCCGCCGGCTCGTCGGCCGGGGCGATCACCGCGACGAGCGCCTGGTCGAGGTAGGTCCGGCTCGCGCCGATCGCGAACTCGGACGCGTCCTCGCCGGCGATGAGCGAGTAGGGCGCCGATGGCTCGACGGCCTGCAGGATCGGCCGCGGCGCGTCCGGGGTCGTTGTCGTCGACGAGGACGGCATCGGCTCCTCGGTGTCGAGATCGACGTTCCCGGAGCAGCCGACGAGGGTCAGGACGCCGGCCAGGAGAGCGCCGAGAACGCCGACGCCGACGCGGCGCTCGTGGGCGCGCCGAGCGGGGCGCGATCGGTCACCAGGCATCGATCCACTCTAACCAGGCTGGAGCACACGCCCGTCGGTCACGCCGGCCGGTCGGGATCGTCGACGGAGCCGGTCTCGGTGGGCACGGGCCGGTCGGGGTCGGTCAGCGACATCGCCGGGTCGACGACGACGGGGCCGTTGTCACCCGACCGCGTGAGGCCCTGACCCTCGGCCGGGTCGTCCATCGAGGCCGTCGTGCCCTCGGCGGCGGCGCGCTCGGCAGCACGCTCCCGGCCCACGACGACGGCGCGCTCGCGAGCACCCTCGACCGTGCGCCGGGTCCGCCGCGACCACCATCGGATGACGACGACGGCGAGCAGCACCACCACGGTGAGACCGATGCCGACACCGGTCGCACCGCGGAAGCTCGGTGCCTCGATCGCGATCACGGAGCGCGCGTCGGAGCTGCCGAGCGCCACCGCGATGGTCAGCACGTTGGGGAGCAGGAGCAGCAGGGCCGTCACGATCAGCCCGACACGCCACCGCGAGGAGAGACCGCTCCGGAGCGCGACCAGACCGACGGCCAGGGGAAGCAGCGTGAAGGTCGCCCCGATCACGACGCCGAGCAGGGCGCCACGATCCTCGACTCCTCGGACCCACCCACCGATCGTCGAGGCCCACCACCCGGGCAGCAGCGCCACCCCGAGCACCACGAGCACGGCGAGGGCGAGCCCGACACCCACCCACACGGCTGCGTTGCGCAACCACGACGGCGGTGTCGCGCGCTCCGCCGTCGACCCATCCTCTGCCGACTGCACCATCCGGACCTCCCTGGACCCCGGCACGAAGGCCCATGCAACCACGTCCGGTCGACCGAGGTCAGACGAGCGACTCCCGCCACGCGGCGTGGAGGGCCGAGAACCGACCGTTGCCCTCGATCAGCTCCGCCGGGGTGCCGTCCTCGACGATCTCCCCCTGGCTCATCACGAGCACACGATCCGCGATCGCGACCGTCGAGAGCCGGTGCGCGATGATCAGCGCCGTCCGGTCGTGGAGCAGCGACTCCAGGCCCCGCTGGACGAGCCGCTCGCCCGGGATGTCGAGCGACGACGTCGCCTCGTCGAGAATGAGGACCGCCGGATCCGCGAGGAACGCGCGGGCGAACGAGATCAGCTGACGCTGGCCCGCCGAGACGCGGCCACCGCGCTTGTTGACGTCGGTGTCGTAGCCGTCGGGCAGACCCAGGATGAAGTCGTGCGCGCCGACCGCCTGCGCCGCGCGCACGATCTCGTCGTCACCGGCGTCGGGGCGGCCGAGCGCGATGTTGTCGCGCACGGTGCCGCTGAACAGGTACGCCTCCTGCGTGACCATGACGATCGCGCGACGAAGGTCGACTCGCGACAGGTCGCGCAGATCGACGCCGTCGAGCGTGATGGACCCGGTGCTGACGTCGTAGAACCGGGCGATCAGCTTCGCGAGCGTCGACTTGCCGGCACCGGTGGCGCCGACGAGGGCGACCGTCTGGCCCGCGGGCACGTCGAGGTCGAAGTGCGGCAGCACCAGCGGACCGGACCCGTACCCGAACGTGACGCCGCTGAACCGCAGCTCGCCGCGCGCGTGGATGAGCGGTACCGGGTTGTCGCTCGGGCGGACCGTCAGCTGCTCCTCGAGCAGGCCGGAGATCTTCTCCAGCGCCGCCGAGGCCGACTGGAACGAGTTGTAGAACATCGCCATCTGCTGCACCGGCTGGAAGAACCGCTTGGTGTACAGCAACGTCGCGACCAGGATGCCGACGTCCATCTCGCCGTGCAGCACCCGGTAGCCGCCGATCGCGAGCGCGATCACGACGGTGAGGTTGCCGGTTAGCTGGAGCGCCGGGTCGAAGACGCCGTTGAGCGCGAACGTGCGCGAGTTGTTGTGCCGGTAGTCCTCGGTGAGCTGCCCGTAGCGGTCGGAGTTCGCTCGCTCGCGGCGGAACGCCTGCACCGCACGCATGCCCGTCATCGTCTCGACGAAGTGGACGATGAGCCGCGCCGACGCGACACGCGACTCCCGGTAGAGCCGCCGCGAACGCACCGCGAACCAGCGCACGATCAGCCACACCGGGACGACGGCGACCGCGAGCACCAGCCCCGCCTGCGGGTCGAGCACGAACAGCATGACCCCGGTGAAGACCATGAAGAGCAGGCTCGAGGCGAGCGAGGTCAGGCCGTTGTCCAGGAGCTCCCGAAGGGCGTCGAGATCGGAGGTCTGCCGGGCGATGATCCGGCCCGAGGTGTAGGACTCGTGGAACTCGAGCGAGAGCCGCTGGGTCTGCAGGAACACCCGCTGCCGCAGATCGAGCAGCACGGCCTGGCTGACGCGTGCGGCGAGCCGGATGTAGGCGGCCGACGCAGCGCCGGCGGTGACCGCGGCGAGGAGGTAGCCGCCGCCGATGTAGGCGACCATGTGCCAGTCGCCGGCCTGTGCCGCCGGGAGCCCCGTGTCGATCGCGGCAGCGATGATGGCGGGGCCGGCCACACGCGAGGCCTGGGCGGTGACGACGAGGACGACGGCGAGCCAGAACGCGGTCCGCTGCGGCCGGAGCAGATCGAGCAGCAGACGGCGCGACCGACGGCGGATCGCCGTCGACATCGCGACGTCGATCTCGGTGTCCTCCTCGCCGGTGACGCCGAGGGGACGGTCGTCGGCAGGTCGGGGGGTCCTCATGCCCGCACTCCTCTCGCGCGGTCGAACTCCTCGTCCTCGATGAGCGAGGAGATGACGAACCGGTAGTGCTGGTGCTCGGCGAGGAGCTCGGAGTGCGGGCCGACGCCGGTGACGCGTCCCTCCTGGAGAACGGCGACACGATCGGCCAGCGCCACCGTCGAGGGTCGGTGTGCGACCACGAGCACCGTGGTGTCCTCGAGTTCGGTGCGCAGCAGAGCCGTCACCTTCTCCTCGGTCTCGACGTCGAGCGCGGAGAGCGGGTCGTCGAGCACGAGCACCGTCGGGCGCGCCGCGACCGCACGCGCGAGCGCGAGCCGCTGTCGCTGCCCGCCGGACAGGCTCAGCCCTTCCTCTCCGATCGTGGTGTCGACGCCGTCCGGGAGCTGGTAGGCGAAGTGCGCCTGAGCGATCTCGAGCGCCCGGTCCAGATCGGCGTCGCCCCGGGCACCCTCGGGAGCGCCGAGCAGGACGTTCTCGCGCACGGTGGCCGAGAACAGCGTCGCGTCCTCGAACGCGATCGCCACGTGCTGGCGGAGGTGGTTGCGGGTCATCGCGCGGACGTCGACGCCATCGATGAGCACCGCGCCCGAGGTCGGGTCGAACAGGCGGGGCACGAGCGCCGCCAACGTCGTCTTGCCGGACCCGGTGAGACCGACGAGCGCCATCGTCTCCCCCGGCTGGATGGTGAGGTCGACGCCCGTCAGCACCTCGGCGCGCGGCGCCTCGTGCGGCACGTTCGTGTGCGGCGGGAGCATGTCGGCCGGTGGGGCGTCGGGGTAGTGGAACCGGACGGCGTCGAAGCGCACCCCGCCGCGGACGTTCTCGATCTCGACGGGGACGTCCGGGTCGGCGACGACGTTGTCGGTGTCGAGCACCTCGAAGTAGCGGTCGACGGCGGTCTTGGCGTACAGGCTCATCGACAGCAGCTGGCCGAGCTGTTCGACCGGCCCGTTGATGACCGCGGCGGTGGCGAAGAACGCCGCGATCGCGCCCACGCTGAGCTCGCCCTGCGTCACCAGCCACACGCCCCAGATGACGCAGGCACCGAGGACCACCTCGGGGATGGTGATGATCGAGAAGGTGAACACCGACATCTGCCGGGCCTTGTTCATCTCGGTCTGGCGCAGCTCGTTCGCCTGCGCCGAGAAGTTGCGGTACGCCTCCGGACCGCGTCCGTAGGCCTTGAGCACACGGATGCCGTGCACCGACTCCTCGACCGTCGTGGCGAGGTCGCCGGCCTGGTCCTGGGACTGCCGCGAGATGCGGCGAAACCGCCGCGAGAACCGGAAGCTGAGGAACGCCATCGGGATGGCACCGGCGAGGTACACCCATCCCAGCGGTCCCGCCGTCCGGACCATGAGGGCCACACCCACGAGCACGGTGGCGAGGTTGACGACCAGCATCACGATGCCGAACGCCATCCACCGGCGGAGCATCGACAGGTCCGACATCGAGCGGGACAGCAGCTGGCCACCCGGCCACGCGTCGTGGAACGCCAGCGGGAGGTCCTGCAGGTGGTTGAACAGCGAGGTCCGCATCTCGGCCTCGACGTACGTCGTCGGCGTGAGGATGAGCCGGCGTCGGGCCCAGATGAGGCCGGCCTCGAGCAGTCCCAGCCCGAGCACGCCGAGGACCGCGAGCCAGAGTCCGCGGGTGTCGCCGCTCGTGACCCCGCCGGCCAGCGGCCCGTTGACGAGCGCCTCGAGCACCTGCGGGATCGCCAGTGCGCACAGGCCCGCCCCGAGTGCGGCGAGCATGCCACCGGTGATCCGCGGGAGCGCCGGCCTGACGAAGGGCAGCAGTCGAGCGAGGGTCGCGATGGTCGGGGTGTCTTGTGGGGGCGCCGTCGCCGACACGCAATCCCCTTCTTCCTGTTCTCGTCGATCTCTCTTCGATCACGCGGACGACGCCGGGGTCCGGTCAGCGCGACCACGGCGCTTCACGAATCGTTTCGACAACGTCGGCTCGTCAGTCTACTCCGTCTCGGGAAGCGATATCCACGCCCGGATCGCGGACATGAGCCACGAGGAGATCGGCACCCCGCAGCCGCTCGCAGCCCGGCCCGACGACGTGCGCTCAGGCGGACTTCTTCTTCACCGCGGTCTTTCTGGTCGTGGTCTTCTTGCCCGCGGTCTTCTTGGCGGCGGGCTTCTTGCTGCCCGACGCCGACTCGCTGCTCTCCCCCGACGCTGCACGCTTGGCGCGGGTCTCCTCGACCGAGCGACGGAGCGCCTCCATCAGGTCGAGCACCTCGGCCGGCTCCTCCTCCGTGCCGCCGAAGGTGGCCTCGGTGTCGAGCGAGTCGCCCTGCTCGATCTTGGCCTCGATGAGCGTGCGCAGCTGCTCCTGGTAGTCGTCGTGATGGGCGTCGGGGTCGAAGTCCGCCTCGAAGCTCGACACCAGCGCGGAGCTCATCTCGAGCTCCTTGGCGCTGATGCGCACCTTCTCGTCGAGGGCCGGGAAGTCGGCGGCACGCACCTCGTCGGGCCACAGCATCGTCTGCAGCACGAGCACATCGTCCTTGACCCGCAGCGCCCCCAGCCGAGTCTTCTGCCGCAGCGCGAACGAGACGATCGCGGTGCGGTCCGTCTCCTCCAGCGTGCGCCGCAGCAGCACGTACGACTTCGTCGAGGCGGAGTTGGGCGAGAGGTAGTAGGCGCCCTCGAACATCAGCGGGTCGAGCTGGTTGCTCGGGACGAACTCCAGCACGTCGATCTCGCGGCTCTTCTCCGCCGGCAGGGAGTCGAGGTCGTCCTCGGTGAGGACCACGGTGGTCTCGCCATCGGCGTAGGCCTTGTCGATGTGCTCGTACGGCACCACCTCGCCGCACACCTCGCACTTGCGCTGGTACCGGATCCGGCCGCCATCGGCATCGTGCACCTGGTGCAGCTTCACGTCGTGACTCTCGGTCGCGCTGTACAGCGACACCGGCACGTTGACCAGCCCGAAGGTGATCGCACCCTTCCAGATCGCGCGCATAGCACCAGTGAACACCACCCCACCGACACGCGTCCGGCGCGACTCCACACAACTGCGGTTTCAACGCGGATCCGGACACCCGACCTCCGCCGTCGACGGTGTCCGGA
>JBMDXU010000088.1:0-4062 GCA_048594485.1 Pseudactinotalea sp. | reverse complement strand
CGCAGCGCGCCGACGAGCAGCAGGTACTGCTGCGTGGCCGGCTCCCGCTCGATCTCGGTGAGCCGCTCCGCCGTCTCGACCATCGCCGTCGCCGAGGTGAACATGGCGTAGTCGCCCATGATGCTGCGGCCGTGCGGGGCGAGGGTGTCGACCTGCGTGACGATGTCGAGGTTGCGCCCGATGTGGAGCTGGGTGTCGATCACGCTGAACGGCTCGAGGCGTGCGCCGAACTTCGAGCTGGTGCGGCGCACGCCCTTGGCGACCGCGCGCACCTGACCGTGCTCGCGCGTCAGCAGCGTGATGATGCGGTCGGCCTCACCGAGCTTGCGGGTGCGCAGCACGACCGCCTCGTCCCGGTAGAGCTTCACCCCGACATTCTCCCCCGTCCCGGTCGATCCGGGGCACGCACGCGCCGCTCGTCGCCGAGAACTCCCGCCGGGCCACTAGCCTCGGCGCCGGACGGCCTGAACGGCGCGAAGGAGACGGCACGGATGCGTATCGCGATCTGCGGGATCCACATCGAGTCGAGCACGTTCGCCCCGCAGCGGGCCGGCGCTTCCGACTTCGAGGTGCTGCGCGGGAGCGCGCTGCTGGGTCGTTACCCGTTCCTCGCCCCCGGCAACGAGCTCGCCGCGCACGACTGGCTCCCGATCCTGCACGCGCGAGCGCTGCCGGGCGGCCCGGTGCTGGCCGACGTCTACCACGCGTGGTCGCACGAGATCCTCGACGAGCTGGAGCGCGCGCACACGGAGGAGCCCCTCGACGGCGTCTTCCTCGACATCCACGGCGCGATGTCCGTGATCGGGATGGACGACGCCGAGGGCGACCTCGCGCAGGCCGTGCGGGCGCGTGTGGGTGAGCACGTGCTGCTCTCGGCCGCCATGGATCTGCACGGCAACGTCTCGGAGACGCTGTTCGACGCGTGCGACCTGCTCACCTGCTACCGGACTGCGCCCCACGTCGACACGTGGGAGACGCGCGAGCGCGCCGTGCGGGAGCTGATCGGGGTGGTGGGGTCCGGGCGTCCGAGCCACCACCGCGCGCTCGTGCACGTGCCGCTGCTGCTGCCGGGCGAGAAGACGTCGACCCGGGTCGAGCCGGCGCGGTCGCTGTACGCGTCGATCCCCGAGATCACCTCCCGCCCGGGCGTGCACGACGCCTCGATCTACATCGGCTTCGCCTGGGCGGACGAGCCGCGGTGCCGGGCCGCCGTCGTCGTCCACGGGTCGGATGCCGACGCCGTCGCGACGAGCGCGCAGGAGCTGGGCACGGCGGTGTGGCGGGCGCGCCACGACTTCGACTTCGTGGGACCGGCCCGGTCGCTGGAGGAGGCCGTCGACGAGGCGATCGCGTCGCCGCGGCGACCGTTCGTCATCTCCGACTCGGGTGACAACCCAGGCGCGGGTGGCGCCTGCGACACCACCCAGGCGCTCGCGGCGCTGCTCGACCGTGACGAGGTGGTGCGCGGCGAGGTGAGCGTGCTCGTCGCGAGCCTCGTGGACCCGGTCGCGGTCGAGTCGGCGATGGCGGCCGGCGTCGGTGGGACGGTCTCGGTCACGGTGGGTGGTCGCATCGACGCACGACCGCCCGGGCCGGTCGAGGTGGTGGCGCAGGTGCGGACGATCGTCGACGCCGGTGCGCACGGCGGTGGGACCAGCGCCGTCCTGCGCGTCGGCGGGCTCGACGTCGTGGTCACCACGGTGCGGACGCAGTTCGGCCGGGCCGAGATGTTCGACAGGCTCGGTGTCCCTCTCGGCGGGCACGACGTCGTCGTCGTCAAGATGGGCTACCTGGAGCCCGACCTGTGGGAGGCGCAACGAGGCTGGGTCATCGCCCTCACCGGCGGCGCCGTCGACCAGCGGTTGACCGAGCTCGGGCATCAGCGCATCGCTCGTCCGATGATCCCGTTCGACGCCGACGCCCCGGCGCCGAAGGGTGTGCGCACGGCCACGACGACGCTGCAGACGCCGTCGGGCCCAGGATCTTCACACCACTCCCAGGCGGCGCCCAGGTCCGAGGCGTAATCCGGTCCTGCAGTCCCAGATCGGGAGCCGCTGGACGAAGGAATCGATCATGAAGGCCCGCAGTCTCGCACTCGTCCCCGCCACCGCCATGGTGGTCCTCGCGCTCGCCGCCTGCAGCGGCGGTGGCGGCGAGGCCGAGGGCTCGGTGCCCCCGTCCAGCGACGGTCCGACGTCGACGGCGGAGCCGACCACGCCGTCGTCGTCGCCGTCCGACAGCGGCAGCGGTGGCGCGACCGACGTCGCGGGGTGCGCCGCCACCGATGCAACCGTGCCGGAGAACGCCGCCGTGGGTCCGACCGCCGATCTGGACGGCGACGGCAAGCCGGACGAGCTGTGGCTCGCCGACGACGGCAACACCCGCATGCTCGGCGTCCGCACCGCCTCGGGCGCGGTGTTCTCGACGGACTTCACGTCCGCGGCCCCCGAGCCGGCGTCGGCGATCGGGCAGGTGCTGGGCGACGGCAGCGCGATCGTCCTCCTCGACACCGGCCGCGCGGTCCCGCTGTACGCGGTCGTGGACTGCGAGCTGGTCGCGACGCAGAACGCCGAGGGCGAGCAGTACACCTTCGACCTCGGCTTCACCGGTTACGGCACCGGCGTCGGCTGCGAGGACGGCGGCCTCGTCGGCTACCTCGCCGACACCAGCGGTGACAAGACCACGGTCACGACGACGGCGATCACCCTGTCCGACCAGGGCGCCACGGCGGCCAACGGCGACTCCACCACGACCTCGGACCTGGCCTCCGACGACCCGCTGGTCCAGCAGGCGACCTCCGTCACCTGCGGCGACAACGAGCCGCCGGTCCAGGAACCGCAGTCCTGAGGCACGCTCCGGGTGGGGTCGTGGACGCAGCGCGACGCCGGCCGCCGGTGAGCGCGGCGGCAACCGCTTCCGTGCGATCCAGGTCCACCCGGTGGCACCGAATCGCACGAGTCGACGCGCCACGCGCCACGCGGCAGCACCGCAGAGGCTGCGAGACGAGCTCGCTCATGCACAGCACAGCTCGCCTCACCTCTGGGCGGGGGCCGAACGCGGTCACGGCTCGGCCGAGGCGAAGCTCGGTCCCCGCTCCACCCAGCGCCGCTCGGAGCCACGCAGCAACCGTTCCCGTGCGATCCCGGTTCACCTGGTGGCACCGAATCGCACGAGTCGATGCGCCAGCGCCTGCGCACGGCCACGAGACCACGCCGGCCGCGAACGCGGTCGTCACCGGTCGAGCCGAGGCCCAGCTCGGTCCCCGCTCGACCCAGCGCCGCTGGGAACCACCGCGGACCGCTCTCGTGCGATCCAGGTCCACCCGGTGACCCTGAATCGCACGAGTCGACGCGCCAGCGCACCAGCACCCGTGCGCGGCCTCGAGGCGAACGCGGGCGCGCAGCTCGCTCACCACTGGGCTGAGACCGAAGCCGGTCCCCGCTCGACCCAGCGCCGCTGGGAGCCACCGCGGCAACCGTTCCCGTGCGATCCCAGTCCACCCGGTGACCCTGAATCGCACGAGTCGACACGGGAGCGCCCCAGCACCGAGCGCGTCCACGAGACGACGCCGGTCCGCGCACGGATCCGCCACCGCACGACCCCAGGCCGCCCAGCACCACCACGGAAAACGCTCTCGTGAGATCCCGGCCCACCCGGTGGCACAGAATCGCACGAGTCGACGGGGAAACGCCTCGGCACCGGAGCGCAGCCACGAGACGACGCCCATCCACGCACGGATCCGCCACCGCACGACCCCAGGCCGCCCACCACCACCACGGAAAACGCTCTCGTGCGATCCCGGTCCACCCGGTGACCCCGAATCGCACGAGTCGACACGGGACCACCCCAGCACCCGGGCGCGGCCACGAGGCGTCACTGGTCGCGCCCAGGCCTGGTCGCCGCTCGAGGCAAGCCCGCTGAGACGCCCACGGATATCGCTCTCGTGCGATCCCGGTCCACCCGGTGACCCCAAGTCGCACGGGTCAGAACCAGCCGCGTCCGGCCGCCATCAAGGTCACGGCCGGGATGACCGGTCCGGGGCGACGGAGGAGCACCGGTCGG
>JBMDXU010000087.1:0-5897 GCA_048594485.1 Pseudactinotalea sp. | reverse complement strand
CGCCACGTTGCCGGACTTGACGGACCCGCCGTAGAGGACGCGGATCTTGTCGGCGACGTCTCGCGAGTACAGGCGCGCGAGCTGGTCGCGGATCGCCCCGCAGACCTCCTGCGCGTCGTCCGGCGTCGCGACCTCACCGGTCCCGATCGCCCACACGGGCTCGTACGCCACGACGGTCGTGACGGCGTCGGCCGCCTCGATGCCCGCGTACGCACCCTCGACCTGAGCGAGCGTGTAGGCGACCTGCTCGCCGGCCTTGCGCACGTCCAGACCCTCGCCCACGCAGATGATCGGCGCGATGCGGTTGGCCAGCGCCGCCTTGGCCTTGGCGCTCACGATCGCGTCCGTCTCGTCGTGGTACTCGCGGCGCTCGGAGTGACCGACGACGGCGTAGGTGACGCCGAGCTTGGTCAGCATCGCGCCCGAGATCTCGCCGGTGTACGCGCCGGAGGCGTGCGCGGAGATGTCCTGCGCGCCGTAGCCGATGTCGAGCTTGTCGGCGTCGACGAGGGTCTGCACCGAACGCAGGTCGGTGAACGGCGGCACCACGACGACCTCGACCGAGGCGAAGTCGTGCTTGGCGTCCTTGAGCGCCCAGGCGAGCTTCTGCACGAGGTGGGTGGCCTGGAGGTGGTCCAGGTTCATCTTCCAGTTGCCCGCCATCAGCGGGGTGCGGGTACTCATGCGGGTCAGTCCTCCAGAACCGAGATGCCGGGGAGGACCTTGCCCTCCAGGAGCTCCAGCGACGCACCGCCGCCGGTCGAGATGTGGCTGAAGCCGTCCTCGTCGAAGGACAGCTGACGCACCGCAGCGGCGGAGTCGCCGCCGCCGACGATGCTGAACGCGCCGTTCGCGGTCGCGTCGACGATCGCCTGGGCCACCGCCCGCGTGCCTCCCGCGAACGCGGGGAACTCGAACACGCCCATGGGGCCGTTCCACACGATGGTCCGGGCGTCGAGCAGCGCGGCGCGGAACGCCTCCTGCGAGGCGGGCCCGATGTCGAGCCCGATCTCGTCGTCCGGGATCGCGTCGGCGCTCACCACGGTCGCCGGCGCATCGGCCTTGAACTCCGGGGCGACGACGATGTCGGTCGGGAGGACGATGTCCACGCCCCTCTCGGACGCCGTCGCGAGGTAGCCCTTGACCGTGTCCACCTGGTCCTGCTCGAGGAGGGACTTGCCGACGGCGTGCCCCTGGGCCGCGAGGAAGGTGAACACCATGCCACCGCCGATGAGCAGCCGGTCGGCCTTGCCGAGCAGGTTCTCGATCACGCCGAGCTTGTCGGAGACCTTGGCGCCGCCAAGGACGACGGCGTAGGGGCGCTCGGGGTCGTCGGTCGCCTTGCGCAGCGCCTCGACCTCCTTCTGCACGAGCCCGCCGACGGCGTGCGGCAGCAGGGTCGCGACGGCGTAGACGCTGGCCTGCTTGCGGTGGACGACGCCGAATCCGTCGGACACATAGGCGTCGGCCAGGCCGGCGAGCTCGCCGGCGAGGGCCTCGCGCTCGCTCGCGTCCTTGCTCGTCTCGCGCGCGTCGAAGCGGACGTTCTCGAGCAGTGCGACGTCGCCGTCACCGAGACCGTCGACGACGGTGCGCGCCGAGTCGCCGACGAGGTCGGAGGCCAGGGTGACCGGGGCGCCGAGCAGCTCACCGAGGCGCTGAGCCACCGGCGCGAGCGAGTACTTCTCCTCGAAACCGGTGCCGGCCGGGCGGCCGAGGTGCGCGGTGAGGATCACGCGGGCTCCGGCGTCGACCAGCGACTGGATGGTCGGGAGGGCGGCGCGGATGCGACCGTCGTCGGTGATGGTGGTGCCGTCGAGCGGCACGTTGAAGTCGGCGCGGACGAGCACGCGTCGGCCGCGCAGCTCGCCGAGATCGGTGATGGTCTTCATGGTCGTGAGGCCCTTCGTGGGACGGTCCGGTGCCGGCGGATGACGCAGCGACGCCCGCGCCCGACATGGGCGCGGGCGTCGCCTGCGGTCATCGGCTCAGAGGTTGTTGCCGACGAGCTGGGTGAGCGCGACGAGGCTGTTGGAGTAGCCCCACTCGTTGTCGTACCAGGAGACGACCTTGACCTGGTCGCCGATCACCTTGGTGAGGCCCGAGTCGAAGATGCTCTGGTGCGGGTTCGTGACGATGTCGCTGGAGACCAGCTCGGCGTCGCTGTACTCGAGGATGCCCTTGAGCGGACCCTCGGCGGCGGCCTTGACGATCGCGTTCACCTCGTCGACCGTGACCTCGCGCGAGGCGGTGAAGGTCAGGTCGGTGGCGGAGCCGGTGATGACGGGGACGCGGAGCGCGTAGCCGTCGAGCTTGCCCTTGAGCTCGGGGAGCACGAGCGCCACGGCCTTGGCCGCACCGGTCGAGGTCGGCACGATGTTCTGCGCGGCGGCGCGGGCGCGACGCAGGTCCTTGTGCGGGCCGTCCTGGAGGTTCTGGTCGCCGGTGTAGGCGTGGATCGTGGTCATGAGGCCACGCTCGATGCCGATGCCGTCGTTGAGCGCCTTGGCCAGCGGGGCGAGGCAGTTCGTGGTGCAGGAGGCGTTCGAGATGATGTGCATCGTCGCCGGGTCGTAGGAGTCGCTGTTGACCCCCATGACGAACGTGCCGTCCTCGTTCTTGGCCGGGGCCGAGATGATGACCTTCTTCGCGCCGCCGTCGATGTGGGCCTTCGCCTTGGTGGCGTCGGTGAAGAAGCCGGTCGACTCGATGACGATGTCGGCGCCGAGGTCGCCCCAGGGCAGGTTGGCCGGGTCACGCTCGGCGAGCGCGCGGATCTTGTGGTCGCCGACGATGATGTTCTCGTCGTCGTAGCTGACCGGCTGGTCGAGCTTGCCGAGCACGGTGTCCCACTGCAGCAGGTGCGCGAGGGTCTTGTTGTCGGTGAGGTCGTTCACACCGACGACCTCGATGTCGGCGCCCGAGGCGAGGATCGCCCGGTAGAAGTTCCGACCGATGCGGCCGAAGCCGTTGATTCCGACGCGGATGGTCACGTTTGTCCTCCATGCGCGCCGAGCGCGCGGTCTGTCGTGGTAGTTGCATCGCTTCGCCGGGCGGCGAGCCCGAGATCGTCGGGCTGCAGTCTGCGGCGCGGTGCCCCGGCCACCGCGCACGCCGAGCGTCCGCGACGCCCTTGGCACGCCTCACGTTACACCGGAGCCCCCCACCCGTAACGTGGCCGTCACCCCGTGAGACTCCTCACACGCCCCGCACCCGGTGATGGCTGGTCTCGTGCTGATGCGGTCCATGGGGTGGGACGGAATCACATGAGTGCGCTTTCCATCGGCAGCACCAGCGCGTCCGCAGGCCGCGACCAGCGCGGTCGGGGACCGGCCACTGAGCCCAGGATTCTCGCCGGGAACGACGACCCCGTGAGGCTTTCACACCTCCGGCACCCGTGATCATAGGTGTCGTGCTGATCCGGTCCATGGGGTGGGACGGAATCGCACGAGAGCGCTTTCCGCCGACACCACCCCCGCGCCCGGAGGCCGCCTCGACGTCACACCAGCGACGACGGCAACGTCCCCGCGACCAGACGCGGCCGGAGGCCGCCATGGACATCACAGCCTGTGAGGACGGCCCTCGGCCGGACTCACAGGCTGTCGAGCATCTCCTGCGTCAGGCTGGCCTCGGTGTCGGGGATGCCGTCGTCGTGGGCCTTCTTGTCGGCCATCGCGAGCAGCCGGCGGATGCGGCCGGCGACGGCGTCCTTCGTCAGCTGGGGGTCGGCGAGCTGGCCGAGCTCCTCGAGGCTGGCCTGCTTGTGCTCGAGGCGGAGTCGCCCCGCCTGCACCAGGTGGTCGGGAACCTCGTCACCGAGGATCTCGAAGGCGCGCTGGACGCGAGCACCGGCTGCCACGGCGGCCTGGGCGGACCGACGCAGGTTGGCGTCGTCGAAGTTGGCGAGCCGATTGGCCGTCCCCCGCACCTCGCGCCGCATCCGCCGTTCCTCCCACGCGAGGACGGCGTCGTGGGCGCCCATGCGGGTCAGCATCGCGCTGATGGCGTCGCCGTCGCGGATGACCACCCGGTCCACGCCGCGCACCTCACGCGCCTTCGCCGCGACGCCGAGCCGGCGAGCCGCGCCGACGAGCGCGAGCGCTGCCTCCGGACCGGGGCAGGTGACCTCCAGCGCCGCCGACCGTCCGGGCTCGGTGAGCGACCCGTGCGCCAGGAACGCACCGCGCCAGGCGGCGACGGCGTCGTTCAGACTGGCCGAGACGACCTGCGGCGGCAGCCCGCGGACCGGCCGTCCGCGCGAGTCGAGCAGCCCGGTCTGACGCGCGAGCGCCTCGCCGTCCTTGACGACGCGGACGACGTAGCGGTTGCCGCGACGCAGGGCGCCGCCGGAGACCACGATCACGTCGGAGCTGTGCCCGTAGACCTCGGCGATCGCCTGCCGCAGTCGGCGGGCGGCGATGCCGGTGTCGAGCTCGGCCTCGATGACGATGCGGCCGGAGATGATGTGCAGACCGCCCGCGAACCGCAGCGTGGCGGCGACCTCGGACTTGCGTGCGGACACCTTGTCGACCCGGAGGCGGGCGAGCTCGTCCTTCACGTCCGCGGTCAACGACATGAGCGACATCCTGCCATTCACCTGGTGCTCTCTCCCACGTCCCCGAGGATCCCGTCGAAGGCATCCCGATAGGCCGCCGCCAGCCTGAGCGGGTCGTGACGGGGGGTTCCGTCGCCGACGCCGACCTGCCGCAGCAGCACGCGCGCGCCCAGCTGTCGACCGCACTCCAGGAGGTCGTCCAGGTCGTCGATCGCGGAGGGATCCGCGATCACGACGTCGAGGCGCAAGGAGGGAGCGTACCGGCGCAGCGACCGGAGATGGTCCGCCGCCGTGTAACCCTCGGTCTCCCCCGGCTGCGACGCGAGGTTGAGCGTGAGCGCGATCCGCGCCTGGGTGCGGTGCAGGGCGTCGGCGATCCCCGGCAGCAGCAGGTGCGGCATCACCGAGGTGAACCAGGACCCGGGTCCGAGGATCACCCAGTCCGCGTTCTCGATCGCCTCGATGGCCTGCGGGCACGCCTCGGCGTCCTCGGGCATCAGCCGGACGCGCTCGACGATTCCGGACGTGACGGCCACCCGGCTCTGCCCGCGGATCAGCAGCGGCGGCGCGTCGGGCTGGTCCCGCATCCGGACGTCCGCCTCGATCGCGAGCGGCGTGGTCGCCATCGGGAGCACACGCCCGGTGGCACCCAGCAGGCGGCCGATGAGGTCGAGCCCGGCGACCTGGTCGTCGAGCAGCTGCCAGATCGCGACGAGCAGAAGGTTGCCGACGGCGTGACCATTCAGGTCGCCGTCGGTCCGGAACCGGTGCTGGAGCACGTCGCGCCACGTCTCGCCCCACTCCGTCGCCTCGCAGAGCGCGGACACCGCCATCCTCAGGTCGCCGGGCGGGAGCACGTCCAGCTCGGCACGGAGCCGTCCGGAGGAGCCGCCGTCGTCGGCGACGGTGACGACGGCGGTGACATCGGTCGTGATGTGCCGCAACGCACCCAGGGTGGCGGACAGTCCGTGACCGCCGCCCAGCGCGACCACGGAGATGCCACGCGGTCGGGGTCGGAACGCTGTCGTCTCGGTCATTCCCGGCCCAGGTCGCGGTGCACGGTGATGGCACTGTGCCCCCGCGAACGCAGCCCGGCGGCGAGTGCCTCGGTGAGCGCCACCGACCGGTGCTTGCCCCCGGTGCAGCCGATGGCGATCGTGACGTACGGCTTCTGCTCCTGGACGTACCCGGGCAGGATCGGTTCGAGCGTGTCGAGATAGCGCTCGACGAAGTCCGTGGCACCGGGCAGCCCGAGCACGTAGTCCCGCACCGGGGCGTCCTTGCCGGTGAGGTGGCGCAGCTCGGTGACCCAGTACGGGTTCGACAGGAACCGCGCATCGGC
>JBMDXU010000086.1:0-3693 GCA_048594485.1 Pseudactinotalea sp. | reverse complement strand
GGGGTCGGTCTGGGGGTTGCTCACGTCGTGCCTTCCGGTGTCGCGGGGTGTGGTCGCGCGGTCGGCGCGCCCTCTGCAGTGTCCCTGGCGCACGTCGCGGTGTCGACGCGGGTGGACCCTGGGGGACAGCCCCCAGACGGGACGGCCCGCGCGGGGTCGGACGGCGGCCGCCGCGTTCCGTCATCATGGTCGCGTGAGCACGACACCGCCCGCCGAGCCCGACGACGTCACGACGAACGCGGTCCCGCCGGGACTGCCGAGGGACCTGGCCGACGCACTCACCGACGCCCACCTCGCCGGGGAGGCGGTGGCCGGCGACGTCGGGCTCCGCGAGGACGCGACCAAGGTCGCGACGGGTCTGCGGATCACCTCGACGGTGCTCGCCGTTCCCGCGGCGATGGTCTCGGGAGCGGCCTTCGTCGGTCTCCTCGTGCTCACGTTCCTTGGGGGGGTGGCGCTGGCCGACACGACGAGCGTGCTGCGCTGGGTGCTCCTGGCGCTCGCGGTCGCGGGCCTGGTCGCCACGGTCGCCTTCGCGATCAGGGTCGTGGCGACCTGGAGGGCCGCGCGCGACCGTGACGCTCTCGCCGGCGAGCTGATCGGCCTGGTCGACCTGCGTGCCGTCACCACGGCGATGATCGCGGACCTGGCCGAGCTGACGTCGCGCGAGGGTGGTCTGCGCGCGGTCTCCCGGGCGCGGGCGTTGTGGCGGGTGCTCCGTCGTCTCGACGTGGGGGAGCACACGTCGCAGTTCGAGCGGGCCAAGTGGTTCGTGCCACCGGAGATCGCGACGACGTGGGCGCTCGCCCAGGCCGTCACCTGGGCAGGGCTGGTCGCCTGGATCCTCGTGCCCACCTTCGCCGCCACCCGCGCCGCGGGATGGGTGTGATCGTGTGACCGGGGCCAGGATCGTCATCCTGTTCCTGCTCGCCGCGATCGCCGAGATCGGAGGCGCCTGGCTCGTCTGGCAGGCCGTCCGCGAGTCGCGGCCGTGGTGGTGGGCGGCGCTGGGCGTCATGGCGCTGGGGATCTACGGCTTCGTCGCGGCGCTGCAGCCCGACGCGAGCTTCGGTCGGGTGCTCGCCGCGTACGGCGGGGTGTTCGTCGCGGGCAGCCTGGTGTGGGGGATCGTCGTCGACCGCTTCGAGCCCACGCGATGGGACTACATCGGGGCCGCCGTGTGCCTCGTCGGCGCCGCGATCATCATCGGTGCCCCGCGCGGCACGGTGGCCGACACCTAGCCTGTCCGCATAGTGGTACGTCGATCCCATTCAGTGGGATGACGGTTGTAGGGTGCGAGGTATGGCACGGACGATCCAGCTCGCAGTGATCCGCGGTGACGGCATCGGCACGGAGGTCGTCTCGGAGGCGCTCAAGGTCCTCGACGCCGCGCTCGCGGGCAGCGAGGTGACCGTGTCGACGACCGAGCTCGATCTCGGCGCGGGGCGGTGGCACCGGACCGGCGAGACCCTCACCGACGCCGATCTCGAGACCATCAAGTCCCACGACGCGATCCTGCTCGGCGCCGTCGGCGACCCGAGCGTTCCGTCGGGCGTCCTGGAGCGTGGCCTGCTCCTCAAGCTGCGGTTCGCCCTCGACCACTACGTCAACCTGCGCCCGTCCCGGCTGTTCCCGGGTGTGCCCAGCCCGCTCGCCGACCCGGGCGACATCGACTTCGTCGTCGTCCGCGAGGGCACCGAGGGCCCGTACGTCGGCAACGGCGGCGCGCTGCGTGTCGACACCCCGCACGAGATCGCCACCGAGGTCAGCGTCAACACCGCGCACGGCGTCGAGCGGGTGGTCCGCGACGCGTTCGAGCGCGCGCAGGCACGTCCGCGCAAGAAGCTCACGCTGGTCCACAAGCACAACGTGCTCGTGCACGCGGGCCACCTGTGGCGCCGCACCGTGGAGCGTGTGGCGGCCGAGTACCCCGAGGTGCAGCACAACTACCAGCACGTCGACGCCGCGACGATCTACCTCGCGACCGACCCGAGCCAGTACGACGTCATCGTCACCGACAACCTGTTCGGCGACATCCTCACCGACCTCGCGGCGGCGATCACGGGCGGCATCGGGCTGGCCGCCTCCGGCAACGTCAACCCGTCGGGGGAGTACCCCTCGATGTTCGAGCCGGTGCACGGGTCGGCCCCCGACATCGCGGGGCAGGGCAAGGCCGACCCGACGGCGGCCATCCTCTCGGTCTCCCTGCTGCTGGACCACCTGGGGCTCACCGAGGACGCCCGACGGGTGAGCGACGCCGTCGAGAAGGACATCGCCGACCGTGCGGGCCCGGCGCGCAGCACGAGCGAGATCGGCGACGCCATCGCCGCTCGAGTAGCCGGCTGAGCGCGCCCACGAGGTAGCCGGCAGCACCTCCCGGGGCCCGCTCCCCCCGATCGTCGCCGACGGCGATCGGGGCACCATGTCACCTCGTCCGACATTACGGTGGAGCCCATCATGAACGCTGACACGACCGCTTTCGAGGTGCGACCGAGCTCGCACCCTCGCACCCTGCACGAGCGCACGGCCGCGCTCGCCGATCTCAAGTTCGGCGTCGTCTTCTCCGACCACATGGCGCACGCGACGTGGACAGCCGACGACGGCTGGCACGACCGACGAATCGAGGCGTACGGCCCTCTCAGCCTCGACCCGGCCGCAGCGGTGCTGCACTACGCGCAGGAGATCTTCGAGGGGCTCAAGGCCTACCGTCACGCCGACGGGTCGATCTGGGCGTTCCGCCCCGACCGCAATGCCGCGCGGCTGGCCCGCAGCGCCGAACGCCTGGCGCTGCCGACGCTGCCCGAGGAGGACTTCTTCGCCTCCATCCAGGCCCTGGTCGAGACCGATGCGGAGTGGGTGCCCTCGACGCCGGGCTCCTCGCTGTACCTTCGGCCGTTCATGTTCGCGTCGGAGGCGTTCCTCGGCGTGCGGTCGGCGCACAAGGTCGACTACCTGGTGATCGCCTCGCCGGTCGGCCCCTACTTCACGAACGGGTTCCAGCCGCTGACGATCTGGGTGGACGCCGAGTACAACCGGGCCGGCCCGGGTGGCACCGGGGCAGCCAAGTGCGGCGGCAACTACGCCGCGAGCCTGCTCCCGCAGGCTCAGGCGTACAAGGAGGGGTGCGACCAGGTCTGCTTCCTCGACGCCGCCACCGGCACCTATCTCGAGGAGCTGGGCGGCATGAACGTCTTCCTCGTGATGAAGGACGGCTCGATCACCACACCTGCACTCGGCACGATCCTCGAGGGTGTCACCCGCGACTCGATCCTCGAGCTCTGCCGCGAGGAAGGACGCGAGGTCACCGAGCGTCGCATCCCGCTGACCGAGCTCCTCGAGGGGATCGGGTCCGGCGAGGTCGCCGAGGTGTTCGCGTGCGGCACCGCCGCGGTGATCACGCCGATCGGCCGGCTCAAGGGTGTCGACTTCGACGTCACGATCGGTTCCGGCGACGCCGGCTCGGTCACGACCGCGCTCTACGAGACGATCACCGACATCCAGTACGGCCGCCGACCGGACACACACGGCTGGATGCGCCGACTGGTCTGACCGGTCCCGCCTACCAGCCCTGCGTCCCGGGCGCGCCCTTGAAGGGCCCGACGACCCGTGAGGTGACCCAGCCGCCGTAGAAGCCGCCGGGCTGCGGTCGCACCTGTTCGCCGTCGACCGTGCACGAGTCCATCGCGGCCGGGT
>JBMDXU010000085.1:0-14958 GCA_048594485.1 Pseudactinotalea sp. | reverse complement strand
CCACGCCCACACCCCCACGTGAGCGTCCCCCCTGGGCCGGTTTCGTTGACGTTCTGCCCCCTGGGCCGGTTTCGTTGACGTTCTGCCCCCTGGGCCGGTTCGAGCCATCCCGCTGTGTCTGCCTTCCGAGCCGTCCCCGATGTGTCTGTCTGTCCAGACATGGCGAGGCGGCTGCCTCGTGCGCTGGACGGCGACGACCGAGCGGTGGTCACCTCAGCGGGCCGGACCGGCCCGCGCGGATGCGGCCGCACTTGTATGCCACCCCGCGAGCGGTTCGACGGCGACCGCCGTCGAGACGAGCACGTCACCGCCGGCGAGCGCAGCGCACGTGATCATCTCGGCACCGTTGGCCCGCACCACCAGGGCCGCGACGGCGCACCCGTCGGCCCCGCGCTGGATCGCCTCGGCTGCGGCGATCGCACCGAGGTCGGCGGCGGTCTGCGCCGATCCCCGGGAGTGAGCCGCCCGGCCGATCGCCACCGCGGCGACGGCGAGGGTGAGGGCGACGGCGACCAGGGCGAGCAGCAGCACGGTGGCCGACCCGCGCTCGGCCGCACCGGGCGTCCGCCGCGGCGGGTGTGGCCCTCCGACGGTCATGGATCGCCGCCCGGTTCCACCGGGACGCTCGCCGTCGAGCTCGCGGTCAGCGACCCGAGCCCCAGCGCCCCGGACCCGACGGCGAGCGACACGGTCACGTGCACCCATCCGTCCGATCGGGTGACGACGACAGCGGCGTCGTCACCCGCGAGCTCCCCGACGACCTGCACCACCACGGCGTCCGACTCCCCCAGCGCTGCCGCTCGCGCAGCGGCCCGAGCGGCGTCGGCGCACCGCAGCTGGGCCACGGCCGCGCTCGCGACCACCAGCACCACCACCAGCGCGAGGACGACCGCCGGGAGGCCGAGCGCGAGCTCGGCGGTGACCGAACCGGTCTCGCCACGTCGCCGACCCGAGGGGTCGTCGTCCCACCTCCCGGCGGCTCGCACCTCAGCCGCCCACCGACAGCGCGCTCTGGACGATCCCGAGCAGCAGCGCGCGCACCTGCTCGCTCCGCAGGATCACCAGCAGCAGCCCGGCGAAGCCGACGGCTGCAAGGGTCCCGATCGCGTACTCCGCGGTCGCCATCCCGGCCTCCGGCGTCCGTCGCAGCAGTCGCCATCGCGCTCGGATGCTCCACCCGAGTCGGTGTCCGGCTCGACTGTCCGTCATCGCCACCTCCTTCGAACTCGCGACGCCCCGTCGGCGTCGCTGGTGCGGTCAGCCTTGGGCTGCGGGCGTGGGGCCCGCTGGACGGGTCACCCCCTGCTGTGGACGACGGCGCATCGGGCGTGACCTGTGGACAACCCCGACGACGGGGCGGGTGCCGTCAGGGAGCCCAGAGATCGAGCCCGGCCGCGATGAGCAGCGGGACGAGTCCGAGCAGCACGAACGCCGGGAGCAGGCACAGCCCGAGGGGCAGGACGAGCCGCACCCCCAGACGTGCCGCCGCCTCACGGGCCGCGGCCTGTCGCGACCCGCGCAGCGTGAGGGCGGCATGACGAAGCAGCGGCCCCGGATCGACGCCGTCGGACCACGCCGGTGCCAGAGCGTGGGCGACCGGCCCGCCGTCGGGCCAGGCCTGCGACCACGTCAGCCCGAGCCGCAGCGACCGCGCCGCGCGACCGAACCCGGCACCCTGCCGCTGCGGAAGGCACGTGCCCACCTGCTCGATGGCCGTCACCACGTCGGACCCGGCCGTCAGAGCCGCACGCACCAGATCGAGCACGACCGCGTCGTCGACGACGTCGTCGTCGCGACCCAGCCGGCGGTGCGGGCGGGTTCGCGGACTGTCTCCAGCCCGGTGGCGGCGGCGAGGACGCGGCCGCCCCAACCAGGGCACCGCCGCAGCGACGGCGAGCCCGACCAGCACCACCAGCAGCATCGCGGAGCTCATCCGCCCGCACGCTCCGCCTGTGCGACGAGAACCCGCACCCATCGCCTGCCCGCGACGAACAGCGCCCCTCCGAGCACGAGGCAGAGACCACCGACACCGCCGCCGAGCAGCACCGCCACCGGGTCGGCACCGAGCACGGCACCCAGACCGATGCCCGCGAGCGGGAGCCAGGCCAGCAGCCGAGCGGTCGCTCGTGGACCCGCGAGCGCGGTCCGACGGAGCTCGGCGGCCTCGCGCGTCTCGGCGATCCCGCCGACGACGACGTCGATCACCTCCGCGAGCGGTGCACCGCTGCGGTGCGCCAGCCGGCAGGCGGCGATCGCGGCGGCCACATCGGGCTGAGCCCGGGGTCGCTGCGGCGGCCAGCGTCGTCTCTCGCCGGTGTCGCCGCTGCCGGCCTGCGGACCGCCCAGGCCCAGCGCTGCGAGCACCGGCGTCGACCACGGCGGCGACGGCTGCGGGAGGGAGCGCTGCCACGCCGTCGTGAGATCGGCACCCGCGCGCAGGCGCGCGGCCACCTCCACGAGCACCCGGCCGACCTCGGGCGACGGACGCCGCCTCGCGCGCACGCGGAGCCACCACCGACGCACGCCCGACCCGGACCGCTCGACCTTCTCGCCCGTCGTGACCGGGGTACGTGCCGGAACACTCAGCACGGCTCCCGCCAGCAGCACGAGGACCGCGACCGCGACCGCACTCAGCACCGGTCACGATCCAGGGCGCGGGCGAGCTGCGGCCACCCGCGCTCGGTGACCAGCTCTCCGCTGGCGGACCGAGCGAGCGCCGGCTCGCACCGCATCCCGTCAGCGCCGTCCGCTGTCAGCACCCCCACCTGCGCGAGCACCCGCCTCCCCTGCGCGTCACGGCGCAGGTGCAGCACCGCGTCGATCGCGGCACGCGCCTGCACGGCCACGGCGGCGGGCGTCATGCCCGCGAGCGCCCCGAGTGCGACCAACCGGGCGGGCACGTCATCGGCGGAGTTGGCGTGCACCGTCGCCCAGCCGCCGTCGTGCCCCGTGTTGAGCGCACCGAGGACCTCGCGCACCTCCCCGCCCCGGCACTCGCCGAGCACCAGCCGGTCGGGACGCATCCGCATCGCGGTGCGGACCAGCACCTCCAGCCCGATGCCGCCGGCGCCCTGCACGTTCGGTCGGCGCACCTGCAGGTGCACGACGTGCGGGTGATCGGGTGCCAGCTCGGCCGCCTCCTCGATGCAGACGATCCGCTCGGTCGCCGGCACGATCGAGAGCACGCACGCGAGCAGGCTCGTCTTGCCGGTGCCGGTCGCGCCCGAGACGAACACGTTCGCCCGCAGCTCCACCAACCGCCGCAGGACCTCGACACCGATGTCGTCGACGAAGCCGACCTCCCGCAGCGCCTCGAGCGTGAAGGCCCGACGGCGCAGCGTGCGCAGGCTGATGTGCGCCCCCTCCGCCGCCACCGGGGCGAGCACCGCGTGCAACCGGGTGCCGTCGGGGAGCCGACCATCGACCACCGGGACGCTGTCGTCGAGCCGCTGAGCCGCCACGGTCGCGAGCCGCGACGCCAGTGCGCGGGAGTCGGCGACCCGAAGCCCGTGCACCCTCTCGAGCCCGCGGCCGCGATCCACCCAGACCCCGCGCTCACCGTTGACGAGGACATCGGTGACGGACGGGTCGTCGAGCAACGGCTGCAGCAGCTCACCCGCCCCCTGCACCTCGGCGCGCGCCTGTCGCTCCAGCGTCAACCGCCGCGCGTCGCCGACGACCCCGGACTCTCGCACGGCGCGCTCGACGCCGGGCCGGTCGACGAGGCTGGACCGGACGCGCTCCAGCGGCGACGTGGTCATCGGTCCAGGCCGAGGCTCTGCACCAGCCGCCGCCCGCCGCGGGCGAGCGGTCCACGACGATGATCGCCCGGGGCCACACCCCGCTCCACCGCCGCGGCCATCGAACGCTCCTGGGGCATGGCGAGCACGAGCGGCAGCCCGCTCGCCGCGGCGATCGCCGCGGGTTGCAGATCGCCCGGTGCGGGGCCGCGGACGACCAGGCGGGCATCCAGCCCGGCGAGCGCCCGGGCACTGACCTGGGCGCCGGCCACCGACTGCACGTCGCACGAGGCGAGCAGCACGATCACGTCGCACCACCGCGCCGCCTCGCCGCGCTCGCGCGTCGCGGACCTCGGCAGGTCGAGCACGACGACGTCGTGCGCATCGGTGCACGCCGCCAGCACCTGCTCGCTGCGCGCCCCGGGGGCGGCACGCAGATCCGCTGACAGCACGCGGACGCCGCGCCAGGCGGGCAGACGGCTGGTCAGATCGGCACCGCCGAAGCCGCCCGACTCCCCCGCCAGATCGGCCCAGCGCAGCCCGGGCTCGTGCTCGATCCCCATGAGCACATCGATGCCACCGCCGTCGACGTCGAGATCGACGAGGCCGACCGAGAGCGTGACATCCGCACAGCTGCGCGCGAGGACGGCCGCCAACGACGAGGCGCCGACACCGCCTCGCGCGCCGACCACGCCGACGACCCGGGCGCGACGTCGGACGCCCGCCGCGCGCATCCTGGCCAGCATCTCTTCGGCCGCGTCGGGAAGCACGAGACAGCGACCGCCGTCGGGTGCCGCGACGGCACGTTCGACACCCACCCAGACGAACCGCGGCGCGCCGTCGCGCCAGTCGGGATCGTCGTGACGGGTCTCGGCCGCGCTGTCGATCAGCAGCTGCGCCTCGGGCGGCGCGGCACCCGGCGGGTGCACGGCGATCGCCAGGTCAGCCAGCGCCGCCACCGATCGCACGGCATCGACCACCGTCGGATCGGCCGATCTCAACGCCACCGCCGTGCCCGCCATCCGCCGCCCCTTCCCTCGTCGTCGGCCGAGCATCGCAACACCGACGACGTCGTGGCGGAACGAGGTGGGGCTGCTGTGGACGACGGCGCATCGGGCCGCACCTGTGGACGACGCGGCTGTGGACGGCGCGCCGTCAGCGCTGTCTCGAGCCCGTCGCCACCGCTCGCCCGAAACCCTTCCCAAACGCCGTCGAGGGGAGTAGACATGGAGGACAACTTCATCCCCGCCGTGGGAACCCACGCGCGAACAGTCCACGAATAGGACTGGGCGAGCGGGCTTGGCCCGTAGCGACCCACATCTCGTGTGCACGCTTGCTAACCCACGGCCGGTTGAAGTCGACGACGGCGCCGCAAGGCGCCGTCGTTGCGTGCGCCCTCCTCGGCGCGCCACCCTCGCACCGGCGGCGCCGATGGCTACCGTGAGGCGTCCCCCGAACGAGGAGGAGTCCTCCATGAGCAGCGACGCGCACCCGAACGTGCCCGAGAACGGTCGCACCAGCGGCGACGGCGAGGGCACCGATCCCACGACCGTGGAGAGCGACACGAGCGTCGAGAGCACGGAGACGGTCGCGAGCACCGACACCGCAGCGAGCGAGCCGGCCGACACGACCACCGCCGAGCCGGCCGCCCCGTCGGAGCGCGTGACGTCCGAGGAGGCGGCGCCGGCCGCAGCCGCCCCCGCCCCGGCCGGCGACCAGACCCACGTGGCCCTGCCCGCCCAGCGCGAGGAGGGGTTCGACGAGGTCGACGGCGGCGACCCGGCTCAGCCGACCGCCGACGGCACCGCCACGACGGCGTTCGTCCCGACCGCGGAGGAGGACGCCGCGCTGCGCGACGAGCGTGCGCGCCGCTTCGGACGCCCCCAGCGCGCCGCGTCGGAGCCGTCCGAGGAACCGTCGGCTGCCACCGTCGTCGCCCCGGTCGCCGCCGGTGCGGCCGCGGGGGCCGCCACCGGCGCCGCCGCGGAGTCCCGTTCGGCCGGCCCGTCCACGCAGACGATGCCCGCGACACCGCCGACGACCGAGAGCGGGGACGACCCGTTCGCCGAGTTCGACGAGGGTCCGTCCTCGCGCGCCGCCGCGCACTGGTGGAGCATCCTCATCTCGATCGTGTTCGTCCCGGTCGCCTGGTACCTGCTGACCGACGGCGGGGAGCGGACGGCGTTCAACCTCACCGGTGGTGGCCCGTTCAACCTGGCCGGACCGCTGGAGCTCGCCGCTGGCGCGCTGTGCCTGTTCTTCGTGCTCCTCGCGGCACGGTGGTCGTCGATCGGCGCCATCCTGACCGGCACCATCTCCGCGCTCCTGGGGATCGCGTTCCTCGCGTTCAACACCGAGGCGATGTCGTTGATCGGCCAGTACCAGGGCACGCTCGTCCAGGCGCTCAACCAGCTCGGGCAGAACATCGTCGACCACATGCTCGCCGACGCCCGCTCGGGCCGCCTGGCGATCTACGGCATCGTGCTGATCATGGTCGGCGTGGTGTCGCACGGCGCCCGCCGCCAGGGTCGTCGCGAGGAGAAGCGCCGCGCCGCGCTCGGGGTCTGACCGACCGACGGGCCTCCGCTCCGCGTCTCCACGGTCCGTAGCGCCGCCGCGCCGTAGCGCCGTCCGCGTCAGTAGGGTGGGTCTCAGCTGTTCGCAGCCCGACCCATCGACGTCGCTGGAGGTTCCCGATGACCGACCCGAGCTCGCCTGCGCTGGAGAACCTGCTCCACGAGGAGCGCCGTTTCCCGCCGAGCACGGAGTTCGCCGCGCAGGCGAACGCGAGCGCGGAGCTGTACGAGCAGGCCGCCGCCGACAGGCTGGAGTTCTGGGCGAACCAGGCGCGCGAGCTGATCAGCTGGGCCACCCCCTTCACCCAGACGCTCGACTGGAGCAACGCCCCGTTCGCGACCTGGTTCGCCGACGGCACGCTCAACGCGGCCTACAACGCCGTCGACCGTCACGTCGAGGCGGGCAACGGCGACCGGGTCGCCATCCACTTCGAGGGTGAGCCGGGCGACACCCGCACCCTCACGTACGCCGATCTGCAGCGCGAGGTCAGCAAGGCCGCCAACGCCCTCGTCGACCTCGGCGTCACCACCGGCGACCGCGTGGCGATCTACCTGCCGATGATCCCCGAGGCCGTCATCTCGATGCTGGCGTGCGCCCGCATCGGCGCGACGCACTCGGTCGTGTTCGGCGGGTTCTCGGCGGAGGCGCTCTTCAGCCGCATCACCGACGCCGAGGCGAAGCTCGTCATCACCGCCGACGGCGGATACCGCCGGGGCAACGCCAGCGCCCTCAAGCCCGCCGTCGACGAGGCGCTCGCCAAGGGCGAGACGCCCGTCGAGCACGTGCTCGTCGTCGAGCGCACCGGCCAGGACGTCGAGTGGACCGAGGGCCGGGACGTCCGGTGGGCCGACGCCGTCGGCAACGCCTCCGACCAGCACGAGCCGGTCGCCGTCGACGCCGAGCACCCGCTGTTCATCCTCTACACCTCGGGGACGACGGGGAAGCCGAAGGGGATCCTGCACACGACCGGCGGCTACCTCACGCAGGCCGCGTACACGCATCTCAACGTCTTCGACCTCAAGCCGGAGACCGACGTCTACTGGTGCACGGCCGACGTCGGCTGGGTCACCGGGCACAGCTACATCGCGTACGGCCCGCTGGTCAACGGCGCGACCCAGGTCATGTACGAGGGCACCCCCGACACCCCCGACAAGGGTCGGTGGTGGGACATCGTCAGCAAGTACGGCGTCACCATCCTGTACACCGCGCCGACGGCGATCCGCACCGTCATGAAGTGGGGCGAGTCGATCCCGAACGGCTACGACCTCTCGTCGCTGCGGCTGCTCGGCTCGGTCGGCGAGCCGATCAACCCCGAGGCCTGGGTCTGGTACCGACGCGTCATCGGCGGCGACCGCACGCCCGTGGTCGACACGTGGTGGCAGACCGAGACCGGCGCCATCATGATCTCGCCGCTGCCCGGCGTCACCGAGGCAAAGCCCGGCTCGGCGCAGGTGCCGCTGCCCGGCATCTCCGCGGAGATCTGGGACGACGCCGGCAACCCGGTCGGCCCGGGCGGTGGCGGCTATCTCGTGCTCAGCGAGCCCTGGCCGGCGATGCTCCGTGGCATCTGGGGCGACCCCGAGCGCTTCAAGGAGACCTACTGGTCGCGGTTCCCCGGCACGTACTTCGCCGGCGACGGCGCCAAGTTCGACGACGACGGTGACATCTGGCTCCTCGGCCGCGTCGACGACGTCATGAACGTCTCCGGGCACCGGCTCTCGACGACGGAGATCGAGTCCGCTCTCGTGTCCCACCCCTACGTGGCCGAGGCCGCCGTCGTCGGTGCGTCCGACGACACCACGGGACAGGCCGTGGTGGCGTTCGTGATCCTGCGCGGCGACGTGGTCGAGCGGGCCGACGAGGAGGGGGAGGGCAAGGACATCGTGTCCGAGCTGCGCACCCACGTCGCGAAGGAGATCGGGCCGATCGCGAAGCCGCGCTCGATCCTCGTGGTCGCCGAGCTGCCGAAGACCCGCTCGGGCAAGATCATGCGCCGGCTGCTGCGCGACGTCGCGGAGAACCGTCAGGTCGGCGACGTCACCACGCTCGCCGACTCCTCGGTGATGGACCTCATCCAGTCCGGGCTCTCGGGCGCGACGTCGACCGAGGACTGAGGAACCGCGGCGCGCTCCGTGCCGCCGGTAGCGTGGTCGCGTGATGCCCGACCGTGCGATCGTGACCCCTCCGGGGCCGTGGACGCATCGGATGGTGGCCGCGAACGGCGGGCGCTTCCACGTGGCCGTCACGGGGCCCGACGACGCCGACGCCCCGCTGGTGGTGCTGCTGCACGGGTTCCCGCAGTTCTGGTGGGCCTGGCGGCACCAGCTGGTGGCGCTGGGCGAGTCGGGCTACCGCACCGCCGCGATGGACCTGCGCGGCTACGGCGCGTCGGACAAGCCGCCGAGGGCGTACGACCTCCCCTCGCTCGCGGCCGACGTCGCCGGCGTCATCCGATCGCTGGGGGCGCAGCGGGCGGTCGTGGTCGGGCTCGGCATCGGCGGGCAGGTGGCGTGGTCGATGCCGGCGCTCGCACCGGCGGCCACACGCGCGATCGGTGTGCTCGGCACACCGCACCCGCGCATGCTGGTGAAGGCCGCGAACCGCGACGCGCCGCCGTCGACCATCGCCAGGCTGGCGAAGTTCCAGATGCCCTGGTTCCCGGAACGCTCGATCACCCACGGCGACCTGGTGGCGCGGCTCCTGGACCGGTGGTCGGCGCCGGGCTGGGACTGCCCCGACGTCGAGCTGTACACGCAGGCCGCACGGCTCCCGTTCGCGGCGCACAGCCAGATGGAGCAGCTGCGCTGGCTGGTGCGCTCGCGGCCGCGACCCGCGGGACAGCGCTACCTGGAGGCGGTCGAGCGTCCGATCGAGGTGCCGGTGCTCTCGCTGCACGGACGCGCCGACGGCAACCTGCCGCCCCGGGCGTGCCGGCGCGACGGCGAGATGGTGCGCGGGCAGTACCGCCGCATCGTGCTCGACGGCGTCGGCCACTTCCTGCCGGAGGAGGCGCCCGACGACGTCGCCGACCTGCTGGTGCGTTGGCTGGCCGGGCTGCCCGAGACCTGACAGACGGCGCCCGCCAGAGCAGCGACCTGGCAGACTGTGGCCCAGTTCACATCAGCACGACCCGTGACACCCGATCGAGAAGGAGGCAGCCCGGCATGGACGAGGCCGTCATTCGCAGCTCCCCGCTCTTCGCCGAGCTGAACGACCCCGGCTACCTGGCCATCCGCGAGCGGATGACCGAGTACACGTTCCGCCGAGGCGAGGAGATCTTCCACGAGGGTGCGTCCGGCGACAAGCTCTTCGTCATCGGGGCGGGCAAGGTCAAGCTCGGCCACACCGCGCCCGACGGCCGGGAGCACCTGCTGGCGATCCTCGGCCCGGGCGAGATCCTCGGTGAGGTGTCGTTGTACGACCCGGGTCCGCGGACCGCGACGGCGACCGCGCTCGCCAAGACGTCCGTGATCGCGCTCCAGCACGCGGACCTGCTGCGTGTGCTCGACGCCCGCCCGGAGATCAGCCAGCACCTGCTGCGCTCCCTCGCGCAGCGGCTGCGTCGGACCAACGCGGCGATGTCGGACCTCATCTTCTCCGACGTGCCCGGCCGGGTCGCGAAGACGCTGCTCGACATGGCCGATCGTTTCGGCCAGCAGACCGACGCCGGGCTGCGCGTCACCCACGACCTCACGCAGGAGGAGCTCGCCCAGCTGGTCGGCGCCACGCGCGAGACCGTCAACAAGTCGCTGGCCGAGTTCTCCAACCGCGGTTGGCTGCAGCTCGACGGACGCTCGGTGATCCTGCTCGACGTCGACCGGTTGCGTCGTCGGGGGCGCTGACCCGCAGTCCTGGGGCCCTCAGGCGAGCTGGAAGGTGACCTCGACCTCGACCGGAGCGTCGAGCGGGAGCGCGGCGACGCCGACGGCGGAGCGGGCGTGCACACCGGCCTCGCCGAAGATCTCGCCGAGCACGTTCGAGGCACCGTTGATGACGGCCGGCGGGCCGGTGAACGCCGGGTCGGACCCGACGAAGCCGACGACCTTGACCACCCGGCCGCGGTTGTCGACGCCGCCCGCCACCGCGGCGGCGGCGGCGACGGCGTTGAGCGCGCACACCCGGGCGAGACCGGCGGCGTCGGCCGGCGGGACGAGCTCGTCACCCTCGCCGACCTTGCCGGTGGCGGCGAGGGCGCCGTCCACCATCGGCAGCTGACCGGAGGTCATCACGAGGTCGCCCACCTGGACGGCGGGCACGTACGCGGCGACCGGCGGGACGACGTCGGGAAGCTCGATGCCGAGCTCGGCCAGACGGGCGGAGACGCTCATCGGATCAGCCCTTCGGCCGCTTGAGGTAGGCCACGAGCCCGTTGCCGTCGGGGCCGGCCACCACCTGCACCAGCTCCCAGCCATCGGCACCCCAGGTGTCGAGGATGGCCTTGGTGTTGTGGATCATCAACGGGATGGTCGCGTACTCCCAGGTCGTCATGGGGCGATCTTAGGACGACGTCGATCGTCGGCCGCCCGGGCGGAGCCGTCGGTCAGCCGACGGGGTGCTCGCGCCGAGCGGGCTTGGGCACCGGCCAGCGCTGGGAGATCAGCTCGTTGATGTGATCGCGGTCGAGGTCGGCGAGCGTCGTGCGCCACGACTCCACCGAAGGTGCCCGCCGGAGCAGGGCTCGCCGCTCGCGCTCGGTCATGCCGCCCCACACGCCGAACTGGATCCGGTTGTCGAGCGCGTCGACGAGGCACTCGAGCCGGACCGGGCAGTGGAAGCACACCTCCCGAGCCTGCCGTTGCGCGGCTCCCTGCACGAACAACTCGTCGGGGGATCGCCCCGCGCACGCAGCGTTTGCCGTCCAGCTCTCTTCGTACGACGTCGACACTTCGACCTCCCGAGATGGGTGTGCCGGCTTCGTCGCTGGCACTCGGTGACTGCTTCTTGGAATGTAGACCGAACCGGCAGCGGAACGCAAAGCCGGACCCTGCCGACGGTCACGCACACCCCGTGCACCGCGCCGTGCCGGTGGGCGCTCAGACTCGGAACGTAAGATGCCCGGCATGGCCACGCCCTCCCGCTCCTCCGGGCGCTCCGTGAACCTTGCCCAGCTGTTGTCGCTCTTCCTGGCGTTCCTCATGGTCGCCGGGGTCGGCGGCGTGCTCTCGGCGGGCTTCGCCATGCCCGTGGTCGCCGCGCTCGGCGCGACCACGCAGGCGGGTGTCGACACGTTCAACGACCTCGACACCGACATCGGCGACCTCACGCTCTCCGAGCGCAGCATGATCCTGTACGACGACGGCAGCCGGATGGCGACGTTCTACGCCGAGGACCGCATCGTCGTCCCCCAGGACAAGATCGCCGAGATCATGCAGCAGGCGATCGTCGCCGTCGAGGACAAGCGGTTCTTCGAGCACGGGGCGATCGACCCGGAGGGCATGTTCCGCGCCGTCGTGCAGAACCTGCTCGGCAACGACCTGCAGGGAGCGTCGACGCTCACGCAGCAGTACGTCAAGAACGTCCTGCTGGAGCAGGCCCGCGTGATCGCGGACGAGCAGGAGCGCACCGAGGCGGTCCAGGAGGCGACGGAGCAGTCGCTCGGCCGCAAGCTGCGCGAGGCGAAGCTGGCGATCGCGCTGGAGAAGAAGTACACGAAGGACGAGATCCTCACGGGGTACCTCAACGTCGCCCAGTTCGGGCCGTCCCAGTACGGCGTCGAGGCCGCCGCTCGCTACTACTTCTCCGTGCGGGCCAGCAAGCTCGACATCGGTCAGGCGGCGTTGCTGGCGGGCATCACGCAGTCGCCGAACGCGCTCAACCCGGTCGAGAACCCCGAGAACGCCGAGGCCCGCCGCAACGTGGTCCTGTCGCTCATGCGCGACCAGGGCTATATCACCCAGGAGGAGTACGACGAGTACTCCGCCATCGCCGTCGAGGACATGCTCGACCTGCAGCGGATCTCGCCCACCTGCGCGACCGCCAAGACGTCGGCCTACTTCTGCCGCTACGTCGTCGAGACCATCCTCGCCGACAAGGCCTTCGGCGAGACCCGCGAGGAGCGTCGACAGCTGCTGCTCCGTGGCGGGCTGCGCATCAAGACCACCCTCAACAAGGATCTGCAGTCCGAGGCGTACGACTCGCTGACCAACGCCGTTCCCTACGACGACCCGTCGGGGATCTCGAACGCGATCTCCACGGTCGAGCCGGGCTCCGGCCGCATCCTCGCGATGGCGCAGAACACGCTGTTCGGTGACCCGAACGACTACGAGGATCCCCCGACGCGGATGACCGAGCTGAACTTCAACGCCGATCAGGCGCTCGGAGGCGGCGTCGGCTTCCAGACCGGGTCGACGTTCAAGGCGTTCATCCTCGCCGCATGGCTCGAGGACGGACGATCGCTCTACGACGTCGTCGACGCACGACAAGGGCAGGAGTTCTCCCGATCCAGCTGGGACTACTCGGGCGGGTGTCCCAACTACGCCGACAACTACGACCCGAAGAACATCGAGGGCATCGGCAGCGGTCCGATGCGGGTTCTCGACATCACGATCGACTCGGTCAACACCGGGTACGTCAACATGGAGAACCAGCTCAACATGTGCAAGGTCTACGACTTGACACAGCGTCTCGGGCTGCACGTCGGCACCGGCACCGTGCTCGACGGCAACGGCGACCGGACGGACATGACGATCCAGCCCAGCCCGTCGATGGTGCTCGGCTCCAACAACATCGCGCCGCTCACGATGGCGGCTGCGTTCGCGACGTTCGCCTCCAACGGGATCTACTGCAAGCCCATCGCGATCGACGCCGTCACCGGCCCCGACGGCGAGGAGCTGCCGGTCCCGGATGCTGACTGCAACCGTGCGTTGAGCGAGAACGTCGCCGCCACGGTGACCTACGCGTTGCACCAGGTCACGGCCAGCTCGCGGGGCGGAGCGACGGGCCGTGAGGCGCAGATCTCCGGTTACGAGATCGCCGGCAAGACGGGAACCGCGAACAACAACTACGCCGCCTGGTTCATCGGCTACACGCCTCAGGTGGTCACCGCGGTGTGGAACGGCCACTCCGAGGGCCAGAAGTCGATGTCCTACCAGTCGATCAACGGGCGCTACTACGGCCAGGTCTACGGCGGTAACTTCGCCGCCCCGATCTGGCGCGACTACATGACCGACGCCATCCAGACCCTCGACCTCTCGCCGGAGAACTTCCCCGACCCGGACGACAAGCTCGTCTTCGGCGAGCGCAAGTTCGTGCCGAGCGTCGGAGGGATGAGCGTCGAGCAGGCGACGCAGGCGTTGACGGCGGCCGGCTTCACGGCTCGTGTGTCAGACCAGCAGGAGGAGAGCGAGTCGGTCCCGGAGGGGTCGGTGATCCGCTCCGAACCCGGCGCCGGGTCGCTCCAGAGCCAGGGCACCGCGGTCACCCTGATCGTCAGCTCGGGTCCGCCTGAGTCGGACGACAACGGCGACGATGGCGACGACGGCAATGGCGGCGGCGGCAACGGCGGCGGGCCTGGCGACGACGACGGCGGTGGTGGGCCCGGCGGTGGTGGGCCCGGCGGTGGCGGGCCTGGCGGCGGAGGCGGCGGCGGAGGCGGCCGGCCATGAGGTACGACGGACGCCGTCGGGGGATCCGCTGAGCCGGACCGCCTGGCGAGCTCTGGGTGCGACCGTGGCAGCGGGCGCTGCCGGGTTGACCTGGGCCCTCGCCGAGGCGCACGCCTTCACCCTGCGTGAGGTGACCGCACCCGCGCTGGCCCCGGGGTCGCGACCCATCAGGGTGCTGCATCTGTCCGACCTGCACCTGATGCCGAGCCAGCGCGACAAGATCGCCTGGGTGCGCGATCTCGCGCGGCTGAGCCCTGATCTCGTCGTCAACACGGGCGACAACTTGTCGCACCCGGCCTCCGCGCCGGAGCTGTTCAAGGCCTTCGGCTCGTTGCTGGACCTGCCCGGCGTGTTCACGCTGGGCTCGAACGACTACTTCGGGCCGGGGCTCCGGAACCCGCTGCGCTACCTCCTGCCCGACTCCCGGAGCAAGGGCTCCCACCAGGGTCCGCCGGATCTGCCGGGCCGCGAGCTGCAGCGCGCCCTGGTGGCGCGCGGCTGGACCGATCTCGCCAACGCCAGAGCCGTGCTGGAGATCGGCGGGCAGCGGTTGAGCTTCGTCGGCACCGCCGACGCGCACATGAACCTCGACCGGATGCCACCTGCGACACGTTCCGAGCGCCCGCCGTCGGCGGTCGCCCACGTCGGGGTCACGCACGCCCCGTACCTGCGGGTGCTGGAGGACTTCCGCGAGGACGGGTGCGACATCGCCTTCGCCGGCCACACGCACGGCGGACAGCTCTGTCTGCCGGTGATCGGGGCGCTGACGACGAACTGCGATCTCGACAACGGGCGAGCGAAGGGTCTGCACGGGTGGCCGGACGCGACGCCCGATGTCGATCCGTCGTCGATGTGGCTGCACGTGAGCGCCGGCCTGGGCACCAATCCGTACACGCCCGTGCGCTTCTTCTGCCGTCCCGAGGCCACACTCGTGACGCTCGTCGCCCGTCCGTCGTCCGAGGCGTAGATCCCGATTCGGCGCACGGCGCCACCTCGGCTATCCTGTCCAGGCTGCTCCGGGGTGTGGCGCAGCTTGG
>JBMDXU010000084.1:0-6565 GCA_048594485.1 Pseudactinotalea sp. | reverse complement strand
GGCGTAGACGTCCTTGACCGCGACGCTCTCGCCGGCGAGCGGCCCGACGCGCGACCCCGCGATGAGCGGCGCGCCGACGATCCGCCAGGTGGCGCCGTCGAAGGTCTGCGGCGGTGGCCCGACCTGGGCCGCGACGACCCTCCACGCGCCGTCCACCATCCTCCAGAGCTGCGTCTGCACACCCCGGCCACCGCGGACCGCGACCGTCTCGGCGACGACCAGGGCGGCGCCGTCGGCGACCACGTGGACGTGCACGTCGCCGAGCGTGCGACGCGGAGCCCCGCCGCGAGCGGCGCGGAACGCCGAGATCTGCTCGTGCCCCACGAGCAGGCCGTCGCGATCGCCGCGCAGCGTGTCGGGCCCGGGGGCGAACAGCGTGTCCAGCGCGGGCAGGTCGTCGGCCATGAGCGCGTCCTCGTAGGCCGCGAACGCCTCGAGCAGCCCGTGCGGGGCGGTGGCTCCGCCCGCCACGATCACGTTCACAGGAAGTCCTCCACACGGATGCGCGCGTGCACGCCGGTGACGAGGTCGACGACCTGCGAGATGTCGAAGTCGGTCGCGGCCGACAGGTACGCGTAGGCGTGCGCGGGGTCCATCCCGAACCGCGCCTGCAGGAGCGCGATCGCGGCGCGGACGCACGCACGCACCGCTTCGTCGAGATCGGCGTCCATGCCGGTCGGGACCAGGTACTCCGCCGTCTGCGCGAGCGGCCCGACCAGCTCGCCGAACGCAGCCACCGCCTCCTCGCGCGGGATCACGTCGAGCGCGAGCGTGACACGCAACGACGCCTCCATGGCCGTGAGCGCCACCTCGCCGTCGCCCTGGGCGAAGTGGGGGTCGCCCACGTAGGCCAGCGCACCAGGCACCTGGACCGGCAGGTACAGGCTCGCGCCGGCCGTCAGAAGGTTGATGTCGATGTTGCCGCCGTGCGCGCCCGGCGGGACCGAGTGCGGCCGCTCGTCACCGGCGACCGCGACGCCCATGATCCCGAGGAACGGCCGCAGCGGGAAGCTCACCTCGGCGTCGGACCCGGCCGCCCGCGGCATCACGCCGCGATCACCGGTGCTGCGCGCGAAGATGCTGATGTTGCCCGGCCCCGCCGGGTATTCCCCCGCGAGCGCCCCGCGGCCGTGACGGTTGGAGATGACTCCGTACGGGACCCGTTGCACCGTGTCGATGACGGTCATCCTCAGCAGGTCGCCCGGCATCGCGCCGTCGACGGCGATCGGGCCCGTCACGACGTGGGGGCCGTCGCGGCTCGGGTCACGAGGGTGGGACGACGCGGCCAGTGCGACCGCCTCGTCGAGCACCTGCTCGCGCTCGACGCCGTGGCCGGCGAACCATCGCACCGGGTCACGACCCTGGTCCTCGAGGATGCCCTCGTGGCTGACGGTGTCGATGGTGACGGTCGCGCCGGGATCGACGTCGAGCACCGCCGTGTCGCTCGCGCACGGCAGCCGGCCCCAGAACACCCGGTCGGGCTCGGCGGGCAGGTAGTGCTCGCCGTCGATGGGTCCGGCGCCGGTCTGCAGGATCACGCGCGCTCCTCCACGCCGGGCTCGACGAGTCGGGCCACCTCGGCGAGGTGCTTCGCCATCGCGGCGGCGGCGGCGTCGGCGTCGTGGACCGCGACCGCGTCGAGGATCGTGCGGTGCCAGATCACCGACGATCGTCGGCCGGCGCGGGTGGCGTGCGACCGGCGCCGGACGTCCGCCGACCACGTCCCGACCACGTCGCACAACGAGACCAGCAGCGGGTTGCCGCTGGCGCGGGCGAGGCGACCGTGGAACTGCAGGTCGAGGGTGAACGACTCCTCCGGCGACAGGCCGGCGTGCGACGCGGCCAGGGTCTCCTCTAGCAGCGAGAGATCGGTGTCGGTCGCGCGGGCGGCGGCGAGGCCCGCGAGCTGCGGCTCGATGACGGCGCGCAGCTCGGCCACGTCGGCGCGGGCCGCGGCGTCGTCGTCGAGGGCGTCGGCGAGGGTGCGCACCCGGCTGTCCGGGGCGAGCTTGATCGTGCCGCGGCCCGGCCGTCGGTCGACGAGGCGTCGCCGCTCCAGCTCGGCCAGCGCCTCGCGGACCGCGCCGCGGGAGACGGACAGGCTCTCGGCGAGCTCGCGCTCGGGCAACAGACGCGCGCCCGGCTCCAGCTCGGCGACGACACGCTCGAGGTAGGCGCCGACCTCGCCGCTGATCGAGCGCGGGCGTCGGATGGGCGTCACACCGGCCCCTCACGTCGGTCGATTGGTCGGACCAAGTATGCGAGACTCCTGCCCACCGGGCAACCGGGTGCGTCGGCGGCGATCCGCCGCATCCGTCAGACTCGCGGCAGCCAGATCCCGTTCCCCGCGACCAGGAGAGTCGATGTCCACCTCGACGGCGTTCCTCCCGATCGACCCACCGCCACGCCTGCTCATGGGGCCGGGCCCGTGCGGTGCCGACCCGCGGGTGACGCGGGCGATGTCGGCGGCGCTCGTGGGGCAGTACGACCCGGCGATGACGACGTACATGAGGCAGACGCAGGAGCTGTACCGCCAGGTCTTCCGCACCGTCAACGAGGCCACCGTGCTGGTCGACGGCACCTCGCGTGCGGGCATCGAGGCGGTGCTGGTGTCGCTGCTGCGGCCGGGCGACCGGGTGCTGGTGCCGGTGTTCGGCCGGTTCGGCCACCTGCTGGTCGAGATCGCGCAGCGGTGCGGCGCTGAGGTCCACACGATCGAGCGGCCGTGGGGCGAGGTGTTCGAGCCCGAGGAGATCGAGGCCGCGATCCGCCGGGTGCGCCCGGTGCTGCTCGCGCTCGTGCAGGGCGACACCTCGACGACGATGAACCAGCCGCTCGCGGATGTCGGCGAGATCTGCCGTCGCGAGGGCGTGCTGTTCTACTCCGACGTCACCGCCTCGCTCGGCGGCAACGCCTTCGAGGCGGACGCGTGGCACCTCGACGCCGCCACCGCCGGGCTCCAGAAGTGCCTGGCCGGGCCGTCGGGCAGCGCACCCACCACGCTCTCCGACGCCGCCGTCGACGTGATCCGGTCGCGCAAGCGGGTCGAGGCGGGCATCCGCGAGGCGGGCGACGACGTCGACGAACGATCCAGCGCGGTCCCGGTCGCGTCCAACTACTTCGACCTCGGCATGATCCTCGACTACTGGGGCCCGCGTCGGCTCAACCACCACACCGAGGCCACCACGATGCTCTACGGCGCGCGCGAGTGCGCGCGGCTGCTGGTGGCCGAGGGCGTGGACAACGCCGTCGAGCGCCACCGTCTGCACGGCTCCGCGATGCTTGCGGGCGTGCAGGCGCTCGGGCTGACGGTGTTCGGAGACGTGCGGCACAAGATGACGAACGTGGTCGCCGTCGAGATCCCCGACGGGGTCGACGGCGACGCCGCCCGCGCGGCGATGCTCACCGACTTCGGCATCGAGATCGGGACGTCGTTCGGGCCGTTGCACGGTCGGGTCTGGCGGATCGGGACGATGGGCTACAACGCGCGCACCGACGCCGTCCTGGTCACCCTCGCGGCACTCGAGCAGGTGCTGCGCACCGGCGGCGCGAACCCCACCCCCGGCGCCGGTGTGGCGGCGGCCAAGGAGATCTACGCGTGAGCGCAACGGCCGACCGCCCCACCATCCCCCAGCCGTCCGAGTCCGCCGCGCGCGACGCCCAGGTCGCGATGGACCGCTGCGACGAGCTCGCCGGGATCACCGCCGTCCCCGGCAGGATCGACCGGTTCTACCTGACGCCCGAGCACGCGCGCACGAACCAGGTGGTCGCGGAGTGGATGAGCGCCGCGGGCATGCGGGTCTGGCAGGACGCCGTCGGCAACCAGTGCGGGCTCTACGGCACGGGCGACCGGCCACGGCTGCTGCTCGGGTCGCACCTGGACACGGTGCCCGACGCCGGTCGCTACGACGGGCCGCTCGGTGTGATGATCGCGATCGCGGTGGTGCAGCGCCTGCACGAGCGGGGCGAGGAGCTGCCGTTCGACATCGAGGTGCTGGGCTTCAGCGACGAGGAGGGCACGCGGTTCGGGATGGCCCTCATGGGCAGCCGGGGCGCGGCGGGCACGTGGGACCCGAGCTGGTGGGGCGAGGTCGACGACGACGGTGTCACGCTCGAGCAGGCGTTCGTCGAGTTCGGTCTCGACCCGGAACGGGTGGGCGAGGCCGCGCTGTGCCCGTCCGACGTCGTCGCCTATCTCGAGGCCCACATCGAGCAGGGCCCGTATCTCGAGGACGCCGGTCTCCCCCTCGGCGTCGTGACGTCGATCGCCGGCGCCCGCCGTTTCAACCTCGCCGTGCTGGGCGAGTCACGCCACGCGGGCGGGACGCCCTACAACCGGCGGCGCGACGCCGTCGTCGGCGCCTCCCACGCGGTCCTCGCGATCGAGAAGCTCGCGCAGGAGGCGCGCTGCATCGGCACCGTGGGGCGGATCCAGGCCTTCCCCGGCGGGACGAACGTCATCGCCGGACGTGTCGAGATGAGCCTGGACCTGCGTGCCGAGTACGACGAGGACCGGGACCTGGTCTGGCAGCAGATCCAGGACGTCGTCCGGGCACGCTTCACCCGGCTCGGGCTCCGGCTGGTCGAGGAGGAGACCCACTCCGCACCCGCGGTGCGGTGCGCCGAGTCGTTGCGCGACGCCGTCGCGCACGGGATCACCGCGACGATCGGCGGCGACAGCCCGATGCGCCTGTTCAGCCGCGCGGGCCACGACGCCATGGCGATCGCCGCGATCGCCGACATCGGCATGCTCTTCATCCGCTGCGAGGGCGGTATCTCGCACAACCCGCGCGAGAACGTCCTCGTCGACGACGTCGCGCTCGCCGTCGACGCGTTCGAGGCGACCGTCCTCGAGCTCGCCCGATCCCGAATTCGTTGACGAACTGCCCCCATCCCCGCTTTCGTTGACGAACTGCCGCCCGCCGATTCGTCAACGAAATCGGGGATGGGGGCGATTCGTCAACGACATCAGGGCTCGTGCCGCCACAGCAGGCGGCCGCGGGGGTGGGCGAAGTCGATGTCGTCGCCGGCGAGGATCGTGCGCCGCACCACACCGGACAGCGTCCTGCCCGCGTAGGGCGTGACCGGGTTGCGGTGCTCCAGCCCCGCGGGGTCGACGACGAACGTCTCGTCGGGGGCGAGCACGGCGAGATCGGCGTCCTTGCCGACGGCGATGGCGCCCTTGCGTCGCAACCCCACCTGGGCGGCGGTGCGCTCCGACATCCACCGCACCACCTGATCCAGCCCGATCCCCCGCTCGCGGGCCGCGGTCCAGACGACCGCCAGGCCCAGCTGCAGCGAGGCGATGCCACCCCAGGCGGCTCCGAAGTCGCCGTCGTCGAGGTGCTTGAGATCCGCCGTCGACGGCGAGTGGTCGGTGACGACGCAGTCGATCACCCCGTCGACGAGCCCCTGCCACAGCAGGTCGCGGTTGGCGTCCCCGCGGATGGGCGGGCAGCACTTGTACGCGGTCGCGCCGTCGGGCACGTGTTCGGCGTCGAGCGCGAGGTAGTGCGGGCAGGTCTCGACCGTGACCCGCACGCCCTCGGCCTTGGCGGCCGCGATCATCGGCAGCGCGGACGCGGCCGACAGGTGCAGCACGTGCACACGCGCGCCGGTGTGCCGGGCGGCATCGATGACGCGCGCGATCGCGACGTTCTCGGCGGCGGGCGGGCGCGAGTCGAGGAACCCCTGGTAGGCGCGCCCGCGCGGCTGCGGTGCGGAGTCGATCTCGTGCGCGTCCTCGGCGTGCACGACCATGAGGGCGTCGAACCGCGCCAGCTCGGCGAGATCGGTCTCGAGCTCGGCGGCGTCGAGCGGGCCGAACTCGTCGACCCCCGAGTGCAGCAGGAACGCCTTGAAGCCCTGCACCCCGGCGTCGTGGAGAGGCTCGAGGTCGGACAGGTTGCCCGGCACCGCGCCGCCCCAGAAGCCGACGTCGACGTGCCGCTTGCCCTCGTTCGCCGCGACCTTGGCGGCGAGCGCCGCCACGTCGACCGTCGGGGGGATCGAGTTCAGCGGCATGTCGATGATCGTGGTGACGCCGCCGCGGGCCGCCGCACGCGTGGCCGAGTCGAACCCCTCCCACTCGGTGCGACCCGGCTCGTTCACGTGCACGTGGGTGTCGACGAGACCGGGCAGCAGCACCTCGTCCTCCGCGAGCTCGAGAACCCGCTCCCCTCTCAGCCCCGACCCCAGGGGCTCGACGGCGGCCACCACACCGTCGCGCACCCCCACCTCCCGCGGTGCGAACCCCGACGCCGTGTGCACCCGGCGCCCCGTCAGCACGAGGTCGAACGTCGTGGTCACGGGCGCTCCTGGAGGTCGCGGGCGATGTGCTCGCCGACATCGTGCAGCAGCCGTGTTGCGTCGGTGATACAGACATCGACATCGGGTTCGCGATCGGTCAGCGAGTGCACCGCGGCGAAGCCCGCCGTCCGCAGCTGCGCCGCGTCGAGGGTGCTGCGTCCCGCGACCGCCACCACCGGTACCCCGGCGTCGGCGGCCGCCGCGGCCACGCCCCCCGGGGTCGTGCCGCCGAGGGCCTGCTCGGCGAGCGATCCCT
>JBMDXU010000083.1:0-35354 GCA_048594485.1 Pseudactinotalea sp. | reverse complement strand
GTCCGCGTCGGCAGCGAGCTCGTCGAGCCGCTCCGGTGTCAGCGAGCCCAACAGACGCACGGGATCGCCGTGGACCTCGTCCCAGCGGCGCGGGTCGATCGAGGCGAACAGCTCGCGTGTCGGGGCGTGCCACGACCATCGCAGGTTGAGCGCGAGCTCGTCGAGAGCGCCGAGCGCCTCAGGCAGGACGGTGCGGACGGTGAAACGGCGGATGGCTCTCACGCGCCGGAGTGTATCGGCGGCAGATGTCCGGCAGCGTCGCCCGCCCGCCGCCGCGCGATCATGGACGGACGGCGTGCCACCGGGCCACCGATCTCGGTAAGTTCGTCGGGTGACCTCTCCTACGCCGCGGCCCACCCCGTACGCCCCGATCGGCCGGATCCCGGTCGTCGACGTCGGCCCGACCGCCGAGGGCGGGCGATGGCCGACGAAGGCCGTGGTGGGTGAGGTCGTCCCGGTCCGCGCCACCGTGTTCCGCGAGGGGCACGACGCCGTCGCCGCGACCGCCGTCCTCGTCGCCCCGGACGGCACCGACCACACACACGTGCGGATGCGCGACATCTCCCCCGGTCTCGATGTGTTCTTCGCCCAGGTGGTCCCGGACTCCGAGGGTTTGTGGGGCTTCCGGGTCGAGGGGTGGTCCGACCCGTACGGCACGTGGGAGCACGACGCGACGATCAAGGTGCACGCCGGCGTCGACGTCGAGCTCATGCTCGTCGAGGGGGCGCTCGTCCTGGAGCGCGCAGCGGCGAGGCCCGAGACGACGGCCGCGCAGCGCGCCGTGCTGACGGACGCCGTCACGGCCCTGCGCGATGTCAGCCGACCGGCCGGGGCGCGTCTCGCCGCCGGCACCTCACCCGAGGTGAAGGCGGCCCTGGACGAGCTGCCGCTGCGCGATCACGTCTCGGCGAGCGCGACCTACCCGCTGCGGGTGCAGCGACCGCTGGCGCTGACCGGCGCCTGGTACGAGTTCTTCCCACGCAGCGAGGGCGCGGTCCAAGACCCGACCACCGGGCGCTGGTCCTCGGGGACACTGCGCACCGCCGCCGAGCGGCTGCCCGGTATCGCGGGCATGGGGTTCGACGTCGTCTACCTCACCCCGATCCACCCGATCGGGACCACCAACCGCAAGGGTCGTAACAACACCCTGACGACGCTGCCCGGCGACCCGGGCTCGCCCTACGGGATCGGGTCCGCCGAGGGCGGGCACGACGCGATCCACCCCGACCTCGGCACCGTGGACGACCTCGACGCCTTCGTCGCCCGCGCCCGGGAGCTGGGGATGGAGGTGGCCCTCGACATCGCGCTGCAGGCCTCCCCCGACCACCCGTGGGTGACCGAGCACCCGGACTGGTTCACGACGCGCGCCGACGGCACCATCGCCTACGCCGAGAACCCGCCGAAGAAGTACCAGGACATCTACCCGCTGAACTTCGACAACGACCCGGAGGGCATCTACGTCGCGATCCGTGACATGCTCGAGCACTGGGTCGCGCACGGCATCACGGCGTTCCGCGTCGACAACCCGCACACGAAGCCGCTGGAGTTCTGGGAGCGGCTGCTGGCCGAGTTCGACACGAACCATCCCGAGGTGATCTTCCTCTCGGAGGCGTTCACGAAGCCGGCGATGATGCGCACGCTCGCCACGATCGGGTTCCACCAGTCGTACACGTACTACACCTGGCGCAACGGCGCGGCCGAGCTCGGCGAGTACCTGCGCGAGGTGAGCGGCGACCTCGGCGCCGTGATGCGTCCCAGCTTCTGGCCGACGACGCACGACATCCTCACGCCCTACATGCAGCAGGGCGGCATCCCCGCGTTCGCGATCCGCGCGATCATCGCGGCGACGGCGGTGCCGACCTGGGGCATCTACTCCGGCTACGAGCTGGCCGAGTCCGTCGCGCGGCCCGGCGCCGAGGAGCAGATCGACAACGAGAAGTACGAGTACAAGCCGCGCGACTGGGCCGCTGCCGCCGAGCGCAACGGGCTCACCCAGCTCATCACCCGGCTCAACGAGATCCGGCACGCGCACCCCGCGCTGCAGCAGCTGCGCAACCTCACCGTGCACGGCTGCACCGACGACGCGATCCTGTGCTTCTCCAAGCACATCGCCGCCGAGCACTCGCCCGACGGCGTCGGCGAGACCATCATCGTCGCCGTCACCACCGACCCGTACACGACCCGGCAGGGACACCTGCGACTGGACATGGGCGCCCTCGGGCTGTCGACGGACGAGGCCGACCCGGCGCAGTTCCTCGCGCACGACGTCCTCACCGGGCAGACCTTCACCTGGGACGCGAACCCGTTCGTGAGGCTCGACCCACGCGGGAACAGCGCTCACATCGTCGTCGTCGAGCACCGCTGAGCCAGTCAGGAGACCACCGTGAGCAGCAGCGTCACCCCCGGACAGCCGGACCGTCCCGCGCAGCCCGAGCACCTCGCACAGCCCGACCATCCCGCGCAGCCCGAGCGTCCCGAACAGCTCGAGCGTCCCCACCAGCTCGACCCCGCGCCGGTGCCCTCGCACGTGCTCTCCGCCCTCGCCAACGGGCTCCACTTCAGCCCGCACGACGTGCTCGGACCGCATCCGCACGACGGCGCGGTGACCATCCGCACGGTTCGGCACGGGGCCGACGCCGTCGCGGTCGTCACCGCCGACGCGACCATCCCGGCGCGTCCGGAGCAGGATGGCGTGTGGGTCGCCGTCGTTCCGGGCGAGGAGGTCCCGGAGTACCGGCTGCAGGTCACCTACGGCGACCGGGTCGACACCGTCGACGACGGCTACCGGTTCCTGCCGACCCTCGGCGACGTCGACCTGCACCTCATCCGCGAGGGCCGTCACGAGCACCTGTGGGGTGTGCTCGGTGCCCACGTGCGCCGCTACCCGACGGCGTCCGGCGAGGTGGTCGGCACGTCGTTCGCCGTCTGGGCCCCGAACGCTCGGGCGGTGCGGGTCATCGGCGACTTCAACGGCTGGGACGGCCGGGCGACGTCGATGCGCTCGCTCGGCGACAGCGGCGTCTGGGAGCTGTTCGTGCCGCACGTCGGCAAGGGCACCGCGTACAAGTTCGAGATCGTCACCCCCGACGGCGCCGTGCGCGCGAAGGCGGACCCGATGGCCCGCGCGGCCGAGGTGCCGCCCGCGACGGCGTCCGTCGTCACCGAGTCGGAGCACACGTGGGCCGACGACGCGTGGATGGAGCGCCGCCGCGACCAGCCGGACCTCGCGCACAACGGTCCGATGAGCATCTACGAGGTCCACCTGGGGTCGTGGCGTCAGGGGTTGAGCTATCGCGAGCTCGCCTCCCAGCTCGTCGAGTACGTCACGTGGATGGGGTTCACGCACGTCGAGCTGCTGCCGGTCTCCGAGCACCCGTTCGGAGGGTCGTGGGGGTACCAGGTCAGCTCCTACTACGCGCCGACGTCGCGGTTCGGGTCCCCGGACGACTTCCGGTTCCTCGTCGACGCGCTCCACCAGGCCGGCATCGGCGTCATCCTCGACTGGGTCCCCGCGCACTTCCCCAAGGACGACTGGGCGCTCGCCCGGTTCGACGGCACCCCGCTGTACGAGGACCCGGATCCCTTCCGCGGCGAGCAGAAGGACTGGGGCACCTACGTCTTCAACTTCGGCCGCAACGAGGTGCGCAACTTCCTCGTCGCCAACGCGCTGTACTGGCTGACCGAGTTCCACGTCGACGGCCTCCGTGTCGACGCCGTCGCCTCGATGCTCTACCTCGACTACTCGCGTCAGCCGGGTCAGTGGCGACCGAACGTGCGAGGCGGCCGGGAGAACCTCGAGGCGATCCAGTTCCTGCAGGAGACCAACGCGACGGCGTACCGCACGAGCCCCGGGATCGTCATGATCGCCGAGGAGTCGACGGCCTGGCCGGGGGTGACGGCGCCGACGTCGGCCGGTGGGCTCGGCTTCGGCCTGAAGTGGAACATGGGCTGGATGAACGACACCCTGCGCTACATGGCGGAGGAGCCGATCAACCGGCGCTACCACCACGGCGAGCTGACGTTCTCCCTGGTCTACGCCTTCTCGGAGCAGTACGTGCTGCCCCTCTCGCACGACGAGGTGGTGCACGGCAAGGGCTCGCTCCTGCGCAAGCTCCCGGGAGACCGGTGGCAGCAGCTCGCGGGGCTGCGCGCGCTGTTCGCCTACATGTGGACCCACCCGGGCAAGAAGCTCATCTTCATGGGTGACGAGTTCGGGCAGGAGGCCGAGTGGGCCGAGGGCCGCTCGCTCGACTGGTGGCAAGGAGATCGTCCCGACCACGCCGGTCTGCGCGCTCTGGTGCGGGACCTCAACCTGTTCTACCGCGACGAGCCCGCGCTGTGGGCCGACGACTTCAGCCACCAGGGCTTCCAGTGGCTCGAGGCGGGCGACGGCGACCACAACACGATCTCGTACCTGCGCCTGGGTGACGGGCGGATGGCCGCCGTCGTCGTCAACTTCGCCGGTGCCCCGCACGAGGGCTACCGGGTCGCGCTCCCCCACGGGGGCGACTGGGTCGAGGCCCTCAACACCGACGCCGAGGAGTACGGCGGCTCCGGCGTCGTCAACACGGGCACGATCACGGCGCAGGAGGTCGGCTGGGCCGGCCGCTCCCACTCGGCGGAGCTCCGCATCCCACCCCTGGGCGCCGTCATCCTCCTCCCCGCCTGACCCCCCACGCCTGACCCCCCACCCCCGATGTGTCAGTCGTCTGAGACATCAGTCGTCTGAGACATCGGGAGGGCGGGGTCAGAAGAGGGCGATGGCGAGGTCGCGGCGGGCCTTGGCGACGGCGGGGTCGGCGGGGTCGGCGACGAGGAACAGCGTGACCAGACGTGCTCGCGCGGTCTCGCGATCCTCTCCGGCGGTGGCCCGGACGGCGGCCAGGAGCCTGTCGTAGGCGGCGGCGTTCTGGCCGGTGCTCACCTCGACGTCGGCAGCGGGGAGCTGCGCGGCGAGGTCGCCGGGGGCGGCGTCGCGGGCGGCAGTGAGCGTGGCGACGGGGTCGAGACCGTCCAGCCGCGCCATCAGCTCCACCTGGGCCAGCATCGCCGCCGACTCGGCGTCGCCCGGGTTCTCCCGGACGGCCTTCTGCACGAGCTGCACGGCCTCGTCGAGGTTCCCCGCCTCGAGGGCGTCGTACGCCGCCTGCAGGTGCGCGGGGAGCGGCGGCTCCTCCGGCTCGGGCGCGTCCTCGACGGGCTCGGTGCTGATCGTGCCGGTGACGCCGTTATCGGCGGCCACACGCAGCAGCTCGTCGAGCACCTGGCGCAGCTGCTCCACCGGGTGCGCGCCCTGGAACAGCGGCAACGGCTGACCCTTGATGATCGCGAAGACCGTCGGCAGCGACTGCGCTCCGACCGCCTGGGCGATCTGCGGGTTGGCGTCGGCGTCGACCCGGGCGAGCTGGAACTTGCCGGCGTAGGAGGCCGCGAGCTGCTGCAGCGACGCCGACAGCTGCGTGCTCGCACCGGACCGGGTGGAGTAGAGGTCGACGACGACCGGCACGGTGGCCGACGTCGTCACGACGTCCTGGAACGTCTCGGCGGTCACCTCGACGACCACCCCGTCGGGAGCCGCGGCGCCCGGGGCGGGTGCGGGCTGCGACAGCGCCGAGAGGTCGACGGCGCCGCGCAGGTTGAGACCGGAGGGAGGCTGGGTCATCTCGTTCGTCCTTGTGAGCTGTCCGGACAGGGTGGGGTGAGCGCCAGGGTCCTGGCTACTCGTCGGTGCTGGTGTCCTCGACAGCGTCCAGGACACGTTCGGCACCGAGCACCTGGATCGTCGCACCGTCGGACGCCGGTGGCACGTACAGGGCGACGGTGATCCAGTAGGTGACCGTGAGGGCGTCCTCGACCTCGATCGAGGAGTCGTTGCCGTAGAGCGCCACCACCTCGGGAGTGGACACGGTCAGCTCGGCATCGGGGTCGGTGAGCTCGTACACCTGGTCCGACCGGAGCGCACCGACGACGATCGCACCGCCGTCGGCGGTCTGGAGGCTGACCGGCTCGAAGTTGCGGACGTCGAACGTCTCCGAGTACGCGCTGCCCTCCTCGAGCCCGTCCTCGATCCCGTCGCGGTCGGCCACGACCGCGTCACGGAAGTAGTCGTTCTCGGAGGTGAACGCGTCGGCGGACTTGCTGTCGTCGTCCTTCTCCAGGACGTCGGCGTAGGCGGCGATCGCGTCCTCCGGGCTGAGCACCAGCCCCTCGGCGTCGGGCGCGACCTCCGGGCTGCCCTCCGCCGGGACGGTGGTGGCCGGCGTCGTGATCTCGGGGAAGAGCCGGACCCACGAGAACATCTCGTACTGCTCACGAGGCGAGTCCTGCTCCAGCCCGACGAGCAGCGGGGTGTTCATGCCGTCGGCGATCGTGGTCACCAGGAAGACCCGGTGCGGCCAGGTCTCGCTGTTGCTCATGACGATCTGCTGGGGGTCGAGCGTGACGGTCTGCAGGGCTGTCGGGTCGTCGCTGTCGGCGGTCGCCTCGGCCAGCCGGTACTCGGCCTCGCGGGTCCGCAGGGCCGGTCCGTTGACGCGCTCGGCGAGAAGGTCGGGGTCGAGGTCGGCATCAGCCGTGGCCAGGGTGTCCGTGATCGACGCGATGACGCGGTCCAGCCGCGTCTGGTCGAGAGCCGGCTGAGGCCCGGACGGCGCGGCGTCGGCGTCGACGTCCGGGAGCGGGATCGCGCAACCAGCGAGCAGCATCACCCCGGCGAGGGCGAGCGCTCCGGCCCGGAGGAGGCGCGAGCGACGTCGCGACGTGGTCATCGGTCCTCCTCCTTCGCGTCGGTGTCCGGTGGCGGCGACGCGCTCAGGCCCCAGGCCTGACGCCACGACGCGCCGGACGCCTGCGGGCTCGACTCGTCCTCGGGCACGACAGCGGGGATCTGCTCGGTGTCGCCCCCCGTGACCGGGCCGACGGGCTCGACCGGTGCCGCGGCCGGTCCGTCGGCGCTCTCGGACGCGGTGTCGCTCTCGGTCGTGTCGCTCTGGGTCGTGTCGCTCTCGGTCGTGTCGCTCTCGACCGCGTCGTCCCGCCGGTCCCGACGACGACGCCACCAGGATGCCCGCTCCGACGGCTCGTCCTGCCTCGCGTCGGCGGAGCCGTCCGCGTCGGCCGAGCCATCCGCAGCCGCACCGTCGTCGATGCCGAGATCGGTCGGTGTGGTCCGCTCTCCCTCGTGGAGCAGCGGGCTCGCGGCGCCGCTGCGCACCCACGCGTCGAGCGCGCCGGGGTCGACGTCGGCGTCCGACGGCGCAGCCGGGTCGAGCTCGGGCGCCGCGTCGGTACCGGGCTCGTCGAGAGCCCCCTGGCCGGGGGCGTCGTCGGCCGCCGGCACAGGGATCTCACCCGTGACCGGTGCGTCCGAACCGCGGCCGCGACCACGCTGGGCGGCCTCGGCGAGTCGGATCTCTCGCCGGGTGAGGGGACGATCGCCGTCCACGGCCGTGACGCGAGGGATCGATCCGGTGGTCGCGGCGGCCTCGGCCGCGCGTCGTGCACGGCGACGCTCGCGATCGACCAGCAGCTGGGTGCCGAGCAGCACCAGCCCGATCAGCAGGAGGACACCACCCAGGATGATGCCGGGCTGCACGAACGGCGTCGTGACCTCGCGGTTCCACGTCAGCGACACCTGCGGCGCCGGCTCGGTGCCGTCGGTGGCGGCGAGCATCATCCATCGGCCCGGCACGGCCGTCCAGGAGTAGGTCAGCTCGCCCGTCCCCGTGACCTGCTCGACCCAGAGATCGGACCCGCTGGGGTCCGGGACCGTCAGCTCCTCCTCGGCCGGCTCGTCGGTCGGCTCCTCGGTGGCCTCCGTCGCGTCGTCGGTCGCCTCGGTCGCCTCGTCGGTGGCTCCCGTGGTGTCGTCCGCGGTGCTCGGGTCCTCGGTCGCCGCCTCGCGCGAGTCGGCGTAGGTGAGGGTCTCCCAGTCGGCGAGACCGGTGATCTCCCAGTGCGGCGCGTCGCCGACCCAGGCGCGGATGTCGCGCTCCTGCGCCATGGCGAGCACGAGCGGGGTGTCGGTCGTCGCACCCGTGAGCGTGACCTCGACCTCGTTGTCGACGGCGTTGAGCACACCGGGCGCTGTCAGCACCAGCGGGACGTCCGGCTGGGCGGGTAGCACGAGGGTCACCCGCTCGTCGGGACGCCACACGGTCCCCGACGCGATGGCCGCACCCACAGTGCCCAGTCCGAGCACGATGAGCACGATCGCGAAGATCCGTCGCACCACGAGCCAGTCGATTCCCTGCGTCCTGAAGGGTCTGCGCCTTGCAGACCGCGGACCAGGGTACGTGACCGTTCCGTGATCTTGGGCCCCGATGGTCCTCCCGGCGTCGGTCGACGGTGTGACTCCGGCTACTCTGAGGGGCGCTTCAGGCAGACAGATGTACGAGCAACAGGAGCACGACGTGGCTGATGAGACCGCAGCATTCCCTGTGGTGATGCGTGGTTACGACCGCGCGCAGGTGGACCACCGCCTGCACGAGCTCACGCGTCAGCTGGAGGACGCACGGGCCCACGTGACCTCCTCCGAGGCTGCGTCGAGGCAGATCGCGAGCGAGCTCGCCGAGGCGCAGGCCAAGATCAAGGAGATGGACTCTCCGAGCTACTCCGGTCTCGGGGTCCGGGTCGAGCAGCTGCTGCGGTCGGCCGAGGAGCAGTCCGCCGACGTGATCGCGCAGGCGAACACCAAGGCCGGCGAGGCGACGCAGAGCGCCCGCGACGCCGCGGCGTCGCTGATGGAGTCGGCCGAGCGCGACGCTGCCGAGATCGTGCGCCGTGCGCGCACCACCGCCGAGGACGTCACCGCAGCCGCGCAGCGCGACGCCGCCGGGCTGATCAGCGACGCTCAGCGCCGCGCCGAGGAGCTGGTCGGCTCCGCCGAGCGCGAGGCCGCGCGGATCCACAGCGCCGATGCCGCGTCGCGGTCGGAGAAGCTGGCGGGACTGGAACGCCTGCTGGGCGGGCTGCGCGCGACGACCGAGCGCGAGATCACCGAGCGCCGGGTCGAGGCGGACCGCGCCGTGGCGGCGCAGCGGTCGGAGGCCGAGCAGGAGGCGGAGCAGATCCTCGCCTCCGCGCGGGCGACCGCGACCGAGCTCGTGAGGAACGCGACCGTCGAGGCCGACGGCATCCGTGCGGCCGCGGTGAAGCTGCGTGAGGACACCGAGATCGAGCTGGCCAGGATGCGCGAGGACGTCGAGAAGGAGCTCGCGGAGCGCCACGCGACGGCGAAGGCGGAGGTCGACGCCGTCATCGAGTCGGCCACACGGCACACGCAGGACGCCGAGAGCAGGCTCGCGAGTGCGCTCGGTGCCGCGGAGAAGGTGCGCAACGACGCCGAGCGCGACGCCGACGGCATGCTCGACGAGGCCCGCGCCAAGGCCGAGGCCCTGATCGACGAGGGCCGGGCCCGGGCCGAGCGGGAGCGCGCGGAGCACCAGGCGCGCATCACCGAGGACCGCGAGACGGCGCAGGCGCACCTCGACGACCTCAACACTCAGCGCGAGGGCATCTCGGCCTACCTCGACGAGCTCCGGGCCATGCTCGGCTCGATCACGAAGGACGTCGGCGCGCTGACCCATCTCGGTCAGCACGCGGCCGGAGCCACCTCGAGCGACGACTCGTCCGACGAGACGCCCGCACCGCCGTCGGACGCCGAGGGCGAGGCCGGGGCACCGGACGCGGGCACCTCCGACGACGAGAGCACCGCGGCCGACCACGACGCCGGCTCCCGCGACGAGGACACGGCGGTGCTCCCTCCGGCCCGTCCGTGAGTCGTGGCTGAGGGACACGAGGTCGCCGTTCTCCCGGTGCAGGACTGGGACACGATCGGCCTCGGCTGCTCGGGCGCGGTCGTCCGACGCAGTCCCGATGGTCGGCACCACGCCAAGACGGCGTCCGGCCGCGACGCCGTCGCCGATCTGCAGCAGGAGCGGGCGCGGCAGGTGTGGCTCGCCGACGCCGGCTTCCCGGCGCCCGTCGTCGTCGACTGGGTCGAGGGCGGCGGTGTGGCGACGATGGTCAGCACCACGGTGCCCGGGATCCCGGCGTCGGCGGTCGGTGCGTCCGATGTCGAGCGCGCCGTGGCGGGGATCGCCCGTCTGCTGAGCGACCTCCACACGCTCGCCGACGAGTGCCCGTTCGACCGGTCGCTGGCGACGACGCTCGCGCTCGCGAGGCGCGCCGTCGCCGAGGGGCACGTCGATGTCGACGACCTCGACGACGTCCGAGCCGGTCGGACCGCGGCCTCGCTCCTGGAGGAGCTGGAGCAGCGAGCGGTGGGCCGCGTCGAGGAGCTCCGGGTCTGCCACGGCGACGCCAGTCTGCCCAACCTCCTCCTCGACCCCACGACCTTCCAGCCGACGGGCGTCGTCGACGTCGGTCGCCTCGGTGTCGCCGATCGCGCCCTCGACCTCGCGCTCGTCGCCCGCAGCATGGTCGACGACCGCAACTCGGGCTACACAGCCCGGCAGCGCGACCAGCTCTGGACGTCTTACGGCATCGACGCCCTCGACGACGACACTCTCGACTTCTACCAGCTCCTCGACGAGTTCTTCTGAGCGGTCCGCGCCGATAGCCTGGCGGGGTGAGCCAGGACTGGGCGGCGCAGCGGACGGAGGCCGCCCGCGAGCAGGAGCGGCGGCTGCACGCGCGGCAGCAGGTGGAGCACGACCGGGCGCGCGCGATCCTGCGGGACTTCGTGGCCGTCGCACGCGACCACCTGACCCCTGAGCGGCTCCTGGTGAAGGGGTACGGCGGTCGGGGCGTCGCCAAGAGCGACGTCGACGGGTGGTACCTGCGTGTCGACAAGACGGTCGGGCTCGGGACCGACGGCGAGTTCTACGTGCTCACCGCCCCGCTCGGGATGCTCGACCGGATCAGGGGCGTCCGTCTGACGCCGACACCTCCACCCCTCGTGATCGGCGCCGGCGGCAAGGACGGCGACTCGATCGACCTGGTCGACGCGCTCGAACGCCTGCTACCGGGGTGGCGCGGGCGCTGAGACGCGCTCGTAGAGGTCGCGCAGTGCCGTCGCGACCTCGGCGGGACGTTCGACGGCCGCCAGGTGGCCGGCGCCGACGACCTTCGTGACCCCGACGCCGAGTGCCGAGGCCATCGCTGCCGCGTCGGCGTCGGACATCAGCGTGTCCTCGGTCCCGCGCAGCACGAGCGACGGCAGACCGTCGGGCAACGACGCCAGCACGGCCGACCGATCCGGACGCGCCGCCATCGAGCGCTGCGCCCACACGATCCCGTCGGCCGGTGCACTCTCCAGCCACCCGCGCACCCTGGCCACGACGTCCGGTCGTGCGGTACGTGTGCTCTCCCCGACGAGTCCCTCGAGCATCCCGACGGCGACACCGCGCTCGCCCGCCTCGACGGCGGCCGCCATCGCCAGCCGCTTCTCGCGGGCGGCGTCCGGATCCGCCGTGGCCTTCGTGCTCAGCAACCCGATCCCGGCGATCAGCTCGGGCGCGGCCTCGGCGACCGCCATCGCGACGTACCCGCCCATCGACAGCCCCGCGACCACCGCCCGTCCGGCACGGGCACGGACCTCCTCGACGACGGCGAGCGCGAACGACTCCAGCCCCGGCCCCGTGACGGGCGAGTCGCCGAAACCCGGTGCGTCGACACGAACGATCGGGACGCCGACGAGCGCCTCGACGACGCCGTCCCACATGCGTGAGTCGAGCGGGAAGGCGTGCAGCAGCACGAGCGGGACGCCGTCGAGGACCGCGGGGGCGTGCACGGAGATCGCCATGCGGCCACGATACGAGGCGGAAGGGCTGACGGCGGCGGGCCGCGATCTGCTTTGCTGTGCCGATGGGCGACGAGATCGCTGGCACCACGTTCACGCGTGAGCAGCGCACCCGCTACCGGGAGAAGGTCCGACGGTGCCTCGACGTGTTCGCCCGGATGCTCGCCGAGAACCACTTCGACACCACCGGTGGTGTCACCGGGCTCGAGATCGAGCTCAACCTCGTCGGCCACGACTTCCGGCCCGCGATGGCGAACGCGGCCGTGCTGGAGCGGATCGCCGACCCCGCGTTCCAGACCGAGCTCGGTCGCTACAACATCGAGCTCAACGCCCCGCCCACGACCCTTGTGGGCGACTCGCTCGCCGCCCTCGAGGAGTCGTTGCGCACCTCCCTCAACCGCGCCGAGTCGCTCGCCAACGACGCCGGCGCCCACATCGTCATGGTCGGCATCCTTCCGACACTGTTCCGGGAGCACCTCGACGGCGACTGGATGAGCGAGAACCCCCGCTACGTCGCCCTCGAGGACGCGGTCCTCGGGGCGCGGCGCGAGGACATCGAGCTCGACATCAGCGGGGAGGAGTCGCTGCGCATGACGATCGACTCCATCGCTCCGGAGTCGGCCTGCACGTCCGTGCAGCTGCACCTGCAGGTCGAGCCCCAGGACTTCGCGGCGCACTGGAACGCGGCCCAGCTGCTCGCGGGGCCCCAGCTGGCGCTCGGCGCCAACTCGCCGTTCCTGTTCGGCAAGAACCTGTGGGCCGAGACCCGGACCGAGCTGTTCATGCAGGCGACCGACACCCGCTCCCCCGAGCTGAAGAACCAGGGTGTGCGTCCGAGCGTGTGGTTCGGGGACCGGTGGATCACCTCGATCTTCGACCTGTTCGAGGAGAACGTCCGGTACTTCCCGGCCCTGCTGCCGGAGACCACGGACGAGGACCCCGAGGCCGTGCTCGACGGCGGCGGCGTCCCGCGGCTGCAGGAGCTGCGTCTGCACAACGGCACGGTGTGGCGATGGAACCGCCCGGTCTACGACACGGTCGGCGGGGTCCCGCACTGCCGGGTCGAGAACCGTGTCCTCCCCGCCGGCCCGACCGTCGCGGACATCGTCGCCAACGCGGCGTTCTACTACGGCGCCCTCGTCGAGCTGGCGCGCGACGACCGCCCGATCTGGAGCCGGATGTCGTTCGCGGCCGCCGCTGCGAACTTCGAGCAGGGAGCCCGACGCGGCGTCGAGGCGACCTTCTACTGGCCCGGTGAGGGCGAGGTGTCGTGGGACGAGCTGATCCTGCGTCACCTGCTCCCGCTCGCGCAGTCCGGGCTCGCCTCGCTCGGGGTGGCCGACGACGTCGCCGCGCGCAGCCTGCAGATCGTCGAGTCGCGCTGCAAGCTGCGTCGTAACGGCGCCTGGTGGCAGCAGGAGTCGGCGCGGAGGCTGTCCGACGCCGGGCTCAGCCGGGAGGACGCCCTGGTCGAGATGACGCGTCGTTATGCCGCCGGCATGCACAGCAACGAGCCCGTGCACACCTGGGAGCTGCCTTGAGGTGACCGGGGCTCACAGGCGAGCCAGCTCCCTCTCGAGGTCGTCCAGCCCCAACGCCCCGAGGGAGAGGGCGCGCATGTGCCAGGCCTTGAGGTCGAAGACCTCGCCGCGCTGCTGCGCCGCCGCCCGCGCCGCGTCCCGACCGGCCAACCAGGCTCGCTCGCCCAGCTTGTAGCTGATCGCCTGCCCCGGCCAGCCGAGGTACCGCACGATCTCCGAGGCGATGAAGTCCGCGGACCGCCCCGAGTGGGCGGCGAAGAACTGCTCGGCGAGCTCGGGTGTCCAGGTGGCGCCGGGCGCGATCGGCGAGTCCTCGGGGATCGGCAGTCCCAGGTGCATGCCGATGTCGATGACCACCCGGACGGCGCGCATCATCTGGCCGTCCAGGTAACCCATCCTGCCCTCGGTGTCGAGATAGCCGAGCTCGTCCATGAGCCGCTCGGCGTACAGGGCCCACCCCTCGGTGGCGCCGCTGCTGGAGCCGATCGAGGTCTGGAACATGGTCAGCTGCGGCGCGACGTGCACCCACTGGGCGAGCTGCAGGTGGTGACCCGGGACCCCCTCGTGGTACCAGGTGCTCACCAGGTCGTACATCGGGAAGCTGGTGCGCCCGAGGGTCGGCAGCCAGGTGCGGCCAGGCCGTGAGAAGTCCAGCGACGGACGTGTGTAGTAGGGCGCCGCGGCCGAGCCCGCCGGTGCGATCATCGCCTCGACGTCCCGCAGCGGCTCGGCGATGTCGAAGTGCGTGCCGTCGAGGTCGGCGATCGCGTCGTCCATCATCTGCTGCAGCGTCGCCCGCACCTGGTCCACGCCGTGCACGAGCGTGCCGTGGACGTCGAGGTGCCGCATCGCCTCGACCGGGCTCGCGCCCGGCAGGATCTGCTCGGCGAGCTCGCGCATCTGGGCGTCGATCTCGCGGTACTGCGACCAGCCCCACGTGTAGGCCTCGTGCGGGTCGATGTCGGCGCCCAGCCAGCGCCGGGCTCCGCGCCGGTACCGCTCCTCGCCGACGGCGTCCGCGGTCCCCGCCGCGGCCGGGGCGTACTCCTGCCGCAGGTACCGCTCGAGCTCGACGGTCGCCTCGTGCGCCGCGTCGGCCGCTGCGCTCAGGGCGTCCCGCTGCGCGTCCGGGCCGTCCGCGACGAACCCGTGCCACCAGCGACCCGTCACCCACTCCTGCAGGAGGTCGGCGAGCGTCAGGGCCTGGCGAGGGGCGGCGAGCAGCTCGCGCCGCCGTCCCTCCTCGAGCGTGAGCACCCAGCCCTCGTACGCCTGCGGGACCTGGGCCATCCGCCGGGCGATGCAGGCCCAGTCCTCCTCGGTGGTCGTCGGCATGAGGGTGAAGAGCGAGCGCACCGACTGCGGGGCGGCGCCGATGTTGCGGATCTCGCGCAGGTGGTCGCCGGCGTCGTGGGACTGCAGCTGTGCCTCCAGCCGCTCGCGCAGGAGCACGGCGCAGCGTCGCTCGCCGTCGGGGAGCTCCGAGGCGGCCTCGAGCGCGTCCAGCCGCTCGAGCACCGACCGCGCCAGCGTCGCCTGCGCGTCGTGCCCGGCGGGCGACAGGTCGGGCACCCGGTCCTCGTGCGGACGCAGACCGAGCTGGGTGGAGACGGCCGGGTTCATCTCGGCGAGCTCGACGACGTAGTGGTCGGCCAGCTCGCGCGGCGTGGTGGGTTCGCTCATCGGTCCATCCTGGCCGACGTGCCCGTCACCGACGGGACCGCCAGCACTGCGTGTGCCAGTGACGCCGCTCCTCCAGCCCGGCGGACGCACCGAAGAGATGGTCGTCGGTCCAGGCGACGACGTGCTGCGAGCCGGGCGCGACGTCTCCGCCGCACCCCGGGCACCGGTAGGTCTTCTCGCTGCCGCTGACCGTCCGCACCGTCCAGCGCCGCCCGTCCCGACCGGTCTCGGACCGGGCCCCGCCGCGCAGGATCGCGTCGCCGTCCACCGGTCGGTGCTCGGATCCGTACGGTCGCTTCCGGCTGCGCCCTCTCACGGACCGTAGAGGCGTGCGATGTCCGGCGAGTCCAGCCAGCCGGAGTAGGCACCGGACTGCGGCCACCCGTCCGGCGAGTCCTGCCACGCCTCCTGCCGTCCCCACGGCAGCAGGTCGATGAGCGGGAACGTGTGCGAGAGCTGCTCCGTCCCGCGCCCGGTGGTGTGCCAGGTGCGAAACACGCGGTCACCGTCGCGCATGAAGACGTTGACGGCGAACCCGCCACCGGCGGGGGCGTCGACGTCGGCGCCGAACGAGCTCTCCGACGTCGAGTACCAGTCCATCCGGTTCCCGACCCTCTCCCGGTACGCCAGCGCCTCGCCGATCTCGCCCTGGGTCACGACGACGAACCGGGCGTCGTAGCTGTCGAGGAAGTCGAGGCGGGTGTACTGCGACGTGAACCCGGTGCAGCCGCCGCACTGCCACTCGGCGCCCGGCTCCCACATGTGGTGGTAGGTGATCAGCTGCTGCTTCCCGGCGAAGACGTCGGTCAACGGGACCGGACCATCGGCGCCCACGAGGATGTAGCGCGGCATCTCGACCATCGGCAGCCGGCGGCGTTGCGCCGCGATCGCGTCGAGCTCGCGCGTCGCAGCTTTCTCGCGGGCCCTCAGATCGTCCAGCTGGTCGCGCCACGTCGCGGCGTCGACGACGGGAGGTCGTGCGTCCATGGATCTCTCCTCCTCGGGCGGGACGGCGGCGTCCGGTGACGTCGGGGCTCGCGCCCATGCTCCAGTGCTACCACCTCGCACGGACACACACCGACGAACGGTCCTCGCCGAGGATCAGGCGGACGTCGTCGGGGAGGTCGGCGTCATCGTCCGCGTCGGCTCCCGTCCGGCACGACGGCGCCGCGACCGGTCTCGAGCGCCGCCTCGCCGTTCGTCGCCCGAGCCACGTCCCGGCGCAACCGCAGCGACCAGGTGTCGGCGAGACCGGTGGCGACCGCCCGCAGCACGCCGTCCGCGACCGTGACCGTGACCGTGCCCGCGACACCGAGCCCGTCCGCCGTCGGGATCTCGACCCGCTCCGACATGCCCTCGTACGGCTCGTAGACCTCGAGCACCAGGCCGTCGGCGTAGTCGTAGTCGGGGCGGGAGTGGTCGGCGCCCCGCGGCAGCATCGTGCCCGGCCGCACGAGCAGCGGCAGCGAGTCGGCCGCGTGCTGCTCGCGACGCCAGCCGCCGCCGTCGACGACCTCGCCCGTGAGCAACGACGTCCAGCGGCCCGCCGGCACGTAGTACTCGACCCAGCCCTCGGTGTCGAAGACGGGCGCGACCAGCAGCGAGCCGCCGAGCATGTACTGGGTGTCGAGGGTCCGCGCGGCGCGATCGTCGGGGAACTCCAGCAGCATCGGGCGCATCACCGGCAGCCCCTCGGTGTGCGCGGTGCGACCGGCGGCGGCCAGGTACGGCATCAACGTGTTCTTCAGGCGCGCGAAGGTCCGGGTGACCGAGACCGCCTCCTCGTCGAACGCCCACGGCACCCGGTAGGAGTTCGAGCCGTGCAGCCGGCTGTGCGAGGAGAGCATCCCGAACGCGAGCCAGCGCTTGAACACCTCGGGGTCGGGGCTCCCCTCGAACCCCCCGATGTCGTGCGACCAGAACCCGAAGCCCGACAGGGCCAGCGACAGCCCGCCGCGGAGCGACTCGGCCATCGACACCAGCGTCGACTCGCAGTCACCACCCCAGTGCACCGGGTACTGCTGGCCGCCCGCGGTCGCGGACCGGGCGAACAGCACCGCGTCGCCCGTGCCGCGCCGACGTTGCAGCACCTCGAACACGCAGCGGTTGTACAGGTGCGTGTAGTAGTTGTGCATCCGTTCGGGGTCGGAGCCGTCGTGCCACACGACGTCGGTCGGGATGCGCTCGCCGAAGTCGGTCTTCAGGGTGTCGACCCCCTGCTCCAGCAGCACCTCGAGCTTGCTCTGGTACCAGCGCCAGGCGTCGCGGTTGGTGAAGTCGACCAGCGCCATCCCGGCCTGCCACATGTCCCACTGCCAGATGTCGCCGTTGGGGCGGCGCACGAGGTAGCCGAGCTCGGCTCCCTCGGCGAACAGGTGCGACCGCTGCGCGATGTAGGGATTGATCCAGGCCGAGACCCGCAGGCCACGGTCGTGGAGCCTGGCGAGCGTGCCCTCCGGGTCCGGGAAGGTGCCCGGGTCCCACACGAAGTCGCACCAGTGGAACTGACGCATCCAGAAGCAGTCGAAGTGGAACACCGACAGCGGCAGCTCCCGCTCGGCCATGCCGTCGACGAACCCGAGCACGGTCTCCTCGTCGTAGTCGGTCGTGAACGACGTCGACAGCCACAGCCCGTAGGACCACGACGGCACCTGCGCGGGCCGCCCGGTCAGCGCCGTGTAGCGACGCAAGATCGCCTTCGGCGACGGGCCGTAGATCACGTAGTACCGCAGGCTCTGCCCCGCCACGGAGAACTGGCTGCGCGAGACCACCTCGCTCGCGACCTCGAACGAGACCCGTTCGGGGTGGTCGACGAACACCCCGTAGCCGCCGTCGGTGAGGTAGAACGGCACGTTCTTGTAGGCCTGGTCCGACGCCGTGCCGCCGTCGGCGTTCCAGATGTCGACCGACTGGCCGTTCTTGACGAACGGCCCGAACCGCTCCCCCAGCCCGAAGACCTGCTCACCGACGCCGAGCGTGAGCTGCTCGCGTACGAACGCGCCGTCGGGGGTGGTCAGTGCCGCGAGGCCCCGTTCGACCGAGCTCGTCAGCACCCTGTCCTCGGCCAGGAAGTCCAGCCGCCACGGGCTGTCGGTCCGCACCCGGGCGGTCAGCGGGCCCGCGGTCAGCGTCACGAAACCCCCCGGGTGGTCGGCGGCCTTGACGACGACGGGGTCCGGCGAGCGCGTCAGCTCGAACGCCGGACCCGGGTCGCGCACCCCCTGGAAGTGGTCGACGTGCACCCCGATGACGCCGTCCATCGGCGAGTCCATCCGCACGGTCAGCTGCGGCAGGTTGAGGCTGTGCCGGCGCTCGGTCAGCGGCGCGGTGGCGACATGGGCGGTCATGGCGTCGTCGGTGAGCTCGACGGTCTCGACGTGACGGGGCCGCAACGCGGACACACCGGGCAGGTCGAGCCAGTAGCCGTTGGTGAACTTCATCGGGGTGCCTTTCTGAGCACGGTCGTGCCGCCGGGCGGCACGGTGAAGGTCGTCGTCGCGCCACCGCCGGCGAGCAGGTCCTCGCACGGGGAGGACAGCTCGACGTCGACGCTGGCGTCTCGGTGGTTGAGCACGAACGTGACCGGTCCACGGGCGGCGACCTCGACGCCGTCCGGCACGGCTGCGAGCGCGTGGCGGGGTCGGACGCCGCGATCGGCCGCGAGCCCGAGCAGCCAGCGCCGCAGCCAGACGGCGTCGGGCATGGTCGCGAGGTAGTGCAACGACTGGTTCGCGGACCGGACGAGCGCGGGCTCGCCGTGCAGGTCGCCGCCGTCGAAGGTCGCCTCGACGAGGCCGGTCGAGACCGTGACCAGCTCGCCCCAGGTGTGCACGCTGCCCTCACCGTGCCGCTCGGAGGTCAGCCGGGCACCGCCGTCGGGCAGCGGCCACCACTCCTCGCTGCGGGCTCCCAGCAGGTCGAGGAGCCCGGCAGGCGTACCGCCGGTGCGCACACGCGCGTGGGCGTCGGCGACGGCGGAGAACGGACCCAGCGCGAGCGACCCGCCGCCCGTGACGTAGCCGCGCAAGGTCGCGAGGGCCTCGTCGTCCACCAGGTACAGCTGCGGCGCGAGGACCAGTCGGAAGCGGCGCAGATCGGCGGTCGGCGGCACGACGTCGACCGCGATCCCGGCTTCCCAGAACGGCCGGTACCAGGCCTGCATCTGGGGCAGCACGCGCAGGCGCTCGCTCGGGGTGGACCGCTCCTCGGCCGCCCACCAGCTCGACCAGTCGAACAGCAGGGCGACCTCGGCGCGATCGTGGGTCCCCGCGACGTCGCCCAGCCGTGCGAGGTCGCGACCGAGGTCGATCACCGCACGGTGCAACCGCGTGCTGGTCCCGGCGTGCGGCAGCATCGCGGAGTGGAACCGCTCCGGTCCGGTGGGCGACGCCCGCCACTGGAACGAGAGAACCCCGTCCGCACCGTGCGCGATCGCGCGGAAGGCGTCCCGGCGCATTCTCGCCGTGGTCTTGGGCAGGTTGTGCGGCCGCCAGCTCACCGCCCCGACGGCCTGCTCCATGAGCAGCCACGGCTCGTCGCGCAGCGACCGCATCAGGTCGTGCGTCAACGCCGCGGCCGTCGGCGCGTCCGGGTCGGCCGGGTCGGGGTAGCTGTCGTCGCTGATGACGTCCAGATGCTCTGCCCAGCTGGCGTAGTCCACCCCGGCGAAGAAGCCCATGGCGTTCGTGGTGATCGGGTGGACGCAGTCGACCGCGCGGATCTCGTCCCGCTCCGCGCGGTAGAGGTCGAGCAAGGCGTCCGAGGCGAACCGGCGATAGTCGAGCGTGTGCGCGGGGTGCAACAGGTAGGGCGCCGCCAGCGGTGGCCCGATCTCGCGCCAGGTGCTGTAGCGCTGCGACCACACCGCGGTCCCCCAGGCCTCGTTGACGGCCTCGACCGACCCGTGGCGCGCGCGCAGCCAGTCGCGGAACGCCTCGCCGCAGCGCGGGCAGTGGCACGTCGTGCCGTACTCGTTGCCCACGTGCCACAGCACGAGCGCCGGGTGCTCGGCGAAGCGACGCACGAGCTCGCGGGTGATGATCACCGCACGGTCCCGGTAGCTCGGCGACGACGGGCAGTAGTGCGTGCGCGAGCCGGGGTGCAGGACGCGGCCGCTCGGATCCTGCGGCAGCGTCTCGGGATCCTCCAGCGCCAACCACGGGGGCGGTGAGGCCGACGGCGTCGCCAGGACGACCTCGATCCCGGCCCCGTGCAGCAGGTCGAGCACGTCCGTGAGCCAGTCGAGCTCGAACCGGTCCTGCTCGGGCTCCAGCATCGCCCAGGCGAAGACGCCCACGGTCACGGTCGTCACGCCTGCCGCCCGCATGGCGTCCACATCGTCCCGCCAGGTCGCACGGTCCCACTGCTCGGGGTTGTAGTCACCGCCGTAGCGCAGGCGTCGACCCTCGAGAGCGGTCACCGCAGCGCCTTTGTCGAAGCGCTTCGTACGTCGATCCGGTACGGAGTGCTCTCGTCGTGACATGATGCGTCGAACGCTGTCGAAGCGCCGACGACGACCGACGGCGTGCGAGGGAGGATGCGCTCGTGGCGACCATCGATGACGTGGCGAAGCACGCGGGCGTGGCCCCGTCGACCGTCTCGTACGCGCTCAGCGGCAAACGGGCCATCTCCGAGCGCACCCGTGCTCGCGTCGAGCGTGCGGTCGCCGAGCTCGGCTACCGGCCACACGCCGGGGCGCGTGCGCTCGCGTCCGCGCGCACGCACGCGATCGGGCTGATGATCCCGCTCCGCCCGGACGTGGACGTCAAGGTGATCATGGAGTTCGTGACCGGCATCGTCCTGCGTGCGCGGGAGGTCGACCACGACGTGCTGCTCGTCACCCAGGGCGAGGACGCGGGGCTGGAACGCCTGGCCGGTGGCCGTATGGTCGACGCGCTCATCCTCATGGACGTCGAGGCGGACGACCCGCGTGTCGCCCGTGCGGCGGCGCTCGGACGCCCGACGATCCTCATCGGGCTGCCGGACGACCCGCAGGGGCTGCACTGCGTCGACTTCGACTTCTCCGGCGCCGCACGGCTCGCCGTGCGTCACCTCGCCGAGCTCGGCCACACGGCCATCGGGCTGATCGGTCCGCCGCCCTCGGTGATCCAGCGGCACACCACCTTCGCCGAGCGGCTGCTGGAAGGTTGTCAGCAGCAGGCGGCCCGCTCCGGCGTGCAGGTGGTGGTGCAGCTGACCCCGCCGACCCACGCCGGCGCGCTCGCCTCCGTCGAGGCGCTGCGCACGGCAGCGACGCCGCCGACGGCGCTCGTCGTCCACAACGAGGCGGCGCTGCCCTCGGTCGTGGACTCGCTGCAGCTGCACGGCGTCCGCATCCCCGAGGACGTGTCCCTGCTCGCGATCTGCCCGGCCGATGTCGCGCAGTCCCAGTCGCGCCCGGTCACGTCCATCGACATCCCCGCTCAGCTGATCGGGGCGACGGCGGTCGACCTCGCGATGGCCCGCCTGGAGGACCCCGACGGTGGGGCCGAGACGAGGCTGCTGCGCCCGTCGCTGTCCGACCGCGGCTCGACGGCGGCTCCCACGGTCACCGGCGCGCACTAGCCCTTCACCGCCCCGAAGATGACTCCCTTGGTGAAGTGCCGCTGGACGAACGGGTAGACGAGCAGGATCGGCACGATCGCCAGCACCATCACCGCCATCTTGACGGGGAGACCGGTGACGGCGCCGGAGGCGACGTCGACCTGGCCGACCCCGGAGCCCGGCAGGGTGACACCTTGGAGGACGTAGGAGCGCAGCACCAGCTGGAGAGGCCACTTCGCGTTGTCGTTGATGTAGAGCATCGCGTTGAAGAAGGCGTTCCAGTAGCCGACGCCGTAGAAGAGCGCGACGACGGCGGTCACCGCCTTCGACATCGGCAGGACGATCGTGCCGAGGATGCGCCAGTCGCCGGCACCGTCGATGCGAGCGGCGTCGATGATGGCCGTGTCGATCCCCATGAAGAAGTTGCGCAGGATCAGCACGTTGAAGGCGGACACCGCTCCGGGCAGGATGAGCGCCCAGTAGCTGTCGATGAGGCCCAGGCCCGACACCAGCAGGTAGGTCGGGATCATGCCGGCGCTGAAGAACATCGTGATGACGAGCACGAACAGGATCGGTCGGTGCCACAGCGACGACGGCCGCGAGAGCCCGTAGGCGCACATCACCGAGACCACGGTGGAGAGCAGGGTGCCGACGGCGGTGACGCCGATGGAGACCATCGTCGCCCGGGTGACGATGCCGCCGGCGAGGATCTGACGGTAGGCGGAGAACGTCAGCTCCCCCGGGATCGTGACGAGACCGCCGGCCTCGGTGATGGTGCCCTGCGTCGAGACGCTGGTCAGGACGACGGTGTAGAGCGGGAAGAGCACCGCGAGGCAGATGACCGCGAGCACGAGCCCCTTGGCGATCTGGCCCGGCAGCGTCGGCTGCTCCTGCCAGACCGGTCGGTGACGGCTGCGGCGTCGACGCCGCATCGGCCCGGGCGCGGCGAGCGCAGCGGGCAACGCCGGGGTCGGGGCACCGGTCGGGGTGGTCGTGCTCATGGTCGGGCCTCCGGGACGCCACGGGACGGGGACGGGGTGGGTCGATCGGGCGTGCTCATGCGCGCTTGTACACCCCCGCCTCGCCGAACAGGTGGGCGAGCTTGTTGGCACCGAGCACGAGCAGCAGGCTGATGAGGCCCTTGACGAGACCTGCGGCCGTCGCGAAGCTCCAGTCGCCGTTGATGACGCCCTGGTAGTAGACGAAGGTGTCGATCACCTCCGACACCTGAGCACCCACGGCACCGCGCTGCAGGATCAGCTGCTCGAACCCCACGGTCAACGCGTCACCGAGCCGCAGGATGAGCAGCAGGATGATCACCGGACGCAGCGCGGGGAGCGTGATGTGCCACATCCGGCGCCACCTGTTCGCGCCGTCGACCACCGACGCCTCGTAGAGGGCTGGGTCGACGGTCGACAGCGCCGCGAGGAAGATGATGATCCCCCACCCGGCGTCCTTCCAGATCGCCTGGCTGGTGATGAGCACGAGGAACGTGTCCGGGTTCGTCATCAGGTCGAAGCCGCCGAGCCCGCTCGCGGTCAGCACCTGGTTGACGAGCCCTGCGCCTCCGAACATCTGCTGGAACACCGTGACGACCAGCACCCAGGAGAAGAAGTGGGGCAGGTAGACGATCGACTGGATCGTCGTCCGGATCGACGGCGTGATCACGCTGTTGAGCAGCAGCGCGAGGGCGATCGGGATCGGGAAGTAGAACACCAGCTGGAACACGGTGATGACGAGCGTGTTCGTCACCGCGTGCAGGAAGGCGTCGCTCGTGAACACCCGGACGAAGTTGTCCCAGGCGACGAAGGGGGACTCCACGAAACCCACGTACGGCGAGTAGTCCTGCCAGGCGACGATGTTGCCGAGCATCGGGACGTAGGCGAACAGCGCGAGCAGCAGCACGGCCGGCAGGGTCATGAGCAGGAGCGACCGGTCCCGCGCGAATCGCACCCGCAGGGGCACGGCGCCGCGCTGCGGCGGCCCGCTACGCGGCACCGCGTCCTGCTGGCGACGGGCCGGGCGCGAGCGCGGCGGCGTGGCGGTCGCCGTCACGAGGCGTCCAGGATGTCCTGGTAGAACTGCCGCAGCTCCTCACCGCCCGAGGACCGCCAGGTCTCGATGGCAGCGTCGAGGTCTCCGATGGAACGGCGCCCGCGGGAGATGTCCTTCTCGAGGTCCTCCAGCGGCTGGTTGAGCGACCCGAACTGGCTCGGCTCGGTGATCTGCATGCCGAAGAACGCCGGGTCCTGCACGTACTGGGCGGCATCGGCCATCCATGTGCAGAAGGCCTCGACGTAGCCCGGATACTGCACCTTGGTGTTCACGACCGGGGGGTCGGCGAGAAAGATGTAGGTCGGCTGCAGCTCGGTGGCGGCGAGCGCTGTCGGAACCGGAAGACCGTCGTCGCCGTAGTCGAAGTGGACACCCTCGACGCCGTAGTTGATGAGGGCGTACTCCGCCGTCCCGAAGGGCGCGGCGAGGAAGTTCGCCACCGTCAGCAGCTCCTCGATCCGTGCCTTGTCGTCACTGGCCTTGAGGAACGAGATGATGTTGGCCGGGTTGCCCTTCCACAGCACCGGGGTGCCGCCGTCGTGCGCGAACGGGGTGAACGGACGCTGGGAGTAGCCGGGGTTGCTGCCCAGCTGGCGGGCGAGCGCCTCGTGCCAGCCGCCCACGCCGTCGTTGGAGATCAGCACCTCACCGGCCTCGAACCGAGCCTTGGCGTCGCCGCTGTTGTCGGCGACGGCGTCCGGGTGCACCGATCCCTGGGCGAAGAGCGCCGCGTTCCACTCCAGCGCGGCCCGGTACTCCTCGGTCTCGCACCGGTGCGTCAGCGTGCCGTCGTCCTCGATGCGCCAGCGGGGTACGACACCGTGGATCAGCGTGGCCGAGTTCCAGAGGTCGTTCGCCGCCCACCGGCCGCCGCCGGTGAGCTGGTCGCAGAGCTCGAGCAGCTCTGCCGCGCTCGTCGGCTGCTCGGTGATGCCCTCGGCCTCGAAGATGTCGTCGCGGTAGAAGATCGCGTCGGTGATGATCTCGCCGGGGAACGGCAGCGCCTTGAGCTTGCCGTTGAAGACGCAGAACTTCCAGACGTCCGTGGGGATGTTGGCGAGGTGCGGGTAGGCCTCGATCGCGTCGCCGGCGAGGAACGGCGTCAGATCCTCGAACAGTGACTCGACGGCCTGGTCGAAGCGCGGGGGGATGTTCCAGGTCGGGATGCACACCCAGTCCGGGACGTCGCGCTCGGACGCGAGCACCGCGGCGAGCTTGTCACCGTAGGTGTTGCCGTCACTGATCTGGAACTCGATGGTCGAGCCGATCGCCGCGTTGACGCCGTCGTAGTACTGGTTGCCGGTGCTCGGCGGGATCGCACCCCAGAGCGGGGTCATCGCCGTGAAGGTCCCACCCGCGCCCGGCGGCGCGTCGAACGCCTGCACCAGCTCGGAGGGGATGCTCGTGAAACCCGCGGTGGACCCGTTCACGCTGGGGAAGTCCGGCTCGACGTACGTCAACGGCACGTAGCGCGGGAGCACGTCGTCAGCGACGGCACCTCCGCCCGTGGTCGGGTCCGAGGTCGAGGCGCCGCCGGTACGGCAGCCCGCCAGCGCGGCGGCTCCGGCACCGGCGCCGACGAGCGTGAGGAACAGACGCCGGCTGAGGCGTGCGGGGCTGGATACAGGTGTCATCGCTCTGCTACTCCTTTGTGACAGCACCGCCGTCGAAGCGGTTCGATGACCGGACGCTACAGGGAGGTCTGCTCCTCGGGCAAGAGGTTCGTTGCGAGTGCTGCGAAAGGCGGGCCGCTGTGGCAGGATCGTCTCGGCCGCACCGCAGCGCATCGCCGCAGACGGACGGCTCGATGTCGAATCGGTTCGAGGCGGAGGTCGCGGTGGATCAGCTCGGTCGGCTCGTCGAGGAGCGTCTCGCCGGCCTCGACCTGGAGGAGCGGCTCGCGATGCTCCACCAGTACGCCCCGGCCCTCGAGCGCTGGCGGCTGCCCCCGTACCGCACCGGGTCGGAGGCCCTGCACGGCGTTGCCTGGCTCGGAGACGCCACGGTGTTCCCCCAACCGGTCGGGATGGCCGCGACGTGGGACCCGGACCTGCTCGAGCGTGTCGGCGCCGCGGTCGCGGACGAGCTCCTCGCCAAGCGCGCCGCCGACGCCACGATCAGCACGAACGTCTGGGCCCCGGTGGTCAACCCGTTGCGGCACCCGCGCTGGGGTCGCAACGAGGAGGGGTACTCCGAGGACCCGCACCTGACCGCCGCGCTCGCCACCGGTTACGCCCGCGGGCTGCGAGGTGCCGACCCCGACCGCTGGCGCACCGTTCCGACTCTCAAGCACCTGCTCGCGTACAACGTCGAGTCCGATCGTGCGGTCATCTCGATGCAGGTGCGGCCGCGCGTGCTCCACGAGTACGAGCTGCCCGCCTTCCTCGGCCCACTATCGGCGGGCGTCGTCGGTGCGGTGATGCCCGGTTACAACCTCGTCAACGGCCGTCCCTGCCACCTCAGTGCGGACCTGATCGACGCCGTGCGTGCCGCCGCGCCCGAGGAGATCGCCGTCGTCAGCGATGCCGGAGCGCCCTCGAACCTCGTCGAGCTCCAACGGGTGCTCCCCGATCGACCGAGCGCCTGGGCCGCGGCGCTGCGCGCGGGCATCGACTCCTTCACCGACCACGGCACGGACCCGACACCCACGATCGACGCCCTGCGCGAGGCGTCGGAGCTCGGGCTGCTGACCGAGGAGGACGTCGACCGTGCCGCAGCACGGCTGCTGCGCACTCGACTGCGCACCCGCGACTGCGAGGCCGCGGCGCCGCCGTCGATCGATCGCGCTGAGCACCACCGCCTGGCGCTGGCGGTGGCGCGGCGCGGCGTCGTGCTGCTCGAGAACGACGGCGTGCTGCCGGTGCGCGAGGAACCGAGGTCCGTCGCCGTCGTCGGACCCCTGGCCGACCGCGTGCTCCCGGACTGGTACGCCGGCACCCCGACGACGACCGTCTCGATCGTCGACGCCGTCCGCGAGCGCTGGCCGGGCGCCGAGGTCAGGGTCGCCGACGGTGCGGACCGGCTCTCGCTACGGACCTCCGACGGCCGGTACCTGTGCACGAGCGCGGACGGCGGCGTGGTCGCCGCAGAGACGGGGCTGGTGCGAGCCGGTTCCTACGACGTCACCGACTGGGGGTGGGGCCTGCTCACCGTCGCCGACGCGAGCAGCGGCCTGCTGTGGACGCTCGGGGCACAGGGTCAGGTGCGGGCGGGTGCACCGCGGCCCCACGGCTGGGTCGTGCAGGAGTCGTTCCGGACGACCCGCCACGACGACGGCTCGCTCGGGCTCCGGCACGTCGCGAGCGGTCGCTGGCTCCGGGTGGACGTGGCCGGTCGCCTCGTCGTGGCTGACGACTCCGAGGACGCGACCCGGTTCTGGCCGCACGTGCACCGCTGCGGCACGGCGGCCGTGAGCGAGGCCGCTCAGGCGGATCTGGTGATCTGCGCGCTCGGCAACGACCCGCACCTGCTGGGGCGAGAGACGCAGGATCGCCCGAGCATCGCGCTGCCGCCCAGCTACCGCGCCATCTGGGAGTCCGCGTCCGCGAGCAACCCGGCGGCGGTCCTCGTGCTGGTGTCGAGCTACCCCTACGGCCTCGATCGCGATCTCGACCCGGCCGCCGCGCTCTGGAGCGCCCACTCGCAGGCCCAGGGATCCGCGGTCGTCGACGTGATCTCGGGTGACGTCGACCCGAGCGGGCGGCTCGCCCAGACGTGGTGGCGTGACGACGACCAGGCCGGCGAGCTCGCCGACTACGACGTCATCTCGGGCCGGTCGACCTTCTGGTACTCCCCCGAGCCGCCGCGCTACCCCTTCGGCCACGGTCTGACCTACGGCGACGTGCGCTACACCCGGCTCGACGTCGAGCGCTCCGCCGACGGCACCGTCACAGCGCACGTGGAGGTCCGCAACGACGGCGACCGCGTCGCGACCGAGGTCGTGCAGGTCTACACCGACGCCGTCGACCACCGGATGCCGTTCCCCCACCGGCTCGCCGGGTTCACCCGCGTCCCTCTCGAGCCCGGTGAAGGTGCACGCGTCGCCATCGACCTCCCCCGTGCGATGTTCTCGGTCTGGGATACCGCCCGCGAGGCCATGACCGTCGACCCGGGCCGCTACCGGGTGAGCGTGGGTCCGGACGCCGTCACGGCGGCGCTGGTCGCCGAGCTCGACCTCGACGGCGAGGCGCCGATCCCCCACCGTCTCCCTCTGCGTGCCGCGGCGTTCGACCGCGGCACCGGCGTCACGCTCGAGGCCGAGCACCTCACCCGGGGCATCGCGGTCGGCGGGGACGGCGGCCTGCTCGAGTTCGACGCCGTCGACGGCCTGGGCGCCGCGGTCACGCTGAGAGCGATGCGGACGGCGGCCGGGGACGCCCGGGTCGTCGTGTCGGTCGCGGACGACGTCGGCCGGCACGTGCGTGAGGCGGTCGTGCCCGCCGACGCACCGATCGGCGAGTGGATCGACGTCGCCGCGACCGGGCTGCCGGAGGCCGGCGTCGCAGCGGTGACCCTCGCTCTGGTGGGACCGGTCAGGCTCGCGGAGCTGCGGCGAGCACCCGTAGCGACCGGTCGGTGACCACGACGTCGGCGCGGTAGCCCGCACGGAGCGCGCCGAAGGCGCGACCGGTGTCGTGATGGCCGAGCACCTCGGCCGGGACCAGCGAGGCAGCGCGGACAGCGTCGTGCAGCGGCACCCCGGCTCCCACGGTGATGCGGACGACGTCGAGCAGGTGGGACGTCCCACCGGCGATCGAGCCGCCGTCGGCGAGGCGCGCGACGCCGTCGGCGACGCTGACGTCCTGGGTGCCGAGGCGGTACAGGCCGTCCGGCATGCCGGCGGCCGCCATCGCGTCGGTGACGAGCGCGACGTTGTCGGCGCCGACCATCTCGACGATCTCCCGCACGAGCTCGGGGGCCAGGTGCGTGCCGTCGCCGATCAGCTCGACGACGACGTCGCCACGGGCCGCCATCGCGAGCGCCGTCGGCACCGGGCCCGGGTCGCGGTGGTGCATCGGCCGCATCCCGTTGCACAGGTGGGTCACGGTGGCACGCCGGGAGCGGGCCTGCTCCCCGTGGTCGGCGAGCGCCGCGACCCCCGCCTCCGCCGCGGCCCTCGTCGTCGGAGCGTCCGCGGCGGTGTGACCCCAGGAAGGCAGCGCCCCGCCCTCGACGAGCGCGGCCAGCACACCGTCGGGCCCATGCAGTCCCGGCGTCTCCGGCGCGACCGTCATCGTGACCACGTGGCCGCGGCCGAGGGCGAGCAGCTCGCGGGTGAGCGCGGCGTCGCCGTCGATGATGAGGTCGGGGTCCTGCGCGCCGCAGCGCGCGACGGACAGGAACGGTCCCTCGAGGTGGATGCCCGCGATCAGCCCGGCGTCGGCGGCGTCGGCGAGCAGCGCCACCCGGCGCCGCAGCGTGTCCGGACTGGCGGTGACGAGCGAGGCGACCAGGTGGGCAGTGCCGTGAGCGCCGTGCTCGGCGACGGCGGTGCGTACCTGGTCCAGGTCCGTCGCGTCGGGGAAGGAGACACCCCCGCCGCCGTGGTTGTGCAGGTCGACGAGGCCCGGGAGCACCAGCTGGTCGGGCGGCGGGCCCCCGAGTCGTCCCTCGAGCCCGGGCGGCGCATCGGCGGCGCGACCCACCCAGGTGATCACGCCGTCGTCGGCCAGGACGACTCCGTCGACCACGACCTCCTCGGGCGTGACCACGTCGCCCCGGATCACCTCGAGCATCGATCGAACTCCGTTCTCAGAACAGTCGCGAGTCGACGTCGTCGACCCCGCGCATGGCGTCGTAGTCCAGCACCAGGCACCGGATCCCCCGGTCCGCGGCGAGCACCCGCGCCTGCGGCTTGATCTCCTGCGCGGCGAACACCCCGCTGACCGGTGCCAGCAGCGGGTCGCGGTTCAGCAGGTCCAGGTAGCGGGTCAGCTGCTCGACGCCGTCGATGTCGCCGCGGCGCTTGATCTCGACGGCGACGTGGCCGGCCGAGCCGGCCGGTGGGCGGACGAGGATGTCGACCGGTCCGATCGGCGTGGGGTACTCGCGCCGCACGAGCTGGTGCCCGGTGCCCAGCAGCTCGACCTGCTCGGCGAGCAGCTTCTGCAGATGGGCCTCGACGCCGTCCTTGACCAATCCCGGGTCCACGCCGAGCTCGTGACTGGCGTCGGCGTGGACGGTGAACAGGTGGACCTCGAGGCGGTCGTCGCTCTTGGCGTGCTGGACGGTCCAGACGGCCGTGACGCCGGTGGCCGCCAGCTCGGCGTCGGGCTCGGACTCGGCGAGTCGGCAGGGCGGCGACATCCAGTTGAGCGGCTTGTAGGAGCCACCGTCGGAGTGCACGAGCACCGACCCGTCGGCCTTGACCAGGAGCACCCGGCGCGCGAGCGGGAGGTGAGCGCTGAGCCGGCCCGAGTAGTCGACCGAGCAGTCCGCAACGACGATACGCATCAGCAGCCCAGGGTAGCCCCCGGCAGCGGTTCGTCCGTCGTCGCGCCTCGACCGAGATCACCTCCACGCAGCACGACGTCGGGGCAATCGGTGGCAACTCGGGGCCCGACATCGATCGCGAGCTAGGTTGAATCCGTTCAATCGACCCACCGGCACGGGAGCCAGCATGTCGATCACCCGCCGAACCCTGCTCGCGACGGCCGCCCTCGGCGCCGCCGCGGGCCTCGCCTCCTGCTCGCGGGGCGGTGGGACCGAGCCCGACGACGGCGGTGGGGCGGACTCGATCCGGTTCGCCTGGTGGGGCAGCACCCCGCGCCACGAGATGACCGAGCAGGCGCTGGACGCCTTCGGTGCCGAGCACCCCGAGATCACGGTGACCACCGAGCCGGCCGAGTTCGCCGCCTACTTCGACCGGCTGGCCACGCAGGCCGCCGCCGGCGACGCCCCCGACGTCATCACGCTCGGCGGCGCCTACGTCGCCGAGTACGCCCAGCGCGGCGCCCTCCTCGACCTCGCGAGCGTGAGCGAGCAGCTCGATCTGAGCGGCACCGACGACTCGGTGATCGGCAACGGCCAGATCGACGGCGTGCAGTACGCCGCGACGACCGGGGTCAACGCCCTCGCGATCGTCACCAACCTGGCGATCTTCGAGGACGCGGGCATCGAGCTGCCGGACGACACCACCTGGACCTGGGAACAGTTCGAAGAGCTCGCGGCCCAGATCACGGCGGCGACGCCCGACGGCGTCTACGGCTCCGCCGGCACCCTCACCCACGACTCGATCGACTGCTGGGCACGACAGCGCGGCGAGGCGCTCTACACCCCCGACGGTCAGCTCGGCCTGACGGCGGCCACGCTGGAGGAGCTGTTCGCGCTGAGCCTGTCCATGATCGAGACCGGCGCCGCTCCCCCGGCCGGAGTGATCGCCGAGCTCGAGGGCGCGCCCAACGAGCAGACGCTGCTCGGCACCGGCAAGGCGGCGATGATGCTCACCTGGAGCAACAGCCTGGCACCGATGTCGGCCGCCTCAGGCTCGCAGCTGCGGCTGCTCGACGTCCCCGGGGAGTCGCCGACACCCGGGCTCTGGCTGCAGTCGTCGCAGTTCTACGCGATCTCCGCCGACTCCCCGAACCCGCAGGCCGCGGCCACCCTCATCGACTTCCTCCTCAACGACCCCGCCGCCGCCACCGTCATCACGACCGACCGGGGTGTGCCGGCCTCGGAGGCCATGCGGGACGCGATCGCACCCGAGCTGGACGAGAACGGTCAGGCCGAGGTCGACTACGTCGCGTACCAGGCGGGAAAGGATCTCGCCCAGCTGGTCATCGGCCCTGCCGGGTCGACCGAGGTCTCGGGCATCACGACCCGCGTGCTCAGCGACCTCATGTTCGGCGAGCTGACGCCCGCGGAAGCCGCAGCGAGCTGGATGGAGCAGGCGCAGCAGGCGATCGCGTGACCGACGCACCCATCGACCGGCGGCGGCTGGTCGGACGCCATCATCCCCGGCTGCACGCCGTCGAACCACGGTGGCCGCTGCAGCTCGGCAACGGCAGGTTCGCGATCGCCGTCGACGCCACCGGCCTGCAGACGTACCCGGACGCCTACCCTCATCGCTTCCTCGGTGACGTGGGCACGCTCCTCGGCACCATGGCCGAGTGGGCCTGGCACACCATCCCCTCCCCCCGTCCCTACGCGCTCGCCGAGACCGTGCGCGAGTACGACACCCCGCGCGGACCGCGCCCCTACGTCGACCTGCGGCGCGACAGCACGAGCGGCGGGGAGGTGACCGGCGACGACGTGGAGGAGTGGCTGCGGAACAACCCGCACAAGATCCAGCTCGCGCAGATCGGGTTGGTGACCGACGTGCCGATCGATGACCTCACCGACCTCGACGCCGAGCTCGACCTCTGGCACGGCCGGCTCATCAGTCGGTTCCGCGCCCCCGGTGGTGCGCTCGCCGAGGTGGTCACGGCGGTGCACCCGGGTCGCGACGCGGTCGCCGTCACCTCCGACGCCGGATGGCCGGTCGCGCTGCGCTTCCCCTACGGGTCGCCGTCGTGGGCGATCGCCGCCGACTGGGGATCGCCGCACGCGCACACGAGTCGTCTTCACCCCACCCCGGAGGACGGCTGGTGGCGGATCGACCGACGGCTCGACGACGACACGCACACGGTCTGGGTCCGCACCAACGGCGTCGTCCGCGCCGGCGGCGAGCACGAGGTCGTCGTCGCTCCCCCGCCGTCCGCGCCGCTCGAGGTCGTGATCGAGATGCGACCCGACGGCGAACGGCCCGATCGGCTGACCGCGGCCGACGTCGTCGCCGCGTGCGAGCGGGCCTGGCCGGCGTTCTGGCAGTCCGGCGCGGCGCTCGACCTCGGCGAGGTGGCCGATCCGCGTGCGCACCAGCTGGAACGACGTGTCGTGCTCTCGCAGTACGTCTGCCGCATCGGCGGGACGGGCTCGATGCCGCCCGCCGAGACCGGTCTGCTGACGAGCTCCTGGCGGGGCAAGGCGCACCTGGAGATGCACTGGTGGCACCACGCCCACCACGCCCTCTGGGGTCGCCCGGAGCTGATCGAGGCGAGCCTGGACTGGTACGGCACGATTCTCGACGGTGCCACCGCGACCGCGCGGGCGCAGGGGTACGCCGGAGCGCGGTGGCCGAAGCAGGTCGGTCCCGAGGGGCGCGAGAGCCCCAGCGACATCGGGACGTTCCTGCTGTGGCAGCAGCCGCACCTCATCCACCTGGCCGAGCTCGTGGTGCGGGCGCACCGCGCCGCCGGCCGCGACGAGGTCGCCGACACCCTGCGCCGGCGCTGGGCCCCGCTGGTGAGGCTCACGGCCGATTTCATGGCCGACGCCGCCGAGCCCCGGGTCGACGGCGGCTACGGGCTCGGCCCGCCGCTCGTACCGGCGCAGGAGAGCTACGGCTCGATCCGCAGCCGCGCCCAGGACCCCGCGTTCGAGCTGACCTACTGGCGATGGGGACTCGAGGTGGCCGGCCGGTGGCTTTGCGAGCTCGGCGAAGAGACACCGGACTCCTGGAACCGTGTGGCCGACGGCATGCTCGCGCCACTCGTGCGCGACGGCGTCCTCGCCGCGATCGCCGTGCCCCCGTTCACGGTCCGGACCGATCACCCCTCGATGCTCGCCGCGTTCGGGTTCGTCCCCGCGGTGGGTCTGGTCGAGCCCGCCGTCGCGCGCGCCACCCTCGACGACGTCCTCGACGACTGGGACTGGACGAGCACGTGGGGCTGGGACTACCCGGTGATCGCCCAGACCGCCACCCGACTGAGCCGGCCCGAGACCGCCGTCGACGCCCTGCTCATGCCGGTCGCCAAGAACGAGCACGGCCCGAACGGGCACAACCGTCAGGACGATCGGCTGCCCGCCTACCTGCCGGGCAACGGCGGGCTGCTGGCGGCCGTCGCGCTCATGGTCGCCGGGTGGGACGGCGGCCCGGACCGCCCCGGGATCCCGCCGTCGTGGAGCATCCGGGCGGAAGGCTTCGTCCGCTCCCCGTGAGCGTCCGGCGTCAGATCACGCCGGAGCTGCGAGCCCCGGGCGGTGCGGCTTCCAGCCAGGACACCAGCCCGTCGAAGGCCGCGGGCTCGGCCGCGAGGCTCAGCTCCTCGCCGCGGTAGGTGCAGCGGGCCTCGATCAGCGCGTGACCACGCTCGGGCGGTCGTGGCAGTCGGTCGCCGATCATCAGCTCCGAGCGCGACCAGGTCGCCGACGGTCGGCGAGACAGCGACGCCACCTTGTACCAGACCAACGCCTCGTGCGTGTAGGCAGCGACGCCGTGCAGCCAACGCGAGCCCGACCGCAGGGCGCACTCGAAGGAGCCCACCCGGCTGGCGATGGCGCGCACCCGCCACGCGAACAGTGCCGCCAGCACGAGCGCGAGCAGCCCGACCACCGCGAGGACGGTCGTGGCTGCGCGCATCGGCGGTCAGTGAGTCGGGTCCAGCGACTCGACCGCGGTGGCGTCGAGGACGATCGTCACCACGTCGTTGTCGACCGAGAAGAAGCCGCCGTCGACCTCGATCTCGACGCTCTCGCCCTGAGGCGGCTTGATCGTGACGACGCCGGGGCGCAGCACGGACAGCACCGGCTGGTGGCCGGTGAGGACGCCCATCGACCCCTCGGCCGCGGGCGCGCTGACCATGCTGGCCTCACCGGACCACAGAGTGCGGTCCGGTGCGACGACCTCGACGTTCAGCGCCACGTCAGCGAAGCTCCTTCTGGATGCGGTCCCAGTTGCGCTCGAGGTCCTCGAGGCCACCGATGTTGAAGAACGCCTGCTCGGTCACGTGGTCGTACTCGCCGTTCGCGATCTTGTCGAACGCCTCGATGGTCTCCGCCATCGGCACCGTCGAACCCGCCACGCCGGTGAACTTCTCGGCCATGTAGGTGTTCTGCGACAGGAACTGCTCGATACGACGGGCCCGGTTGACGGTGATCTTGTCCTCTTCGGACAGCTCGTCGACACCGAGGATCGCGATGATGTCCTGCAGCTCCTTGTTCTTCTGCAGGATCGACTTCACGCGGTTCGCGACGCGGTAGTGGTCCTCGCCGACGTAGCGCGGGTCGAGGATCCGGGAGGTCGAGGCGAGCGGGTCCACCGCCGGGTACAGACCGCGCGAGGCGATCTCACGCGACAGGTTCGTGGTCGCGTCCAGGTGGGCGAACGTCGTCGCCGGCGCCGGGTCGGTGTAGTCGTCGGCGGGGACGTAGATCGCCTGCAGCGAGGTGATCGAGTGACCGCGGGTCGAGGTGATCCGCTCCTGGAGCAGACCCATCTCGTCCGCGAGGTTGGGCTGGTAACCCACCGCGGAGGGCATGCGGCCCAGCAGCGTCGACACCTCGGAGCCGGCCTGCGTGAACCGGAAGATGTTGTCGATGAAGAGCAGCACGTCCTGGTTCTGCACGTCGCGGAAATACTCCGCCATCGTCAGCGCCGACAGCGCGACACGCAGGCGGGTGCCCGGCGGCTCGTCCATCTGGCCGAAGACGAGCGCGGTCTTGTCGAAGACGCCCGCCTCTTCCATCTCGGCGATGAGGTCGTTGCCCTCACGGGTGCGCTCGCCGACTCCGGCGAACACCGACACACCACCGTGGTCCTGGGCGACGCGCTGGATCATCTCCTGGATCAGCACAGTCTTGCCGACGCCGGCGCCGCCGAACAGGCCGATCTTGCCGCCCTGCACGTACGGGGTGAGGAGGTCGATGACCTTGATGCCGGTCTCGAACATCTCGGTCTTCGACTCGAGCTGGTCGAACGCGGGGGCCTTGCGGTGGATCGGCCAGCGCTC
>JBMDXU010000082.1:0-12149 GCA_048594485.1 Pseudactinotalea sp. | reverse complement strand
CCCTCGATGATCTTCGGGAGCGCGCCCTCGGGCTTGCCCTCGTTGCGAGCGGTCTCCTCGGCGATGCGACGCTCGTCGGCGACGAGGTTCTCCGGGACCTCCTCACGGGTGAGGTAGGTCGGGGAGTACGCGGCCACGTGCATCGCGACGTCCTTGGCGACACTCTCACCGGCGGTGTCGCTGGAGACGAGCACGCCGACCTGCGGCGGCAGGTCCTTGGCCGTGCGGTGCAGGTAGGAGGTCACCTTCTCGCCGGCGACGCGGGCGACGCGACGCACGACGATCTTCTCGCCGAGCGTCGCAGCGGTCTCGTCGACCACGGACGCCAGCGCGACGCCGTCGGTCTCGGCAGCGAGCAGGCTGTCCGCGTCGGCCGCGCCGGAGGACACGGCGGTCGCGAGGACGCGGTCGGCGAGCGAGACGAACGTCTGGTTCTTCGCGACGAAGTCGGTCTCGCTGTTGATCTCCACGAGCACGCCGACCTCGCCCTCGCCGTCGGGCGTGGCGTCGATCTGGACGGCGACGAGGCCGTCCGAGGTCGCGCGACCCTCGCGCTTGGCGACACCCTTCAGCCCCTTGACGCGGATGATCTCGAGAGCCTTGTCGGCGTCGCCGTCGGCCTCGTCGAGAGCCTTCTTGACGTCGAGCATGCCCGCGCCGGTCTTCTCGCGCAGTGCCTTGATGTCAGCGGCGGTGTAGTTCGCCATGGGGGTGGATCCCCACCTTCCTGGAAGTAGTTGCCGTGATTACGGGTGACGTGCTCAGGCCTTGGCCTGCTGAGCGGCCTCGCCGCCGGCGGGCTCGAAGCCGGCGGCCTGCGCGGCCTCGGCGCTCTCGAACCAGACCTCGGCGATGGTCGCGTCGTACCACTGCGAGCCCGGGACGTGGTACTTCATCGAGTCCTCGTTGCCCTTGACCTGGTGGTCGGCGTCGGGAGCCTCGGCGGAGCCCTCGGTCCGGACCGAGCCGGCGAACGCGACGGGGGCGTCGGCGCTCTCGGTGGCCTCGGTCTCGGTGGCCTCGGCGACGGTCTCGGTCAGCTCGGGCTCGGCGGCCTCGACCTGCTCGGTGGCCTCCGCGCTCGGGGCGTCGGCGGCAGCGGCGTCCTCCTCCGCGGCGGCCTCGGCACCCGCGGCGGCCTCGGCGGCGACGGCGGCCGTGGTGGCCGACGCCTGCTCGGCCTCGTGAGCCTGCAGCAGCTCGCGCTCCCACTCGGCCAGCGGCTCGGCGGCGGCGTCGGTGTTGCTGGAGCTGCCACCGCCGGCGCGGGCCACGAGACCCTCGGCGGCGGCGTCGGCGATCACGCGGGTGAGCAGCGAGACGGCGCGGATGGCGTCGTCGTTGCCCGGGATCGGGTAGTCGACCTCGTCGGGGTCGCAGTTGGTGTCGAGGATCGCGACGACGGGGATGTTGAGCTTGCGCGCCTCGGCGACGGCGAGGTGCTCCTTCTTGGTGTCGACGACCCAGACGGCCGAGGGCACCTTGGCCATGTCGCGGACGCCACCGAGGGTGCGGGCGAGCTTGTCGCGCTCACGGCGCTGCATGAGCAGCTCCTTCTTGGTGAACGCCGACGACGCGACGTCGTCGAAGTCGACCTCCTCGAGCTCCTTGAGCCGCTGCAGGCGCTTGTTGACGGTGCCGAAGTTCGTGAGCATGCCGCCGAGCCAGCGCTGGTTGACGTAGGGCATCCCGACGCGGGTGGCCTGCTCGGCCACGGCCTCCTGCGCCTGCTTCTTCGTGCCGACGAACAGGATGGTGCCGCCGTGCGCGACCGTGTCCTTGACGAACGAGAACGCCCGGTCGATGTCGGCGAGCGACTTCTGCAGGTCGATGATGTAGATGCCGTTGCGCTCGGTGAAGATGAAGCGCTTCATCTTCGGGTTCCAACGGCGGGTCTGGTGCCCGAAGTGAACGCCGCTCTCGAGAAGCTGGCGCATGGTGACGACGGCCATGGCTCGTCCTTCCGGCGCGGGGCAGTGGCCCACGCGCACATCTGTGTGCCCGTCGCAGCAGCGTTCCGGGCACGGTCTCGGTTGTCAGGCCTGCCGGGTGACAGGCCTCCTGGTGCTCGCGACCGTGCGGCCCCGGGAGTCCCGGACCTCGCCGTGCGGCCCCACCGTGACGGTGGTGTGCGAGCGCGCGATGTCAGCCGGCGGACCGGCTGCGGGAACGATCATACCCGACGCCCAGGCTCTTCCCGCGCGTCGCCCGTCCGCCCCGACTCTCCTCTCCTCGGTGCCACCGCACGGCCGAGCCGCCGGCCGAGCCACGTGAGCCATGTGCCGAGGCGAGCGCGCTCGTCCACAGGGTGCGCCCGATGCACCGTCGTCCACAGCAGGGGTGCTGGCCGCCGCCGGCGATCGTCGTCGTGCGCTGTGCTGGGGCGATGGACGACGACGGACGGGGCGCGCTCCCGTGAGCAGGGCGGGCACGATCCTCGGAGTGGCCGCCGTGGGCGTCGCGCTGGTGGTGACGGCGGTCGTCCCGCGCTCGCCCGATCGTGGACCGACGCTCGACGACGTGACCACGACGGCGCCCGACGAGCGGGATGGTTCGGGGCGAGCGCTCACCTACACGATGCCGATCGACGGCGACGTGGTGACACCGTTCGACGATCCCGCCGTGCCGTGGGGGTCGGGCCATCGTGGCGTCGACATCACCGGCGAGGGTGCCGTGGTGGCGGCGGCCGACGGCGTGGTGGCGTTCGCCGGCGTCGTCGTGGACCGGCCGGTGATCTCGATCGACCACCCCGACGGCATCCGCACCACCTACGAACCGGTGGTTCACGCCGTCGCCGCGGGCGACCGTGTCGAGCAGGGGCAGGTGATCGGGACCGTGGCACCCGACGTCCTGCACTGCGCCCCCGCGGCGTGCCTGCACTGGGGTGCTCGCGTCGGCGACGACTACCTCGATCCGCTGTCGTTGCTGACCGAGGCGGTCATCCGGTTGTACCCGGTCGAGAGCCGCGCCGCTGATCGCCGGCGCGTGTCGGTGGTCGGTGACACAGTCGCCGCATGGACGACGTCGAGGAGGGCGGTCGCGGCATGGACGGCAGCGAGCAGGACAGCAGCCAGCAGGACAGCAGCGAGCACGGTGGCGGCGGGCAGAGCCACGAGCTTGCCGGGGGCGAGGTGGGCAGGGCGACGCCGCTCGACGTCGCCGCGGTCGTCGCCGAGCAGCTCTCGTTCCACTGGGAGTATCAGATCACCCCCCGGCTGAGCGGGCTCACGGACGAGGAGTACCTCTGGGAGCCGGTGCCGGGATGGACCCTGCGTCGGCGCGGGGACGCGCCGCCGGCGGGTGCGCAGGCGGTGGGCAGCGGCCCCGTGACGATCGACTTCGCACCGATCGGGATGTTCCCGGACGCGGATGGTCCGGTGGCGCCGGTCACCACGATCGCCTGGCGGATGGCGCACGTCGCGTGCGGGGTGTTCGCGGAGAAGAACGCCGCGGTCTTCGGTGGCCCGGCGCTCGACTACGACAGCTGGCCCTACACCCTCTCCGCGCAGGAGGCCGTCGTCCAGCTCGAGGAGGGCTACCAGCGATGGATCGCCGGGGTGCGGGCACTGACACTCGACCAGCTGGCGCAGCCGTGGGCGCCGGGCCAGGGACCGTACGGCGACGACCCCGTGCTCGCGCTCGTCATGCACGTCCACCGCGAGGTCATCCACCATCTCGCCGAGGTCGCCCTCCTCCGCGACCTCTACGCGCACCGCCCGGAGCTCTGACGCGTCTCGCTCCGGGCACCGGAGCTCGGCCGCACCGAGCCCTCCAGCGCAGACCGGAAGCCCGAGCCCACCAGTGCTGACCCGCTGACCGAGCCGACCAGAGCTGACCGGCAGCCTGGCCGGGTCCCCGCACACGCCCGTCCCCTCCGCTGGGTCCGCGCCCATCGCGTCAGGCGCGGGGGTGGGCCTGCCGGAAGGCCGCCCGGAGGCGTTCGGCGCTGATGTGGGTGTAGCGCTGCGTCGTCGCGAGCGACGCGTGCCCGAGCACCTCCTGCACGGACCGCAGATCGGATCCGCCGTCGAGCAGGTGCGTCGCCGCCGAGTGGCGCAGTCCATGCGGGGCGAGGTCGCGCACGCCGGCCAGCCCGGTGAGCCGGTGGACGACGGCCCGGACCTGTCGCACGTCCAGGCGCCCGCCCCGGGCGCCGAGGAACACCGCATCCGGGCTCGACGGCGTCGCGAGGCTCGGTCGTTCGGCGAGCCACTCCCGCAACGCGCGGGACGCCGGGACACCGAACGGCACCATCCGCTCCTTACCGCCCTTGCCGAGCACACGAACCAGTCGCTGATCCAGATCGAGGTCGCCGGTGTCCACACCCACGAGCTCGGACACGCGGACACCGGTGGCGTAGAGCAGCTCCAGCGCGGCCCAGTCGCGCACGTGCTCCGGGTCGCCGTCGTCCGCCCGCGTGCGGGCGACGTCCAGAAGGGCGCTCGCCTCGTCCACGGCGAGCACCGTCGGGACGTGGCTGTCGGGCCGGGGCGCGAGCAGCCGCAGGCCCGGATCGGTGGCGATCCGACCCGTCCGGTGCAGCCACGCGGTGAACGTCCGCGCCGAGGCCGAGCGGCGCGCGAGCGTGGAGCGCGCCATCCGACGCTGTGCCTGCTGCGCGAGCCACGACCGCAGCGCGGTCAGATCCAGCTGGGCGAGATCGCTCGACTCGCCGTCGTCGGCGAGCGGCAGGCTGGCCAGCAGGGCGTGCGCGTCACCGCGATACGCCCGCACCGTGTGCACGGACAGTCCCCGCTGGCTCCCGAGATGCGCGGCGTAGTCGCTCAGCACGACCTCGTCGCCCGGGCGGTCGAGCCCAGGCCCCGACTCCCCCGCCACGCTCATCGACCCACCGTCTCAGATCCCGGCGTGCCGCAGCCCGTGACACGCGCACCGCACCGCCACCTGACGTGGGCTACCGCGCCGTCGACCGGCGCCACCGCCCACCGCTGTTCTGCGCACGACCGGCCAGCTCGAGCATCCCGAGCGCCGCGAGAACCTCGCGGGTGCTGAGCCCGCACACCCTCACGAGGTTGTCGACCTCGGCCGCACCCCGTGCCGGGAGCGCGTCGAGGACCCGCGCGGTCTCGCCGTCGAGCCCGTCGAGCAGCCCGGCGGGGACGGCAGGCTCGGCTGTCAGCTCGTCGAGCCCTCCGATCAGCTCCATCACCTCCGCGACATCGGTCACGCACGTCGCCGCACCGTCGCGGAGCAGTCGGTGACAGCCCGCGGACGCCATCGACGTCACGGGGCCGGGCACGGCACCGACCGGCCGCATGAGCTCGGACGCGTGCCTCGCCGTGCTCAGCGCGCCCGAACGCCAGGCCGCTTCCGTCACGACCGTCGCGCGCGCGAGCGCGGCGATCAGGCGATTCCGCGCGAGGAACCGCTGCCGCATCGGCGACGTCCCCGGGGGCGCCTCGGACACGATCGCACCGCCCGACGATCGCACCAGCTCCAGCAGGTCGCGGTTGTCGACGGGATAGAGGCGATCGAGCCCGCCCGCCATGACCGCGACCGTGGTGCCGTCGACGGCGAGAGTGGCGCGATGCGCGCGCGCATCGATGCCGAAGGCGCCGCCGGAGACCACCGTCACCCCGCGCTCGGCGACCCCCGCGGCCAGATCGGCGGTCACCTGCAGCCCGTAGTCCGTGCAGCTCCGTGCGCCGACGATCGCGACGTCGCTCCCGCCGTCCGCCACGACGGCGGGGTCCCCGAGCACCCACAGGCACAGCGGGGCAGCGTCACCCAGGTCCTCGACCCGGCCCGGCCAGTGCGGGTCGCCGCGCAGCAGCACACGTCCGCCCAACCGCCGGATCACATCGAGCTCACGCCGCGGGTCGAGGTCGCGCAGGCGTGGTCGCCACCGTGCCGCGGCGGCCCGCCAGCCGCGGTGCTCCGGCAACCGCGGTGGCTGGTCGCCGCCGGCGAGCAGCCAGGCCAGCGCCGCCGGCGCCCCGAGGGCGCTGACCAGTGCTCCCGCAGGGACCTCCCCGGGCTCGGCGAGACGACTCCACGCCACTGTCGCGAGCACGGGGTCGGTCACGTCGAAGCGCACCTCAGCCATGCCCCGCACCCGCCCGCATCGAGACCGCCGTGCCGAGATCGGCCGCGGTCGGTGTCTCCTGGCCCGCGAGATCGGCCAGTGTCCAGGCGAGCTTGAGCACGCGATCGATGCCACGCAGGCTGAGTCGTCCGGCGTCGCGCAGCTCGTCGAGACGCCCGACGAGAGCCGGCGCGACGACCCGCGTGCGGTCGCGCAGCCATGGACCGGGCACCTCGCCGTTGACCCGCCACGGCGTCCCCGCGAGCCGGTCGGCTGCCCGGCGTCGTGCCTCGCGCACCCGCGCGGCCACCACCGCCGACGACTCACCGGGCGGCGCCGCCCGCAGCGCGCCCGGCCTGAGCTCCGGCACCTCGACACGGATGTCGATCCGATCGAGCAACGGCCCGGACAGCCGCGACAGGTACCGACGGCGAGCGATCGGCGTGCACACGCAGTCGAGCCCCTTGCCGGTCGCGCGCCCGCACGGGCACGGGTTCGCCGCGAGCACGAGCTGGAACCTCGCCGGATACCGCGCGCTCCCCCGCGCACGATGCAGCACCAGCTCTCCGTGCTCCAACGGTTGCCGGAGCGTCTCCAGCACACGGCTGGAGAACTCCGGAGCCTCGTCCATGAACAAGACCCCACGATGCGCCCGCGAGGCCGCACCGGGGCGCGGCAACCCCGACCCTCCCCCGACCACCGCCGCGGGCGTCGCCGTGTGGTGCGGGCTCTCGAACGGCGGCCGCCGCAGCAGGCCCTCCCCGGCGTCGAACGCGCCGGCGATCGAGTGGACGCTTGTGACCTCGACGGCCTCCGCCTCGGTGAGGTCGGGCAGCAGCCCCGGCAACCGGGCCGCCAGCATCGTCTTGCCCGTGCCGGGCGGCCCGTGCAGGAGCAGATGGTGGCCGCCGGCGGCGGCGATCTCCAGCGCCAGGCGTGCCTGCTCCTGCCCGAGCACCTCCGCGAGGTCCGGCTCGGGTGCCCGGACGACGGCCTCGGGCATCGACGGCGCCTGCTCGTTCACGACGGCGTCGAGCACGTCGCTGCTGATCTCGGCACCGTAGGCGAGGGCGAGCTCGGAGAGGTGGCCGACCGCCGTCACATCGGCGCCCGGCACGAGCCGCGCCTCGGCCTCGTTGCCGATCGGGACGACGACGTCCGGACGCCCCGCCGCCACGGCGGCCGCCACCGCGGGGAGCACACCGCGCACCGGATGGACGCGGCCGTCGAGCCCCAGCTCGCCCAGGTGCACGCGGCGCGCTCCTCTGCCCGGAGCGAGCTTGCCGTCGGCGGCGAGCACGCTCACGGCGATCGCGACGTCGAAGGCCGATCCCGCCTTCGGGAGCTCCGCCGGCGTCAGCCCGACCGTCACACGCTTCATGGGCCAGGCGATGCCGATCGAGGAGACCGCGGCCCGCACTCGCTCGCGCGCCTCACCCAGCGAGGTGTCGGGCAGCCCGACGATCCGGAAGGACGGCAGGCCGGCGGACAGCTGCGCCTCGACCTCGACGACCGCACCGTCCAGACCCACCAGGGACACCGCGTGCGTCCGCCCGAGGCTCATCCGACACCACGCACGTGCTCGATCCGCACCGGCTCACCCGGTCGTTGCAGGATCGCGACGACGTCGATGCGCAGCCCGGCGGCGCGGACCTCGTGCGCCTCGACCCACGCACCGGCCAACCGGCGCAACCGTGCCAGCTTCGCGTGCGTGACGGCCTCGGCCGGGTGCCCGAACGCCGTCGACCGACGGGTCTTGACCTCGACGAAGACGAGGTCGTCGCCGTCGAGCGCGACGATGTCGATCTCCCCGATCGAGCACCGCCAGTTCGTGTCGACGACGTCCAGGCCCTGGTGCGACAACCACCCGCGCGCGATCTCCTCGCCCCGGCGCCCGACCCGATCCTTGGCCCGCTCCCGCCCGTTGACGACCATCGTCACCACCTCCGTCACGCAGGGTGGTGGACGGCGGCGACGCGCCGCTCAGCAGGCCCGGGGGTGCTGTGGACGACGGCACATCGGGCGTGACCTGTGGACAGGTCACCGGTGGACAGCGCTCGGGGCTGTGGACGGCCCTACTGCGGGAGCTCGAGCTCGGCCTTCGCGAGCTCCTCCACGTTGACGTCCTTGAACGTCACCACGCGGACGGTCTTGACGAACCGCGCGGACCGGTACACGTCCCAGACCCAGGCATCACCGAGGGTGAGCTCGAAGAACACCTCGCCACCCGCGGACCTGACCTGGAGGTCGACCTGGTTCGCGAGGTAGAAGCGACGCTCGGTCTCCACGACGTAGGAGAACAGGCCGACGACGTCCCGGTACTCGCGGTACAGGGAGAGCTCGGCGTCGGTCTCGTAGTTCTCCAGGTCCTCGGCACTCACAGGACCATCATGCCCTTTCCGCCGACCGCGTCGGAGCGACCTCGCCGGGCAGCTCCAGCAGCAGGTCGTCGACGACATACCTCTCGGCGAGCGGCAGCGACCAGGTCCGCCGATGCAGCGTGCACGGGCCGTGCTCGCGCAGGGCGGCCGTGTGCTCGGGCGCCGAGTAGCCCTTGTTGCCGACCCAGCCGTACTCGGGGTGATGGTCGTGCAGCGCGCTCATGAGCGCGTCGCGCTCGGTCTTGGCGAGCACGCTGGCGGCGGCGATCGCCGTCACCGTGAGATCGCCCTTGATCCGCATCATCACCGGCACCGCAGGACCCGTCTCAGGCAGCGGCGGCAGGTGGGGCGGGTGGGTCAGCCAGTCGTGCTTGCCGTCGAGGATGACGACGTCGGGGACGACACCGACCGCGGCCAGCTGCGCCAGTCCCCGCACCCCCGCCAGCCGCAGCGCCGCGATGATCCCGTAGCGGTCGATCTCGTCAGGCCATGCGTGCCCGACGGCGGTCGCGACCGCCCAGCGCCGGATCGGCGCGCACAGACGCTCGCGCGCCGACGGCCGCAGAAGTTTCGAGTCTCGCAGCCCGGCCGGGGTCCGACCGGTGCTCGCGTCCACCACCGCCACACCCACGCTCACCGGCCCGGCGAGCGCACCGCGGCCCACCTCGTCCATGCCGGCGACGTACCGGCGTCCGCCGTCGAGCAGCTCACGCTCCAGTCGCCGTGACGGCGGCTTGCTCACGACAACTCGGGAACGTCCTCGAACGTGCTGTCGGGACGCTGGAGATAGGTGAGGTGGTCGAGCGGCCAGATGACGACGAAGACACGGCCGACGACGTTGTCGATCGGCACGAAGCCCCCGTTGACCGCGGTGTTGAAGCGCGAGTCGGCGGACTCGGGCCGGTTGTCGCCCATCACCCAGAGATTGCCCTCGGGGACGACGACGTCGAACGGCCGGTCGCTCGGGGACGCGCCGTCGATCACGTAGGGCTCGTCGATCGGCACCCCGTTCACCGTGATCATCCCGGCCGCGTCGCAGCACACGACGTGATCGCCGGGGGTGCCGATGATCCGCTTGACCAGGTGCTCGCCGGCGTTCTCCGGCAGCAGCCCGATGAAGGTCAGCACCTTCTGCACGGGGTTGAGCTCGGGCTTGTCGGCGGCGTTGAGCCAGCCACCCGGGTCGAGGAACACGACGACGTCGCCGCGCTCGAGCTCGAACGGCCCCGGCGCGAGCTTGTTGACGACGATCCGGTCACCGATGTCGAGCGTCGTCTCCATCGACTGGCTCGGGATGTAGAACGGCTGGATCAGGAAGGTCTTGAGCACCAGCGAGATCACCAGCGCCGAGAGCAGCACGATCACGACCTCGCGCAGGAAGGTGACGACCGGGCCGCGCTTCTTGCTCGGCGACGACGGCCGGCCCTGACGCTCGCGGCGCGAAGGCGCGTCCGACGACGACGGCGTCTCGCCGTCGTCGCTCACGCCGACCGCGTCGCGGCCGGCGCCACCGTCGGACACGTCAGTTGGCGACGTTCTCGCGACGCTCGCGGATCTTGGCGGCCTTGCCGCTGCGGCCGCGGAGGTAGTAGAGCTTCGCGCGGCGCACGTCACCGCGCGTGACGACCTCGATGTGGTCGATCGACGGGGAGTGCACGGGGACGGTGCGCTCGACGCCGACGCCGAAGCTCACCTTGCGGATCGTGAACGTCTCCCGGACGCCGTCGCCCTGACGGGCGATCACGACACCCTGGAAGACCTGGATGCGGGAGCGGTTGCCCTCGACGATGTTGACTCCGACCTTGAGGGTGTCACCGGCGCGGAAGCTCGGGACATCGCGCAGCGAGGCGGCGTCGATCTGGTCCAGCGTGTTCATGATGTGCCTTCCCGCGACTGCCACAGGTCACCCGCGATCATCGGGCGGTCCGGGTGATCCCGACCGCCGAGGTCCAAGTGGTGTCCTGGGCGCGTACGCACCGCTCCCCCGTGGCAGAGCCGGATGAGCGCCCAGATGACCGAGCAAGTCTGCCACACGGGCGGGCCGCTCCGAAATTCGCGGGCACGCGTCAGTCGGTCAACGTGCGGTACATCACGTCGTCGGACTCGCGTCGGGACCCGACGGTGAAGGTGCGGCCGCCCACGCGCGCGAACCCGTGCTTGCCGTAGAAGCGTCTGGCGCGCTCGTTGCGGTCGTTGACGCCGAGCCAGAGGCCGGCCAGCCCACGCGCTCGCGCGGCCTGCAGGGTCGCGGTCATCAGCGCCGCCGCGGCCCCGGATCGGTGGTGCTCGGGGCGCACGTAGCACTTGCTCAGCTCGGCGGTCGGCCGGGTCGGCACCGCCGCGGCGACCTCGGGATCCGCCGGCTCTCCGGCCACACACATCGTGTAGCCGACGACGGCGTCCGCCACCTCGGCCAGCAGCAGCCACCGGGATCGGTCCTTGAGGTAGTCCCGGAAGCGCTCGACCGACAGGTTCGCCGCCACGAACGCGTCGACGTCGGCGGCGGGCATGTCGGGCGGGCACGCGAGCCGGAAGGTCGCGGCGGCGACCTCGGCGAGCGCCTCGGCGTCGGACTTCCTGGCCGCACGCACCGTGACCGGGTGTCGCGCGAGAAGGTCGGGGCGCACACGCGCGGTCCGCTCGACGGCGCGGTCCCGCCGCCAGCGGGCGATACGTCCGTGGTCACCGGACCGGAGCACGGCCGGCACGTCGAGCCCCCGCCAGCTCGGCGGCTGCGTGTAGCTCGGGTGCTCGAGCAGCCCGTCCGTGCCGTGCGACTCCTCGACGACCGAGTCCGGGTTGCCCACGACGCCCGGCAGCAGCCTCACCACCGCCTCGATGACGACGAGGGCCGCGACCTCACCGCCGTTGAGGACGTAGTCGCCGATCGAGACCTCGCGGACCTCGACGTCCTCGCGCGCCTCGTAGTGCTCGACGACACGGCTGTCGATGCCCTCGTACCGCCCGCAGGCGATCGCGATCTGCCCACCGCCGGCGAGGACGTCGGCGAGCTCCTGCGCGGCCGGCTGGGTGAAGGGTGTGCCCGCCGGCGTGGGGACGAGGAGGACACGACGACGCTCGCCCGGCGCCGCGGCGTCGTCGGGCACGGCAACGAGCACGGTGCCCCACACGTCGGGGCGCCTGACCCTACCCGCGCCGCCGCCGAACGGCGTGTCGTCGACGGTGCGGTGCCGGTCCGTGGCGGCCGACCGCAGGTCGTGCACGGCGATGTCGAGCAGGCCGCGCTCGCGCGCCTTCCCGACGAGCGAGAGCCCCAGCGGGGCGAGGTAGTCGGGGAAGATCGTGACGACGTCGATCCGTGGAGCGTGGACGGTGCCGTCGCTCACGCCTTGTCCTCATCGGCGACGGCGTCCGCGTCGGCGGCGAGCAGTCCGAGGGGGGCGTCGACCACGACGAAGCCGCCGGCGACGTCGACGGTCGGCACGATCGCGGTGACGAACGGGATGAGGGTCCGGGCGCCGTCGGGCTCGCGGAGGACCAATGCATCCTGCGCGGGCAGGTGCTGGACCCCGGTGACGACGCCGATGACCGCGCCATCGGGACGACGCGCCTCCAGGCCCGCGAGCTGCTCGGGGTACCAGGCGTCGGGCTCGTCCTCGGTCGACGGCGGCGCCAGCAGCACCGTGCCGCGGATCATCTCGACGGCGGAGCGGTCGGGGTAGCCCTCGAACCTCGCGAACGTGGACCCGCCGCGTTCGACG
>JBMDXU010000081.1:0-12493 GCA_048594485.1 Pseudactinotalea sp. | reverse complement strand
ACGCCGTGCAGACCGCTGTCGACGACGAGATCGTGGAACTCCTGCGACGTCCACTCCGGCGCGCGCAGCGTGACGCGGGTGGCGGGAGCGGCGGCGAGCTCGTCGAACGAGACGACCTCCTGCACACCGGTCAGCTCGCCGTCCGGGAACGGACGGGTCACCTTGAAGCCACGACCGAGGTCCTCGACGGCGAAGATCACGTCGGGCGCGTGCCCGCGCAGCAGCCGCAGCGCCGGGCCCGGGTCGAACGTGATGACGTCGACCATCTCGTGCCCGGAGCCGTCGAACCGGACGGTGACGGCGCCGTTGGAGCAGACCGCGTACCCCTCGCGCAGACCGAGTCGCTCGATCACGGGGAGCACCGCCACGAGCGAGCGGCCGGTGGCGAGCACGAGCCGGGTGCCGGACTCCACCACCCGTGCGATCGACCGCTGCACACGCGACGACATGGAGTCGTCGAAGCCGAGGATGGTGCCGTCGATGTCGAGGCCGACGAGCAGGTCGGGGCCGAGGCGCAGGTCCTGGACGAGCGCGGGTGTGAAGGCTGGCGTGGTCACGGGGCTCCCGGGGCTGGGTCGGGTCGCGGTCAGGAGGTCGGTGCGGCGGCGCTCGTGCCGACCGGCGTGAGGACCTCGCGGCCGCCGAGATACGGCCGCAGCACCGCGGGCACGTGGACGCTCCCGTCGGCCTGCTGGTGGTTCTCGAGGAACGCGACGATCCACCGGGTGGTGACGCCGGTGCCGTTGAGGGTCGCGAGGACGCGGGTGTCGCCCTCGGGCGTGCGCTCGCGGATGCCGAGCCGACGGGCCTGGAAGGTGGTGCAGTTCGACGTCGAGGTCAGCTCCATCCAACGCTCCTGGCTGGGCAGCCACGCCTCGCAGTCGAACTTGCGGGCCGCCGAGCTGCCGAGGTCGCCCGCGGCGACGTCGATGACCCGATAGGGCAGCTCCAGCGCGGCGAGGGACTCCTCCTCGAACGCGAGCATCCGCTCGTGCTCGGCCTGCGCCTGCTCGATCGCGGCGTAGACGAACATCTCGATCTTGTGGAACTGGTGCACCCGGATGATCCCGCGGGTGTCCTTGCCGTGCGACCCCGCCTCGCGCCGGTAGCACGCCGAGAACCCGGCGTAACGGATCGGGCCGTCGGAGAGTTCGAGGATCTCGCCGCTGTGATAGCCGGCCAGCGCCACCTCGGAGGTGCCGACGAGGAAGAGGTCGTCCTTCTCCAGGTGATAGATCTCGTCGGCGTGCGCACCGAGGAACCCGGTGCCGGCCATGATCTCCGGGCGCACGAGCGTCGGCGTGGTCATCGGCGTGAAGCCGGCGTCGACGAGGCGGGTGAGGGTCCACTGGATCAGGGCCTGCTCGAGCAGCATCCCGACGCCGGTGAGGAAGTAGAACCGTGACCCGCCGACCTTCGCGCCGCGCTCGGTGTCGATGGCCTTGAGCCGCTCGCCGATCGCGAGGTGGTCCGCGACCTCGATCCCCTCGGCCGCGAAGTCGCGGGGCGTGCCGACACGCCTGAGCTCGACGAAGTCGTCCTCACCCCCGGACGGGACGCCGTCGATGATCGTGTTGGGCATCGCCCACAGCAGTCGGTCGAGATCCTCGGCGGCCTCGTCGGCCTGCGTCTCGGCCTCCTTGACCTGCGCCGCGAGCTCCTTCGCGCGACCCAGGACGGCGGCCCGCTCCTCGGGCGCCGCCTTCCCGATCGACCGGGAGAGCTCCTTCTGCTCGGCGCGCTGCTGCTCGAATGAGGAGAGCAACGAGCGACGCCGTTCGTCGGTCGCCAGCAGCTGGTCCACGAGCCCGGGGTCGGCGCCTCGTGCGACCTGGCTGGCGCGAGCGGTCTCGGGGTCGTCTCGCAGTGCCTTGAGGTCGATCACCCTCAGAGGGTAACGATTCGGTACGCCCGCCCGACCCATCGCGGGCGGCTGCGCCAGGGCCGCTTGCCGCGGCGCAGGTCGCCTCGACGACGGGATACCGTCACGCCATGACGTGGGAGCAGGTGGTCAGCGTGATCGCCCTGCTGCTGGCCGTCGTCGCCGTCGTCGTCGGGCTGCAGGTGCTCCGGCGGCTGTCCGAGGCGCAGCGTCGTGTCCCCGCCCTGGCCTCGCCCGAGCCGAGCCTCGACGCGGGCACGGTGCTGTCCGGCCCACCCGCGATCGTCATCAACCCGACCAAGGTGGCCCATCCCGCGCGGCTGCGCGCGCTGGCCGTCGAGCTGTGCGCCGAGCTCGGGCTGCCCGAGCCGCTCTGGCTCGAGACCACCGTCGAGGACCCCGGGCACGGGCAGACACGGCAGGCGCTGGCCGCCCACGCCTCCGTGGTCGTCGCCGCCGGTGGCGACGGCACCGTGCGCGCGATCGCGAGCGCCCTGGCCGGGACCCGGACGCCGATGGGGCTGCTGCCGCTGGGCACCGGGAACCTGCTCGCCCGCAACCTCGACCTGCCGCTGGAGAGCGGGCTGCGCTCGCTGCTCGCGACGGCGCTCACCGGCGTCGAGCACCCCATCGACCTGGGCTGGGTCCGGGCGGACCGGCTGCAGCCGGCCGACGACACCGAGGAGCACGCCTTCCTCGTGATGGCCGGTGTCGGGTTCGACGCCGCCATGGTCGCCGGCGCCGACGAGCAGCTCAAGGCGCGTGTGGGCTGGCTGGCCTACTTCCTCGCGGGCGCGCGCCACCTCCACGGCCGCAAGGTCAAGCTGGTCATGCAGATCGGCGGCGGGCAGCCGGTGCCGCTCAAGCTGCGCAGCCTGCTGTTCGCGAACTGCGGCCGCCTGCCCGGTGGGATCGTGCTGCTGCCGGACGCCGAGATCGACGACGGCTGGCTCGACATCGCCGCGCTCGACACCCGCGGCGGTGTGCTCGGCTGGGCGTCGCTGTTCGGCAAGGTCGTGCTGCAGGGCATCGGCGTGCGACGCCAGCTGCCCGGGCAACCGGGGTCGATCGAGTTCTGGCGTGGTCGCGAGGTGACGATCCGGTGCGAGGAGCCGGAGTCGATCCAGGTCGACGGCGACCTCATCGGCGAGGCGATCGCGCTGCACGTCCGCACCGAGCCCGGCGGCCTGATCGTCCGGACCCGCTGACCCTGCTCCCGTGGGCTACTGCGGGTGCACGCCGGTGCGGAGGTTCGCGACCCAGGCGCGGGCGGTGCGGAAGGCGTCGTCGCTGAACTTGTCGGGCACGGGCGAGCCCGGCGCGTCGACCCTCGGGTAGGACCCCAGGAAGCGGACCATCGGGCAGACCCGGTGCAGGCCCACCAACGCGGCCGCCACACGTTCGTCGTCGACGTGCCCCTCGGCGTCGATCGAGAACCCGTAGCGCCCGAGCGAGTCGCCGATCGGGCGGGACTCGATCCGTGACAGGTTGACCCCGCGCACCGCGAACTGCTCGAGCATCGTCAGCAGCGCGCCGGCCTCGTTGTCGGGCAGGTGGACCATGAGCGTCGTCTTGTCGCGTCCCGTCCGCTCCGGGACGGGCACCGGCGTGGAGACGACGACGAAGCGTGTCACCGCGTTCGGGTTGTCCTCGATCCCGCGCGCCAGCACGGTCAGCCCGTACTGCTCGGCGGTGTGCGGCGCGACCACCGCCGCCTCGAAACCGTGATCGCCCGGCTCGGCGAGCAGGGCCGCGGCGGCCGCCGTCGACGTCGACGGCACGTGCACCGCACCCGGCAGGGTCGACGCCACCCACCGGCGTGTCTGCGCCCACGCGTGCGGGTGCGTGGAGATGTGGGTGACGCCTCCGAGCTCGGTGCCGGGCCGCGCCGCGAGGACGAACTCGATCTGCACCAGCGCCTCGCCCACGATCACGAGCGGGACACCCGAGCTCAGCGCGTCGAGCGTGGCCGAGACGCCGCCCTCGACCGAGTTCTCGATCGGCACGACGGCGCGGTCGACCTCACCCGAGCGCACCGCCTCCAGTGCCGCGGGCACATCGGCCTTGGGCACAGCGACGTCGTCCGGCCCGCTGATCGACGCCAGCGCCGCCTCCGTGAACGTCCCCGCCGGCCCGAGGAACGCGTATCGCAACGACATGGCCCCATCCTCCCCCTTCCCCGCCCGGCCGCCGACGGCGTCTCGGACGTCGGTCCGCGACGGCGCCCCGCGAGCGCCGTTGTTAGCGTCGAGCCGCAGGCAACCACCGAGCGCGGAGGGCGGCGAGATGGCGCGACGGGTCGTGGTCACGGGTGCCAGCTCGGGCATCGGAGCGGCGACCGTCCGCGCGCTGCGGTCGGCGGGGTGGGACGTCGTCGGCGTCGCCCGACGTGCCGACAAGCTCGCCGCGCTCGCCGAGGAGACCGGGGCCGACGTCGTCGTCGGCGACCTCACCGACCAGGCCGACGTCGACACCCTGCGCGACCACCTCGCCGCGACGGGTCCGGTGCACGCGCTGGTCAACAACGCGGGCGGCGCCTACGGGCTGGACTCGGTCGAGCACGCCCCGGTGGAGGACTGGGTGCGGATGTTCGACGTCAACGTCATCGCGACGAAGCGTGTCACCAGCGCGCTGCTGCCGCTGCTGCGCGCTTCGCTCGCGGACCCCGACTCCCCCGGTGCGGCGGACATCCTCACCGTCACCTCGGTCGCCGCGCGCGTCCCCTACGAGGGCGGCGCCGGGTACAACGCGGCGAAGGCGGCTGAGGCGGCGCTCGTGCAGGTGCTGCGGCTGGAGCTCGCCGGCGAGCCGATCCGGGTCGTCGAGATCGCCCCCGGGATGGTCGCGACCGAGGAGTTCTCGCTCACCCGCTTCGCCGGCGACGCCGACCGCGCCGCCGGGGTCTACGACGACGTCGACCACCCGCTCGTCGCCGAGGACGTCGCCGAGACGATCGCGCACACGCTCGCGCTGCCGTGGCACGTCAACCTCGACCTCGTCACCGTCAAGCCCGTCGCCCAGGCCGCCACGCACAAGGTCGCGCGCGGCCGCCTCACCGTCCGGGACTGATCGTCCGGAGCTGACGGTCAGACACCGCCCTCACCGGCGGTCCACATCCTCACCACACGGACCGCCTACCCTGATCCCGATGAGATCGAGCGGGTGGTGGCGGACGGTTGCGACGACGTTCGCCGGTGCCGTGGTCCTCGCGCTCGCGACCCTGGCCGGCGCGCTGCCCGCGAGCGCGGAGGTCGACCGGCCGGTCGTGGTGATCGGCGTCCCCGGGCTGCAGTGGTCCGACGCCGACGGGCTCGCACCCGCGCTCGACGCGCTCGGCGACGTGGCCACCGGGTCGCTCGTCGTCCGCAGCACCGGCTCGGTGGCGTGCCCCGTCGACGGATGGCTGGCGATCTCGGCCGGCAACCGCGCGAGCGGGACCTGCACCCCGATGGCCGAGCCCGGTGGCGACGCCTGGGAGGAGGCGTGGCAGGGATACCGCGACCGCGCCGCGGCGGCCTCGTTCGCGGCCGAGCCCGGGCTGCTCGGCGACCGGATCGCCGAGGCCGGGGTGAGCGCCACCGCCATCGGCCCGGGCGCCGCGATCGCCGTCGCCACCACCGACGGGGCCGTCCCGAGCTACGAGGCCTACGTCGAGGGCGGCGCGCCCGAGGCGGTCGCCGACGCGCTCGACGGCAGCGACCTCGTCGTCGTCGACCTCGGCGACACCCGGCTGGGACCGCTGTCCTCGCTCACCCGAACGGCCGCCGTCGACCAGCTCGGCGAGCAGATCGCGAGCATCGTCGCCGCCGCCCGGGCGAGCGGACGGGATCCGGTGATCATCGTCTCCGGGATCTCCGACGCCAGCGGCGACCGGGCGGCCGCGCTGCGGCTGCTGGCCGTCGGGGGGCTCGGCGGCGGCGAGCTGATCAGCCCGAGCACACGACAGCCCGGCTACACGCTCGCGACCGACCAGCACGCCACGATCCTCGACCTGCTCGGCATCGACCCGAGCGGCACCAGCGCGATCGGTGCCGCGATCGCCGTCACCCCCGCCGAGGCGTCGGGACTGGTCCCGGCCGCCGTCGACCGCGAACGTCACGCCGACGCGCAACGGCCGCTCGTCCCCGGCTTCTTCCTCACCCTCGTGCTCATCAACCTGACGTTGTTCGCCGTCGTCGCCCTCGGGCTGCGCCGGCCGCGCGTCGCGCGCACCGTCGCCGCGCGTCGCGAGCCGGTGCTGCGGGTGCTGCGGGTGCTGCGCGCGGTGGCGCTCGGGGTCGCTGCGCTCCCGATCTCCTCGTTCCTCACCAACCTGCTCCCCTGGTGGCGCGTCGACCCGCCGTTGCTCGCGCTCCTCGGCGGCACGCTCCTGATCGACGTCGCGATCGTCGCGGTCGCGCTGCTCGGACCCTGGCGGCGTGCGCTGCTGGGCCCCGCCGCCGTCGTCGCCGGGATCACCGCGACGGTGCTCGCGATCGACGTGCTCACCGGCGCTCGGCTGCAGGTGTCGGCGATCATGGGCATCCCCACGCTCGTGGCGGGCCGCTTCTACGGGATGAACAACACCTCGTTCGCGTTGTTCAGCGCATCGCTGCTGCTCGTGGTGACGGCGCTGGCGAACTCGCTCGTGCAGCGGGGGCGTCGCCGCCTGGCGGCGGCCGTCGTCGGCGGGCTCGGTCTCGCGGCGATCGTGATCGACGGCGCTCCGTTCTGGGGCGCCGACTTCGGTGGCCCGCCCCCGCTGCTCGTGGCGTTCGGGCTGCTGTCCCTGATCGCCGCCGGGGTGCGGCTGACCGTCAAGCGGGTGGTCCTCGTCGTGGTCGGCGCGGGCCTCGTCACGATGCTGATCGCCTTCCTCGACTGGCTCCGGCCCGCCGCGTCGCGCACCCACCTCGGCCGGTTCTTCGCCGACGTGCTCGACGGCGACCTCTGGGTGGTCGTGAGCCGCAAGCTCGACCAGAACCTCACCATCCTGCTGGGCAACCGGCCCCTGACGATCCTCGCGATCTGCGGCGTGCTGCTGGTGGTGCTCGTGCTCATCCGGCCGGTTCGCCGCACGATCACGTCGCCCGACGGCGGCGAGTACGCCTGGCTCTCCGGCGGCGCCCCGATCTCGGCGATGGCCCGGCAGGCGCCGATGCTCGCCCCCGGACTGATCGCGCTCGCGGTGTGCGCAGGCATCGGCTTCGCCGTCAACGACTCGGGCATCGCGATCCCGGCGCTCAGCGTCGCGATCGCGGTGCCGCTGCTGCTCGCCTCCTGCGCGACCTGGATGCTGGCGACCCGCGACGAGACGCAGCCGGCAGCGACGGCTCAGGCTCCTCGGTAGGCCGCGTCGTCGTCGTCCGGTTCGTCGGGCAGCGGCGCACGTTCGGCGTCGACCTCGAGCGGTGCGTCCGGGTCGGACGGCTTCGGGTAACGACGCAGCCGCCGGGCGGCGACGGCGGCCATCACGTCACGCAGCTGCGCGGCGCGGTGCAGCTGACCCGCCAGGTCGTTGCCGGACGGACGGTGGCGCAGGTCGCACGGGACCTCGACGACGGCAAAACCCTTGAGCAGCACGTCGATCGTCATGCCGGTCTCCACACCCCAGCCGCGCGCGAGCGGGAGCGCCGCCTCGAAGGCCGCGCGGGTGATGCAGCGCTGACCCGAGAGCGGCTGGGCGGGTGCCCAGCCGGTGAACCGGTGGATCGCGCGCCGGGCGGTGCCGGTCACGATGCCCCGGCCGCCCGCGCCCGCCTGCTTGGGGAGGACGGCGATCGACATGTCGGCCCGACCGGCCCACACGGGCGGCACGAGCGGGGCGGCGTTGACGGCGGTCTCGCCGAGATCGGCGTCGAGGAAGAGCAGCATCCGCGGAAGGTCGTCCTCGGAGTCGCGCATGGCGACGACGGCGGCGCCGGTCTCGAGCGCCGAGGCCTTGCCGCGGTTGGTGGCGTGCCGGACGACGACGGCGCCTGCCGCTCGCGCCCTCGCGCCGGTGTCGTCATCGCTGCCGTCGTCGACGACGAGCACGAGATCGACGTGCGGGATGGCCCGGGCGGCGCGCACCGTGCTCGCGATCCGCTCGGCCTCGTCCTTGGCGGGGATGACCGCGGCGACACGCTGATCCTCCAGCGGCTGGCCGGGAGCGGTGCCATCCGGCCGGCGCCGCCGGATCACCCGGAGCGGCCGACTCGGTTCCTCCCCCTCCACGCCGTCCACCCTAAGGCACCGCCCCCGCCTGCGGGAGGGAGCGGTGAGTGAGCGTCCACCAGGACCTCGGGGGTGGACGCTGAGTCACCCCTCGGTCAGCGCAGGCTCACCTGGCGCGACACGAGGCCGGCGCGGGCGCGGCGCTGCTCGGGGGTGAGCGGCTCGGTCGAGGCGATCGCCGCCTCGAGCCTCGGCGCGAACGCGGCCACGGGCTTCTCGAGGTCGGCGGCCTCGGCGCCGCGGCCGAGCTCCCACACCGGGACGAGGATGCCGCACGAGCGGAACGCCCCGACGAATCGCGACTCCTCGTCCAGCGCGGACTCGCGGGCGGCGTGCAGCCGGGCGAGCGCGTCGAGCAGGGCCTCAGGCTCCTCCGGGCGCGCCCAGCGCAGGAACTCGCGCTCACCCATGCGGCACCAGTAGGCGGCGTCGACGCCGCTGAGCTTGACCGTGGGCACGATGCCGCCGGCGGCCTCCTCGAGCGCGGCGGCGGCCTCGTCGGGCGCGCTGCCGTCGGCGGGGATCGTGTAGTCGAAGCTGTCGTGCACGGTGACCTCGAACGGCACCGTCGGGTCGAGGACGTCCTGCAGACGCGGGCCGTCGTCGGGAAGGTCGAGGTGCTCCAGCGCGGTGCCGGGCTCGGCGTCGAGGATCTGCAGCAGCGCGGCCGCGACGTCGCGCGACGGGTCCCCCGAGGAGCTGGCCGTCTGCAGCGCGACGACGGTCACGCCGTCGGACCGCTTGAGCGCCGGCCACAGGCGCGGCAGCAGCGTGACGACCATGACGTCGACGGCGCCGTGCTCGGCCGTCGTGCGTGCCGTGGCGCTCGCCGCGGGAACCACCTCGCGCATCGCGACCCAGTCCGCCTCGCCGGGCAACCCGTCGAAGGGCCGCGCCGGTGCTGCCGCTCCGGCTGCCGCGACCGCCGCCTTGCGGGCGGCGCGACGCTCGGCGATCTTCGGGTCGACGGGCTTCTTGCGCTTGGCCATGGACGCTCTCCTCGGTGCTCGGTGCCGCGCCGACCCTAACGCGCCGCTGCGAGCCGGCCCGACCGGCGGGACTCGAGAACGCGCGTGCGCTCCCGTTGGCGGCGATCCGGTGCCAGGATCGACCCATGCACCCGCGAGCCGGACAGCCGGCGCAGCCCGAGGACCTCATCGACGCAGGCGCCGTGGTGAGCGCGTACTACGACCGCAGCCCCGACGTCGACGACCCCGACCAGCAGGTCGTGTTCGGCACGTCCGGGCATCGCGGGTCCAGCCTCGACGGCGCGTTCAACGAGGCGCACATCGTCGCGATCACCGCGGCGATCGTGGAGTACCGGCGCGACCAGGGCACCGACGGCCCGCTCTACATCGGCCGCGACACCCACGCGCTCTCCGAGCCGGCGACGACGACGGCGCTCGAGGTGCTCGCCGCCGCCGGTGTCGACGTCCGTGTCGACGCCCGCGACGGCTACACCCCGACCCCCGCCGTGTCGCACTCGATCCTGCGCCACAACGGCGCCGGCACCGCCGAGGGCGTGCGCACCCAGGGCCCCGGCCTCGCTGACGGCATCGTCGTCACCCCCTCGCACAACCCGCCCCGCGACGGCGGCTTCAAGTACAACCCGCCCACCGGCGGACCCGCCGACTCCGACGCGACCGCATGGATCGCCGCGCGGGCGAACGAGCTGCTGCGCTCCGGCGTCGGCGACGTGCCCCGCGCAGCGAACCCGCTCGGCGCCGAGACCGTGGTCAAGCACGACTACCTGCTCACCTACGTCGACGACCTCGACGCCGTCCTCGACATCGACGCGATCCGCGCCGCCGGCGTCCGCATCGGCGCCGACCCGCTCGGGGGCGCCGCCGTCGCGTACTGGGGCGAGATCGGCGAGCGCTACGGGCTCGACCTCACGGTCGTCAACCCGCGAGTCGACCCCACCTGGTCGTTCATGACGCTCGACACCGACGGCAAGATCCGGATGGACTGCTCCAGCCCGAACGCGATGGCCTCGTTGCGGCACATCATGAACGGTGACGGCGGCACCGACGCCCCGTACGACGTCGCGACCGGCAACGACGCCGACGCCGACCGGCACGGCATCGTCACCCCCGACGGCGGCCTGATGAACCCCAACCACTATCTCGCCGTCGCGATCGAGTATCTGTTCACGCACCGTCCCGACTGGGCGGCCGGGACCGGGGTCGGCAAGACGCTGGTCAGCTCGGCGCTGATCGATCGTGTGGTCGCGGGCATCGACAGGACGCTTCTCGAGGTGCCCGTCGGCTTCAAGTGGTTCGTGCCCGGGCTTCTCGACGGGAGCGTCGGGTTCGGCGGCGAGGAGAGTGCGGGCGCGTCGTTCCTGCGCAAGGACGGCACCGTCTGGACGACGGACAAGGACGGCATCCTGCTCGCGCTGCTGGCGTCGGAGATCATCGCGGTGACGGGCCGGACGCCGTCGCAGCTGCACGAGGCGCAGGTCGGCGCGCACGGGCAGAGCTGGTACGCGCGTGTCGACGCGCCGGCGAACCGCGAGCAGAAGGCGAGGCTCGCCTCGCTCAGCCCCGACGCCGTCACCGCGACCGAGCTCGCGGGGCAGCCGATCACCGGGCGGCTCACGACGGCCCCCGGCAACGGCGCCTCGATCGGCGGTCTCAAGGTCACGACCGCGGACGCGTGGTTCGCCGCCCGGCCCTCTGGCACCGAGGACGTCTACAAGATCTACGCCGAGTCGTTCGTCTCCCCGGAGCACCTCGAGCAGGTGCAGGACGCCGCCCGCCAGGTCGTCTCCGACGCTCTCGGCTGACGCACCGCCCGGACAACATGCGGCAAGCGGTTTCCACGCGTCCGCGCGGGCCGCCACGATGACGACCGTCCGAACGGGTTCATCGACGTCGATGAGCGCCGTCGCGATCAGAGTCGACGCGGAGGTTGGGAACATGGGCACACAATTCAGTCGGCGCAGCCTCCTGGTGATGGCGGGTGCCGGCATCGGAGCAGCGCTCACGGCGTGCAGCCGTGGATCGGGTGGGAACGGCGACGCCACCGGCGGCGGCGCGGACGGCAGCGAGACGGTCCGCTTCACCTTCTGGGGACCGGCCTTCTACCAGGAGTTCACGGCCGAGATGGTCGATGCTTTCGGCCAGGTGAACAGCGACATCGCGGTCACCCTCGAGCCCGCCGAGTGGGGCGGGTACTGGGATCGCCTGGCGACGCAGATGGCCGCCGCCGACGAGCCCGACGTCATCAACATGGACGGCAAGTACCTCGCCGAGTACGCGGGCCGCGGCGCGCTCGCCGATCTCGAGCAGCTCGACATCGACATCTCGAAGGTGGCCGCCTCCGATCTGGACTCCGGTCGTATCGACGGCACGCTCTACGCCATCTCGACCGGTCAGAACGCGTGGGTCATCCTCGCGAACCCGGCCGTGCTGGAGGCGGCGGGCGTCGAGATGCCCGACGACACCACCTGGACCTGGGACGACCTCGCCTCGATCGCGACGACCGTCTCCGACGAGGTCGACGACGCCGTCGGGATCACCGGCGGCGGCTCCTACGCCGACCTCACCATCTGGGCGCGCCAGCACGGTCAGGACCTGTGGCAGTCCGACGGCATGGCGATCAGCGAGGACGTGCTCGCCGGATGGTTCCAGTGGTACCTCGACCTGCAGGACTCGGGTGCCACGCTCGACGCCTCCCGCACCCAGGAGGAGGGCACGCTCTCGCTCGAGCAGCAGGCGTTCAGCGTCGGCAAGGCGGGTCTGACCTGGGCGTGGACGAACCAGCTGGGCAGCATCCGCACCGCCGTCGGCAGCGAGGACATCGTGATGCTGCGGCCGCCGTCGGTCACCGGTGTCGCGACCGAGAACGGCCTGTTCGGGAAGGCGTCGATGTTCTGGTCGATCTCGGCGCGCTCGGAGGTGCCCGAGGGCGCCGCCCGACTCGTCGACTTCCTCGTCAACGACCCGGCCGCCAACGCGATCCAGCTCCTCAACCGCGGCGTGCCCTCGAACCCGGAGCTCGTGGCCGGCTTCGAGGCCGACCTCACCCCGACGGACACCTACGTGGTCGAGTTCCTGACGGCGGTGCTCGCGGAGATCTCGACGACACCGGCCGTGCAGCCCACGGGCACCAGCGGCGCGCAGGACGTCTTCACCCGCTACCTCACCGACGTGCGGTTCGGTTCCACCACCCCCGAGGCCGCCGCTGCGGGGACGATCACGGACGTCAACGCGTCGGTCGTGACCGGCTGAGGAACGCGTGAGGGAAGAGGTCTGACGGCAGCGGGCCTCCGTCGCCGCATCGACGCGTCGGAGGCAGCTGGCGTCAGGTCCTTCTCACATGGCGTCGGAGGGCAGGCCTGCGAGGGCGGTGTCGACGTCGTCGGCCGTGGTAGACCACGACGTCACGAGCCGGATGAGACCGGGCTCGATC
>JBMDXU010000080.1:0-4548 GCA_048594485.1 Pseudactinotalea sp. | reverse complement strand
GTCCCGCCTACCAGCCCTGCGTCCCGGGCGCGCCCTTGAAGGGCCCGACGACCCGTGAGGTGACCCAGCCGCCGTAGAAGCCGCCGGGCTGCGGTCGCACCTGTTCGCCGTCGACCGTGCACGAGTCCATCGCGGCCGGGTACACGGCGACGTGGTCCACCAGCACGGACGCCTCGCCGCGCGGCTGCGGGTAGGTCCACGCCGCGCGCGCCGCCACGACATCCCCGGCGACGACGTCCAGGTAGCTCGCGACGCCCTTCCACTCGCAGACGGACCGCCCCTCGCACGGGCGCAGAGAGCCGGCCACGAACGCCGTCCGCGGCAGGTAGTAGGTGGGCGGGTGCGACGTCTCGAGCACGCACCAGGCCTCGACCGTCGACGCGATCACCCGTCCTCCGAGCACGATCTCGACCCGCTCGTGCCAGCGCTCGTAGGCCGGAGGGCGGGGGAAGTCCCAGACCGATCGTTGCCCCGGACCGGGCACCTCGGGACGGACGTGTGCCATGCCCGGAGCCTACGTCGTGGGGCCGCCCTCCGCCTGGTCGTAGGTGTCGACGACGGCGACGTCCAGCGGGAAGGTGATCGGGAAGTCGCCGAACAGCAGGGTCCCGGCGGCCGCGGCCGCGTCGGGCACGAGCGCGGCGACGTCGGCGGCGAGCGCGGCCGGCGTGTGCACGACGATCTCGTCGTGGGGGAAGAACACCAGGTGCGGCCGCCCCTGGCCGGGTGAGGTCGGGTCGCCGATGGGCGCGAGCGCGACCAGGCGACGCCGGAGCTCGGCCATCCAGCAGAGCGCCCACTCCGCCGCGGTGCCCTGGACCACGAAGTTGCGGGTGAAGCGACCCCAGTTGCGCGCCTGGCTGCGGGCGCGCCGCTCGTCGCCCTGACTGGCCTCGACGACGGCGGCCGCGTGCTGCACCTCCTGCCAGCCGGCGCCCGGCGGCGGTGACGTGCGACCCAGCCAGGTGCGGACCGTGCCGCCGCGCTCACCCGTGCGGGCCGCGGCGTCGACGAGCCCGAGCGCGCGCGGGTACGCCTGCCGCAGCCGCGGCAGCACCAGCCCCGACTCGCCGGTCACGCCGCCGTAGAGGGCGCCCAGCATGCCCACCTTCGCGCGCGGCCGGGTGTCGACGACGCCTGCCTCCACGAGACCGGCGTAGAGGTCGCGCCCGGCCCCGGCGGCGGCCAGATCGGTGTCGCGCGCCATCGCGGCGAGCACCCGGGGCTCGATCTGGGCGGCATCGGCGACGACGAGCCGCCAGCCGGGATCGGCGACGACAGCGGCACGCAGCGACTTGGGGATCTGCATCGCGCCGCCGCCGTTGGTCGCCCACCGGCCGGTGACCACGCCACCCGGCACGTAGTCGGTGTGGAACCGGTCGGCACGGCCGTCGGTGCCGGGCTCGACCCACGTGTCGAGCCACGTCCAGCCGTTCGCGGTGAGCAGGCGCGCCAGCTTCTTGTACTCCAGCAGCGGCGCCACCACGGGATGGTCGTGGCGGCCGACGTCCCACTTGGACGTCGAGGACACGTCCAGCCCCGCGGCCCGCAGGGCCTTGAGCAGCTCGACGGGGGAGTCGGGGTTGAGGAACGGTGCGCCGAGGTGCCGCGAGATCTCGACGGCGAGGCGCTCGAGGTTCGCCGGCCGGTACCCCGCCGGAGGTCGGGGTCCCAGCGCCTCGGTCAGCAGGGCCTCGTGCCGCTCGCGCGACCACGGGAGACCGTCCGCACGCATCTCCTCCGCGATGAGCGCGCCGGCGGACTCGGCCGCGAGCAGCAGCCGCATCCGGCCGGGCTCCTCGCACGCTGCGACAAGGCGCTGCTGGCGCCGGTGCTCGGCGCCGACATCGGCGAGCGGGACGTCGTCGGCGCTGTCGAGGTCGTCGAGGAGCGTGCGCTGGTGGGTCGCCGGCACCGTGTCGTGCAGCCAGCGCGGCGCGGCCGCGGTGCCGACGGAGGGAGCCGACGGGCCGCCCCCTAGGGCGTCCAGGATGCGTGCGGCCAGGCGCAGGTCGTGGCACCGCGTCACGCGCACCCCGGCCGCGAGCAGCCGCGGATAGACGGCGGCGGTGCTCGGCCACACCCATCGGGCGCCGTCGTGCGAGTCCGCGAAGGCGCCTAGCTGCTCCGACGCCACCGCCACGCCGTCCGCGTCGCCGTCGGGGACGACGACGCGCACGCCGTCGCCGTGCGGCACCGCGAGCACGTCCACGTGCTGACGGTATCCGCGCACGGTGACATCGGCCGCGCCGGCGGCGGGCGGTGCGCTCGGCGCGGACCGCCGCTATGGTGGACGTGGTTACTCGCGTAACCAGCGAGGGATCACGCGAGCGACCACCTGAGCGACGATGCGAGGAGGCACCATGGCCACGGCGGCCGACACACCACGCCGACGGCGTCGGGACGACACGCGGTTGGCCCTGCTGTTCATCCTGCCGGCGACGATCGGGCTGGTCGTCTTCTACTTCTGGCCGCTGGTGCGCGGGATCTGGCTGAGCTTCACGTCCTGGGACGTGCTCACCCCGGCGGCGTTCATCGGCGTCGAGAACTACACACGGATGTTCGCGGACCCGGTGTTCTGGAACGCCGTCCGGGTGACCGCGCTCTACGTCGTCATCAACATCGGCGTGCAGACGGTGGTCGCCCTGCTCATCGCCGTGCTGATGCAGCGACTGAGCCAGTCGATCCTGCTGCGCTCGCTCATCCTGACGCCGTACCTGGTCTCGAACGTCGTCGCCGCCCTGGTCTTCCTCTGGGTCCTCGACTTCCAGCTCGGCATCGGCAACAGCGCGCTGGAGTGGCTCGGTCTGGACCGCATCGGCTTCTTCACCAGCGAGGCCTGGGCCATCCCGACCATCGCGCTGGTCAACGTGTGGCGGCACATGGGGTACACGGCGCTGCTCATCTTCGCCGGCCTGCTGACCATCCCACCCACGCTGTACGAGGCGGCGAGGGTCGACGGCGCGTCCGAGGTCCGATCGTTCTTCAGCATCACGATGCCGCTGCTGCGACCGATCCTCGGGCTCGTCCTCATCGTCTCCGTGATCGGGTCGTTCCAGGTGTTCGACACCGTGGCCGTGACCACGAGCGGTGGACCCGTCGACGCCAGCCGGGTGCTGCAGATGTACATCTACGAGAACGCCTTCGCCCGGTTCGACTTCGGGTACGCCTCGGCGCTCAGCGTCGCGTTGCTGCTCGTGCTGATGGTGGTCACGGTGATCCAGTACCGGATCACCCGCGCCGGCCAGACGGACCTGGACTGAGGAGGCACGATGACCACCGCTGTGCAGGCTCCGCCGGCCCGTCGACGCCCCCGACCCACGCCTGGCCGCATCCTGGCCTGGGTGGTGATGGTGATCGTCCTGCTGGTGACGCTGTTCCCGTTCTACTGGATCCTGCGGACCGCGCTCTCGTCCAACGCAGCCCTCTACGTCGATCCGAGCTCACCGCTGCCGGTCGGCTTCGGGTGGGGCGCGTTCGCCCGCGTCTTCGGGATGCAGTCGGTCGAGCAGGCGATCGCCGAGGGCGGCTCGGGCGCCTCGATCGACTTCTGGCGCTACCTGGGCAACTCGATCGTGGTGGCGACCGGTGTGACCGTGTGCCAGGTGTTCTTCTCGGCGATGGCGGCGTACGCGTTCGCGCGGTTGCGGTGGCGGGGCCGGAACCAGGTGTTCGCGATCTTCCTGCTCTCGTTGATGGTCCCGACGATCTTCACCCTGCTGCCGAACTTCCTGCTCGTCCGCGAGCTGGGACTGATCGACACCCTGCTCGGGATCATGCTGCCGGGGCTGTTCATGACGCCGTTCGCGATCTTCTTCCTGCGGCAGTTCTTCATGAACATCCCGACCGAGGTCGAGGAAGCGGCGCTGATCGACGGCGCGTCCAAGGTCCGCGTGTTCTTCGCGCTGGCGATCCCGATGACCGTGGGGCCGATCGCGACGATCGCGATCCTCACCTACATCGGGTCCTGGAACGACTACTTCTGGCCGCTGATGGTGTCCTACACCGACGACTCCCGCGTGCTCACGGTCGCGCTCGGGAACTTCAACGCGCAGACGCCGCAGACCGGCCCGGACTGGGCGGGACTGATGGCGGCCACCCTGGTCGCGGCGCTGCCGATGCTGGTCCTGTTCATGGCGTTCGCGCGGCGCATCGTGAGCTCGATCGGCTTCAGCGGGATCAAGTGAGGAGCACGGCGATGACGAACCGAACGATCAGCCCGCGTGCGGTGCGCCGGGGTGCGGCGGCAGCAGCGGTCGCCCTCGCGGCGACGGGTGTGGCCGCCGGGTGCGCCGCCGAGGGGGGGGCCGCGGGGGAGGTCGCCCTCGACTACTGGCTGTGGGACGCGAACCAGCTCCCGGCGTACCAGGCCTGCGTGGACGCGTTCGAGGACGAGAACCCGGACGTCCAGGTCCGCGTGAGCCAGTACGGGTGGGACGACTACTGGCAGAAGATCACCGCCGGGTTCGTGGCCGGGGCCGGGCCGGACGTGTTCACCGACCACCTGACGCGGTTCCCGGACTACGCCTCGCGCGACCTGCTGCTCGA
>JBMDXU010000008.1:0-8722 GCA_048594485.1 Pseudactinotalea sp. | reverse complement strand
GTGTTCGGCATCGCGCTGATCGTCAACGCGATCCTCGTGCGCAAGGTCGTCGAGGACTTCGCCGACGACGGTGTGATCAACAGCTCCAACGCCTGAGGTCGTGCGGATGGCGTCCGAGCCGACGGCGTCCGGCGAGCTCGTCGAGATCGCGCGGGACCTCTACGGCCTTCCGCCGGGCGAGTTCACGGCCGCCCGCAACGCGCGGGCCGCGCGGGCGAAGACCGAGGGCGACGGCGTCCTGGCGGCTGCGGTGAAGGCGTTGCCCAAGGCGTCGGTCGCGGCCTGGGTGGTCAACCTCATGGTGCGTCAGCTCCCGGAGCGGATCGGCGACCTGGTCGCGCTCGGCGAGGAGCTGCGCTCGGCGCAGGACGAGATGGACGCCGCCACGCTGCGCGCGCTGACGGCGCAGCGTCGCACGCTCACGGCGACCGTCGCCAGGGAGGGCGCCACGCTGGCGTCGGAGCTCGGGCAGCGTGTGAGCTCCGTGGTCACCGAGCAGGTGCAGGGCACCCTGCACGCGGCGATGACCGACGAACGAGCCGCGCAGGCGGTGCGCAGCGGCGTGCTGGTCAGCACGATCGAGGCGACCGGGCTCGACGACGTCGACCTCAGCCGCTCCCTCGCCGTCCCGATCGACGCCGCGTCGGGTGCGCCGTCGACGCCCCGCGCCGACGCCCCGACCGATCTCTCGGCCCGCCGCGCCTCCGCACGCGCGAAGGCGGCCAAGGAGGTCACCGACGCCAAGGCCGAGCTGACCGTCGCCGAGGCCGCGGCGGCCAAGACCGGCAAGATCGTGCGCGCCAGGAAGGACAAGGTGCGCACCCTGCAGGCGCAGGTGCTCCAGCTGCGCGCCGAGCTCGACGAGCTGCTGCGCGAGGTCGAGTCGCTCGAGGACCGGCTCGACCCGCTCACCGCCGATCTCCAGTCCGCCCAGGACGCCACGGCCGAGGCCGACGCCATGGACCTCGCCGCGCAGGCCGCCGTCGAGAAGGCGAAGCACCGACTCAGTCGCGCGCAGGCGTCCGCGCGCCGCTGACGATCGCCGTCACCGTCGCGGCGGTGCACAGCGTCCACGTGCCGACCAGAGCGAGGAGCGCGGCGGCGGCGACCACGCCCGGCCACCGCCATCCCGCGGCGGCGCCGAGCAGATGCGCTCCCAGGGCGAGGGTGCCCACGGGGAACGTCAGCGCCCACCACCCGGGGGTGAACGGCATGCGGGCACGGAAACCGCGCACCGTCACGACCATCGCCCAGGCCACCAGCGGGACGCCCGCCACCAGCATGACGACCCCGTACCCGTGGGCGAGGGCGTCGGCCACGTCTCGGCCGTGAGCGCTGAGATCCTCGCCCGCGGCCGCCACGAGCGTGTGCGCCGCGGCGACGGACTGCCCGACGATCCCCAGCGGGATCCACGCCGACGCCGACGCCGCCACGGGCACCGGCGCGTCACGCCAGTGGTGGTGGTACGCCACCCCGAACACGATCGTGCCGAGGCACAGCGACACCACGAACCCCGCGGCCGCGGTCGTCAGCACGACGCCGGCCAGCGGACCCGCGTGGGGCGCGAGCGCCGCACCGGTGGTCGCCGACACCATCGGAGGGACGACGGCGAGACCCCAGACCGTGGTCGGCTCACCCGGGTGGTTCCGGACGAGGCGGGCGGCGAACCCGATGGCCGTCACGAACCCCAGCGCCGTCCCGACAACCCAGAGGACGCCGTCGACGGCCCAGGCGGTCGCCGCGAGCGCCGGCCAGCTCCCGATCACGGTCGACGTCGCGGCCCCGACGGCGAGCAGCGCCATGCTCACCATCCCCCACTGCGCCGCGGACGGCAGGTCGGCGATCGTCGCCGCGAGCGCGCCCGGAGTCCGCCATCGACGCACGGAGGACGCGACCAGGAAAGAGAGCGCCGCCCACGCGACCACGAGCACGAGGTGCGCGAGCACCGGGACACCGCGGACGCCCGGGGCGATCTGCGGCAGCAGGGTGGCCAGGATCGCCGTGCCCATGACCGATCCGAACCACGCCGGCCCCGCGGGTGGCAGCACGGAGCTCGGGCGCACGGAACTCGGACGCACGGCGGGCGGGGCGATCGTCACCGTGCCAGCGTTCCCCCGGCAGGCGGCCGGCGGTAGCCGGCGAACCGGCATCGCGCTATATCCTGCGCATATGCCCGCGTCGTGGCCGGACCTCACCGCCGTCGAGCTGCTGGTCGCCGTGGCCGATCACGGCAGCCTCTCCGCCGGGGCGCGCGCTGTCGGCATGGCGCAGCCGAACGCGACGCGGTCGGTCGCGCGGCTGGAGCGTCGTCTCGGCATCCCGCTGCTGCATCGGTCGACCTCCGGGTCGACGCTCACGCCCGCCGGCCTGCTTGTGGTCGAGTGGTCCCGCGACCTGCTGCGTGCGGCGTCGGCGATGCTCGACGGCGCGGCGGGTCTCGCCGTCGACGGCGGCGCCGGGCTCGCGGTCGCCGCCTCGCAGACGATCGCGGAGCAGCTGCTGCCGCGCTGGCTGGCGGCATTCCGGGCCAGGCACCCGGACGTCACGATCACGGTCGCCGTGCAGAACAGCGAGTCGGTGCTCGACCAGGTTCGCCGGGGTCGCTGCGACCTCGGCTTCGTCGAGGGCCCGCAGGCGCCACGCGATCTGAACCATGCCGTTGTCGCCCAGGACGAGCTCGTGCTCGTCGTCGCGCCCGGTCACCCGTGGGCGCGTCGCCGCACGCCGGTGTCGACGGTGGAGCTCGTCGAGGTCGGGCTCGTCACGCGGGAGTCGGGATCGGGCACGCGGACCGCGCTCGAGGACGCCGTCGGCGTCGTCGCCCCGACGCTGGAGCTCGCGTCCAACGCCGCCGTCCGGGTCGCCGTGCAGGCGGGCAGCGGCCCGGCGGTGCTCAGCCGGCACGCCGTGCTCGACGCCGTCACGAACGGCACGCTCGTCGAGGTCGCTGCGGCCGATCTCCCGATCCGGCGAGCGCTCCGAGCCGTCTGGACCGGGCCGACGCGGCCACCGGCACTCGTCGCCGAGCTCGTCGCCACGGCGAGGTCGTCGTCGCGGGCGAGCGAGCGGCCGCGCCCCGTCCGGGGAGGGCGGTGAGGATGGCGCGGATCCCGGCCGCCGAGGTCGACGTGACCCTCGACCTCGTGCGCGGCCTCCTCGAGAGCCAGCACCCCGACCTGCTCGAGGGTCGCGACCTGCAGCCGTTCTCCTTCGGCTGGGACAACGTCATGCTGCGGCTCGGCGGTGATCTGCTCGTCCGTGTGCCCCGTCGCGCGCTGGCGGCCGAGCTGATCGAGCACGAGCAGGCGTGGTTGCCCGAGCTGCGCTCACGCCTGCCCGTCGCGGTGCCCGCGCCGGTGCGCACGGGGGTCCCCGCGGCGGGATACCCGTGGCACTGGTCGGTGGTGCCGTGGGTCGACGGCGACGTCCTCGGTGTGCCCACGGCCTCCCGGTCACCGGTGGCGGAGGATCTCGGCCGGTTCCTCGCCGCCCTGCACGTGCCGGCGCCGTCGGGCGTGGTCCCGAACCCGTTCCGCGGCGGCGACCTGCGCGGTCGAGCCGACCTCGTGGCCGAGCGCGCGGAGCGGATCGTCGGTGCCGGCGCCGACACGCTGATGGCACGGTGGGAGAAGGACCTCGAGGTGGGCGCGACCGGACCTCGGCTGTGGGTGCACGGCGACCTGCACCCGCTCAACGTGCTGGTGCGCGAGCACCGGCTGATCGCTGTCATCGACTGGGGTGACATCACGGCCGGCGACCCCGCCTGCGACCTCGCCATCGCGTGGCTCGGCTTCTCGACCGCCGACGCCGCGACGCTCCGCACGACGTACGACGCCGCCGTCGGTCACTCCCTCGACCTCGACGCACTCTGGCGTCGCGGTCGCGCCTGGGCCCTCCACCTCACGCTCGTCCTGCTCGACTCCTCCGACGACCACCCCCGGCTCGCCGCCGTCGGCCGTCACGGCCTCGCCCGCCTGACCGCGCGATCCTGACCGCCCGCTACCGGGAGGAGCCTGCCTGGTGGTGCGTGAAGTAGTCCGCGAGGTCCTGCGGCACCTCCGGGACGTGAACCGGGCGACTGCCGTCGCGGATCGACGTCGCACCGGCCACCCCGGTGGCGACGGCGTCGCGCGCCGCGACCGGGTTGGTGTCGGTCGGCGCGCCCGACCGGACGAACTCGACGAACTCGGCCACGGTGAGCGGGTCGGCGCCGCCGTGCCCGCCCTCCCCGTCGACGATCGGGTACTGCACGTGGCCACGCTCGACGTACCCGGAGCGCCGGTTCCAGACCCGGATCTCGCCGCCGGCGCCGTCGCCCGCGTTCTCGAGTCTCCCCTCGGTGCCGATCACGGTGTAGTTGCGCCAGTAGTCGGGCGTGAAGTGGCACTGCTGGTAGCTGAGCAGCACGCCGTTGTCGAGGCGGCCCATCACCATCGAGATGTCCTCGACGTCGATGACGGGGTTGAGCTCGGTCTGCGCGAGCGGCGGCCAGTGCTCCTGCGAGTACCAGTCCTGCATGATCCGGTCGGAGTTGTCGCGCCGATCCTGCACGTGCCCGTAGACCTCCAGCCCACCGATGCCGGTCACGTCACGGACGCTGGAGCCGGCCAGCCACTGCATGACGTCGATGTCGTGCGCACCCTTCTGCAGCAGCAGGCTGGTGACGCGAGCACGCTCGGCGTGCCAGTCCTTGAAGTAGTAGTCGCCGCCGTCGCCGACGAAGTGACGGCACCAGACGGCCTTCACCTCGCCGATCTCACCGCGGTCGATGATGGCCTTCATCTGCCGGACGACGTCCATGTGACGCATGTTGTGGCCCACGTACAGCTTCGCGCCGGAGCGGTGGGCGGCCCGCAGGATGCGGTCGGCGCCCTCGGTCGTGATGGCGATCGGCTTCTCGAGGTAGACGGCGATCCCGGCGTCGAGGAGCTCGACGGCGACAGCCTCGTGGGTGTCATCGGGGGTGAGCACGATCGCCGCATCGACGGCGACCCCGGACGCGAGCATGTCGGCCACGCTGTCGTGGACGGGCACCTCGTGCCCGACGATCTCGGTGAGCCGGGCGGCTGCCCCGGGCCGCGGATCCACACCCACGACGACCTCGGCGCCGGCGGGCGCGAGATGGCGCACGAGACCTGCGCGGGCTCCGATGCCCACGGCCGCGACCGTGAGGCGGCTGTTCGACGGCGAGCTGATGGTGTCCTCCTGCGATCGCGCACGACGGCGGCGTGAGCGCCGGCCGCTCTCATTCTGCTCGCGTCGCCGATCCCGTGCGACCGCGCGAAACCGCGAACGCGTCAGCGCACCGCCTCGTACCGGCGCAGTGCCTCGCGACGTTCCTCGTGGTGGTCGACCATCGGCTCGGGGTAGCCATCCGGGACGCCCCCCTCGGCGTCCCACGGCTCGTGGACGGCCGCGCCCGGCAGGTCGGCCAGCTCGGGCACCCATCGCCGCACGTAGCTGCCGTCGGGGTCGAACTTCTTGCCCTGCAGAACCGGGTTGAACACGCGGAAGTAGGGCGCGGCGTCGGTCCCGGTGCCGGCGACCCACTGCCAGCCGTGCTGGTTGTTGGCGAGGTCGCCGTCGATGAGGTGGTCCATGAAGTGCGCGGCGCCTCGGGTCCACTCCTGGTGGAGGTCCTTGACGAGGAACGACGCGGTCAGCATCCGCACCCGGTTGTGCATCCAGCCCTCCGCCAACAGCTGCCGCATCCCCGCGTCGACGATCGGGTACCCGGTGCGGCCCTGCTGCCACGCCTCGAACGCGCGGTCCGCGGCCGCTCCCGTCTCGTACGCCATGCCGGCGAGCTCGTCCTTCAGGTACCCGTGCGCCGAGCCGGGCCAGAAGTGCAGCACGGCGGCGTAGAACTCGCGCCAGCACAGCTGCCGGCGGTAGGAGTCGGCGCCCTTGCTGCGCCGCTGGGCGAGGTCGGCGAGCATCGTCCGGGGGTGGATGGTGCCGAGCTTGAGGTACGGCGACATCCGTGAGGTGCGGTCACGATCGGGCCGGTTGCGCTGGGCGTCGTAGCTCGCCAGGTCGTCCTCGCAGAACTCGTGCCAGCGGTCCAGGGCGGCCTGCTCGCCCGCCTCGGGCAGCGTGGCCGCGTGGTCCGGCTCGTCCGGGAGGTCCTCGGAGGTCAGTCGACCCCAGCTGACGGCGGCCGGGTCCGACTCGGCCGGCGCGCGCCAGCCGTGATCGGTCCAGGCGCGGAAGAACGGGGTGAACACCTGGTAGGGGGAGCCGTCGTCCTTCGCGATCCTGCCGGGTGCGACGGCGTAGGGCGAGCCGGTCCGCACCAGCGGGACGTCGCCGAGCGCCTTCGCGACGCGCTCGTCGCGGGCGGCGCCGTACGGGGTGAAGTCGGCGCTGATGTGGACCGACTCGGCGCCGGCCTCCTCGGCGACCGCGGGCACCACCTGCTCGGGCCGCCCCGTGCGCAGGACGAGCACCCCGCCATGGGCGTGGACGTCTGACTTGAGCGCCGCCAGGGTGCGCAGCAGGTACGCGACCCGCGGCGCTCCGCCGTCGAGCAGCTTGGGGTCGAGCACGAAGAGCGCGACCACGCGCGCACCCTCGGCCGCCGCGTCGGCGAGCGCCGGATGGTCGCGCAACCGGAGGTCGCGCCGGAACCAGATCACGCGCGTCGTCGTCATCACCTCACGCTACCCGCGGCCCCCGACAGTCCCGGCCCGGCCCGGCCGCGCGATCAGTCCGACGCGGCGCCCCGCCAGTCGGTCGAGTCGGCGTAATCGAGGACGTCCTCGATGATCGGGCCGGCCGTGGCGGTGCCGTAGTCACCAACCTCGACGAAGACCGCGACGGCCAGGTCGCCCTGGAACGCGATCATCCACGCGTGCGTCGCCGGCGGGTCATCGGTGCCGTACTGGGCTGTGCCCGACTTCGCGGCCACGGGGTCACCGGGGACGTCCTGGAGGAAGGTCGAGCTCCCGTTCTCGACGACGCCGTACATCAGCTCCTGCAGCGCCGCGGCCTCCTCCGACGACAGCCCGACGGCGGGTGGCTCGGGTGTCGCGGCGCCGTCGAGCTCGACGAGAGTGGGCGTGACCGTCCCCCCGGCTGCGACCGACGCGGCGACACCCGCCATCGCCATCGGCGACGCGAGCACGCCGCCCTGACCGATGAAGTCGGCGGCGTGGGTGGTGCCGGTGGCGTCGGTCGGGACCGTCCCCGAGAAGTAGGGGAACGGCCAGCTTTCGTCCGCCGGCATCGTGGCGCCGATACCGAGGCTGGCGGCGGCGGCGGCGAGCTGCTCCGCCGTGACCTTCTCGTGCTGCGCGATCAGGGCGGTGTTGCACGACTGGGCGATCGCCTCGCGCAGCGGGATCGTCCCGACGGAACCGGCCGGGTAGCCCGGGTAGTTCTCGAACTCGTAGCCGTCGACCGTGATCGTCGGGGTGCAGGGCACCTCGCTGTCGGGCGTCAGGCCCGCGCGCAGCAGCGCGAGCGCGGTCGCGACCTTGAATGTCGAGCCCGCCGGGTACTGCCCCAGCGTCGCCGTGCTGAATCCCTCGCTCCCCGGCCCGGACGACGCCGCGAGCACGCTCCCGCTGGAGGCCTCCAGCACGACGATCGCGCTCGCCGAGTCCACACCGGACAGGCGGGTGTCGGCGTACTCCTGCAGGGACGCGTCGAGCGTGGTGGCGAGGTCCTCGCCGTCGACGGGGTCCGAGGTGTACAGCAGGAGGTCCTCGCTGCCGGAGTCGGTGAGCTCGACGTCGATCCCGGGAGTTCCGCGCAGGTGGGCGTCATAGGTGCGTTGCAGACCCGAGAGCCCGACGACGTCCCCCGCCTCGACCTGGCCGTCCGAGGCCTCGATGAGCTCCGCCGTCGCCTCACCGACAGATCCGAGGATCGGTCGTGCGAACTCGGCGGTCGGGGCGAGCAGGAGGAAATCGTCGACCACGAGGACGCCCAGCAGCCCGCGCAGGTCGTTGACGCCGTAGGTGCGGCTCTCGCTCTGCCGGATCGTGATCGCCACGACGAAGGCCTTCTCCCCGGCGGAGAGCACACGCTCGACGTAGCCGTCGACGTCGTCCAGGGCGAGCGCCTCACCCAACCCGCGTGCGGCCTCCTCGTACTCGGCCTCGTCGAGGTTGGCCTTGTCGATCCCGATCCGCATGACCGGGCGTTCCTCGACGAGCACCTGACCCCCGCGGCCCGTCACGTCGCCGCGCTCGCCCGCCACCCGGTCGATCGTGATCGTCGACGTCGCGGTCGCCCGCGGGTGCACCACCGCGGGGTCCCAGATCGCGCCCCACTCCTGCGCGTCCTCGGTCCCCGCGAGCTCGACGCGCATCGTCGACGCGAGCTCGAGCGGCTCCGCCCCCTCACCCATGTCGAACCTCCAGCGCAGGTCGACGTCGCGCTGGTCGTCGCTGCCCTCGTCGGCGTCGCCGGTCTCCTGGACGCTGGCGACCTCGACCGTGCGCGGGAACTCGGCCAGGTCGCCGAGGATGGTCGCGAGCTGCTCGGTCGCGAGCGCGGGGTCGTCGATCGGCGCCCCGCTCAGATCACCGCTCGCGAGTGCCGCCGCGCCCTCCGCGGCGACCGGTTCGGGTTTCGGGTCCGGGTCGCTGCAGGCCGCGAGGCCGAACCCGGCGGCGATCACCACGGATGCAGCCGCGGCGAGATGCCCGCGCCGGCGTGTCGTCTGAGGCATGCCCGCCACCCTACGGACGGGGTCGGACGCCCGCGCCCTCCG
>JBMDXU010000079.1:0-3157 GCA_048594485.1 Pseudactinotalea sp. | reverse complement strand
GCCGATGATGATGACGTCCTTGCCCTCGGCGGTGATCTGGCCCTCGACGACCTGGCCCAGCGCCGCGCGGTTGCCCTGCGGCAGGTACTCCATCGCCTGGTGGATCCCGGCGAGCTCGCGGCCCGGCACCGGCAGGTCGCGCCTGACGGTCGCACCCATGGCCAGCACGACGGCGTCGTACCGCTCCAGCAGGTCCGGGCCGGTCGTGCCCTCGTCGAACCCGACGGCGACCCCGGGGCGGAACCGGGTGCCCTCGGCCTCCATCTGCGCGAGCCGACGGTCCCGGACCGACTTCTCCATCTTGAACTCGGGGATGCCGTAGCGCAGCAGCCCGCCGATGGCGTCGTCGCGCTCGTAGACCGCCACGGTGTGGCCGACACGCGTCAGCTGCTGCGCCGTCGCCAGTCCCGCGGGCCCGGACCCGATCACCGCGACGGTGGAGCCCGTGAGACGTCCGGGCACCTGCGGGGTGACCAGGCCGTCCTCGAACGCCCGGTCGATGATCGAGACCTCGATGTTCTTGATCGTCACCGGCGGCTGGTTGATGCCGAGCACGCAGGCGGTCTCGCACGGCGCCGGGCACAGACGACCCGTGAAGTCCGGGAAGTTGTTGGTCGCGTGCAGCCGGTCGATCGCCTCGTCCCACCGGCCGAGCCGGGTGAGGTCGTTCCACTCGGGGATGAGATTGCCGAGCGGGCAGCCGTTGTGGCAGAACGGGATGCCGCAGTCCATGCACCGGCTCGCCTGTCGCGTCAGGGCGGGACCGTCCTCGGGACGCTTGTCGTAGACCTCGCGCCAGTCCTGCAGCCGGATCGGGACCGGGCGGCGCTGCGGCAGCTCGCGCTCGCGATGCCGCAGGAAGCCCTTCGGGTCAGCCATGGGTCGCCTCCAGGACCTGGGTCCACACCTCGGGCGCCGACACGTCGACACCGTCGGCGCTCGCCTGCGCGAGCACCTCCGTGACGCGGGCGTACGCGGGCGGGAGCACGCGGGTGAATCGGGATCGGATCTCGTCGCGGTCGGCCATGAGCTCGGCGGCGAACCGCGAGTCGGTGTTCTCGTGGTGCGCGGCCAGGAGGCCGAGGATGATCGAGGTGTCCTCCTCGTCCGGCTCGGACAGGCTCAGCTCACCCGAGTCGAGCGCGGCAGCGTTGACGAGCGACCGGTCGAGGTCGAGCACGTAGGCGGTACCGCCCGACATCCCGGCCCCGAAGTTGCGCCCGGTCGGGCCGAGCACCAGCACGGTGCCGCCGGTCATGTACTCGCAGCCGTGGTCGCCGACACCCTCGACGACCAGCGTCGCACCGGAGTTGCGGACCGCGAACCGCTCGCCGACGACGCCGCGCAGGAAGATCTCGCCCGCGGTGGCACCGTAGGCGATGACGTTGCCGGCGATGACGTTCTGGCTCGGCGCGAACGTCGCCGACCGGTCCGGGCGCACGATGACACGGCCGCCCGACAGCCCCTTGCCGACGTAGTCGTTCGCGTCGCCGAACAGACGCAGCGTGATCCCGGACGGCAGGAACGCGCCGAACGACTGGCCCCCGGACCCGGTGAGGGTGACGTCGATGGTGCCGCTCGGCAGCCCGGCGGCGCCGTACCGCTTGGTGACCTCCGAGCCGAGCATCGTGCCGACGGTCCGGTTGACGTTGCGCACACGCTCGCTGATCTGCACCGGCTGACCCGTCTCCAGCGCCGGTTGCGCCCGCGCGATCAGGATGTTGTCTAGCGCCCGGTCGAGTCCGTGATCCTGCGCCTTGACCTGGTGGGCCGACGACCCCTCCGGCAGCTCGACCTTGGTGAGGATCGGCTGCAGGTCCAGGCCCGCGGCCTTCCAGTGCTCGACGGCGGCGCGCACGTCGAGCATCTCGACCGCGCCGACCGCCTCGGCGATCGTGCGGAACCCCAGCTGGGCGAGCAGCGTGCGGACCTCCTCGGCGATGTACTCGAAGAAGGTCATGACGAACTCGGGCTTGCCGGAGAAGCGTGCACGCAGCTCGGGGTTCTGCGTGGCGACACCCACCGGGCAGGTGTCGAGGTGGCAGACCCGCATCATGATGCAGCCCGAGACCACGAGAGGCGCCGTGGCGAAGCCGAACTCCTCAGCACCGAGCAGCGCGGCGATGACGACGTCGCGACCCGTCTTGAGCTGGCCGTCGGCCTGCACCACGATCCGGTCGCGCAGGTTGTTGAGCACGAGCGTCTGCTGGGTCTCGGCCAGTCCGATCTCCCACGGTGCGCCCGCGTGCTTGAGCGACGTCAGCGGGCTGGCGCCCGTGCCGCCGTCGTGCCCCGAGATCAGCACGACGTCCGAGTGGGCCTTGGAGACGCCGGCCGCGACCGTGCCGACACCGACCTCCGAGACCAGCTTGACGTGCACCCGCGCCTGCGGGTTGGCGTTCTTGAGGTCGTGGATGAGCTGGGCGATGTCCTCGATCGAGTAGATGTCGTGGTGCGGCGGCGGCGAGATCAGCCCGACGCCGGGTGTCGCGTGCCGGGTCTTCGCCACCCACGGGTACACCTTCGTCCCCGGGAGCTGGCCTCCCTCTCCCGGCTTGGCGCCCTGGGCCATCTTGATCTGGATGTCGTCGGCGTTGACCAGGTAGTCCGACGTCACCCCGAACCGGCCCGACGCGACCTGCTTGATGGAGCTGCGCCGTCGGGGGTCGTGGAGCCGCTCGGTGTCCTCGCCGCCCTCGCCGGTGTTCGACTTGCCGCCGAGCGCGTTCATCGCGATCGCGAGCGTCTCGTGCGCCTCCTGGGAGATCGAGCCATAGCTCATCGCACCGGTCGAGAACCGCTTCACGATCTCGCTGACCGGCTCGACCTCCTCGATCGGGACCGGGTCGCGCACACCCTCGGCGAACGAGAACAGCCCGCGCAGCGTCATCAGCCGGCGCGACTGCTCGTCCACGCGCCTCGTGTAGTCCTGGAAGACTTCGAACCGTCGGGTGCGTGTCGAGTGCTGCAACCGTAACACGGTCTCGGGGTCGAACAGTTGCGGGTCGCCCTCGCGTCGCCACTGGTACTCGCCGCCCACCTCGAGCCGCCGGTGGGCGGCCGGGATGCCGCTCCGGGGGTAGGCGGTGGCGTGCCGGGCCGCGACCTCCGCGGCGATGACGTCGAGACCCACGCCCCCCAGCGGGGTCGGGGTCGC
>JBMDXU010000078.1:0-4474 GCA_048594485.1 Pseudactinotalea sp. | reverse complement strand
CCGACACCGTCGAGAACGCCGCAGCGACCCCGGAGGTCGAGCAGCCGTTCCGCGAGCTCGGGCTCCGAGACGACGAGTACGCGCGCATCCGCGACATCCTCGGTCGCCGCCCCACCAACGCCGAGCTGGCGATGTACTCGGTGATGTGGTCCGAGCACTGCTCGTACAAGTCGAGCAAGCGGCACCTGGCCCAGTTCGGCGAGAAGACCACCGAGCAGATGCGCGAGCACCTGCTCGTCGGGATCGGCGAGAACGCCGGCGTCGTCGACATCGGCGACGGCTGGGCCGTGACGTTCAAGGTCGAGTCGCACAACCACCCCAGCTACGTCGAGCCGTACCAGGGTGCGGCGACCGGGGTCGGCGGCATCGTCCGCGACATCATCTCGATGGGCGCGCGGCCCGTCGCCGTCATGGACCAGCTCCGGTTCGGGGCGATCGACCACCCCGACACCGCGCGCGTCGTGCACGGCGTGGTCTCCGGGGTCGGTGGCTACGGCAACAGCCTCGGCCTGCCGAACATCGGCGGCGAGACCGAGTTCGACCCGTCCTACCAGCGCAACCCCCTCGTGAACGCGTTGTGCGTGGGCGTGCTGCGGCACGAGGACATCCACCTCGCGAACGCCTCCGGGACCGGCAACCAGATCGTGCTCTTCGGTGCCCGGACCGGCGGCGACGGCATCGGTGGCGCCTCGATCCTCGCGTCGGAGACGTTCGACGACGCGAAGCCGACCAAGCGGCCCAGCGTCCAGGTGGGCGATCCCTTCATGGAGAAGGTCCTCATCGAGTGCTGCCTCGAGCTGTACGCGGCGAAGGTGGTCGAGGGGATCCAGGACCTCGGCGCCGCCGGCATCTCCTGCGCCACCTCCGAGCTCGCCAGCAACGGCGACGGCGGCATGCACGTCGACCTCGAGAAGGTGCTGCTGCGCGACCCGAACCTCACGGCCGGCGAGATCCTGATGTCGGAGTCGCAGGAGCGCATGATGGCCGTCGTCGCCCCGGACAAGCTCGACGCGTTCCTGCAGATCACCGCGAAGTGGGATGTCGAGACCTCCGTCATCGGCGAGGTCACCGGCACCGGAAGGCTCACGATCGACCACTTCGGGCAACGGATCGTCGACGTCGACCCCCGCACCGTCGCGCACGACGGGCCGGTCTACGACCGGCCGTACGCCCGCCCCGCGTGGCAGGACGCCCTCAACGCCGATGGCGCCGAGGCGCTGCCGCGCCCGACCACCGCCGGCGAGCTGCGGGAGCAAGTGCTCGCCGTCGTCGGATCCCCGAACCTGGCGAGCAAGGCGTGGGTCACCGATCAGTACGACCGGTACGTGCAGGGCAACACCGCGCTGGCGCAGCCCGACGACGCCGGTGTCATCCGCGTCGACGAGTCCAGCGGCCTCGGGGTCGCGATCGCGACCGACGCCAACGGCCGGTTCAGCAAGCTCGACCCGTACGCGGGCGCCCAGCTCGCGCTCGCCGAGGCGTACCGGAACGTCGCGACCGTCGGCGGCCGGCCGCTCGCCGTGACCGACTGCCTCAACATGGGCTCGCCCGAGGACCCGGACGCCATGTGGCAGCTCGTCCAGACGATCACGGGACTGGCGGACGCGTGCGTGGAGCTCGGCGTCCCGGTCACGGGCGGCAACGTCTCGTTGTACAACTCCACGCTCGCGGGCGAGGTCGGGGTCGGTCACATCGACGCCTCGATCAACCCGACCCCTGTCATCGGCGTCCTCGGCGTCCTGGACGATGTCGCGGCCGCGACGCCGTCCGGCTGGCGCGCCGCAGGCCTCGGGCTCGTGCTGCTCGGGACCACGCGTGAGGAGCTGTCAGGCTCGGCGTGGGCGGGGGTCGTGCACGACCACCTCGGCGGTCGCCCGCCGCTGGTCGACCTCGCGGCCGAGCGAGCGCTGGCCGAGGTGCTCGTGCGCTGCTCGCGCGACGGTCTCGTCGCGGCCGCGCACGACGTCTCGACCGGGGGGCTGGTCCAGACGCTCGTCGACGGCGTGCTCCGCTTCGGTGTGGGTGCGTCGGTCTCGCTGGCGGAGGTGGGCGGCGGTCTCGACGCGCCGACTGCGCTCTTCAGCGAGTCGGGTGGGCGGGCCCTGCTGGCCGTCGGGTCGGACGAGGTCGAGCGGGTGCGGCAGCTCGCCGACGAGCACGGCGTCCCCGCGGTGTGCATCGGCACGACCGGCGGCGATGCCCTCACGCTCGAGCTCCCCGGCGGTGAGAGCCTCGCGCTGCCGCTCGCCGAGCTCCGCGACCGGAGCGAGGCGACCCTCCCGCGCGCCTTCGGCTGAGCGACCGCCGGGTCGGATCGACGGGGTCGGTCCGCGACCGGCCATGCCCTGGCGCGTCACGCGCCGACCCACGGCGGTCTCGCGTGGGAGGGTGGGGCGATGGACGTGCTGCTGCTCGGAGGGACCGGTTGGCTCGGTGGGCTCATCGGTGAGGCCGCGGTCAAGAAGGGGCACCAGGTCACGGCCCTCGCCCGTGGTAGTCATCCTGTGCCCGACGGCGTGACGTTCCTCCCCGTCGACCGCACCCGGCGCGGTGCGTACGACGAGGTGGCGGATCGGGACTGGGATCTCGTCGTCGACGTCACACGCCAGCCCGGGATGGCGCGGTCGGCGGTCGCCGCGCTCGGCGAGCGGGCCGCCCGCTGGGTGCTCGTCTCGACGGGCTCGGTCTACGCGCCCATGGACGGTCCTGCGGGCGACGAGACGGACGCGATCGTGGAGCCCGCCACGGCCGATCAGGTCCCGGTCGCGGACTACGGCCCGGGCAAGGTCGCGTGCGAGAACGCCGTGCTCGAGGCGCTCGGGGACCGCGCGGTGATCGCGCGCGCGGGCCTGATCGGCGGGGCCGGCGACCGCTCGGACAGGTTCGGCTACTACGCCGCGGCGTTCGCCCGTGCAGGCTCGGGTCCGGTGCTGGTACCCGATCTCGGCACGCAGGTGGTGCAGACGATCGGCGCCGCGGATCTCGCGGCCTGGATCGTGAGCGCCGCCGGGCAGACGTGGCACGGGGTGTTCGACACCTTCGGCGAGCCGATCGCGTTCGCCGACCTGATGGCGCTCGCGAGGACCGCGGCCGGGCACACCGGTGAGGTCGTGACGGCGACCCCCGGTCAGCGGACCGCCTTCGGGGTCAGCTACTGGAGCGGGCCGCGATCCCTGCCGCTCTGGCTGCCCGCGGACCACGAGCTGGCGATCCCGCGCCCCTCGGTCCGCGCGCGCGAGGCCGGTCTGAAGTGGCGGCCGTATCGCCGCCTGCTCGACGAGACGCTCAGCGACGAGCGGCGCCTCGGGCTGGACCGCGACCGGCAAGCGGGGCTGAGCCGTGCCGACGAGGAGGCCATCCTGCGCGCGCTGCGCTGATCGGTCCGGTCGGCGAAATCGGTTGCCACGGCTCGTACTGTGGCGCCGATGGCTGTGTGGCGCGTCGCGCGTGTGGACAAGGGTGTCGTCCGGATCGTCCCGGACGACGGCAGCGGCGACCCCGGAAGCCGTACGCACCCGACCGGCCGCGACGGGACGCTCCCGATGACCGTCGGGGAGGCCGTCGTCCCGGCGGTCGGTGACCGTGTGGTGCTCGACGGCGATCGCGCCCTGGTGATGCCGCGCACCGCCGAGCTCGTGCGGGACACCGTCGGCAAGACCTCGCTCGTCCAGGTGATCGCCGCGAACGTCGACGCGGTCGTGGTGGTCGAGCACCTTGAGCCCGAGCCGTCGCTCGGTCGGTTGGAGCGGATGCTCACGATCGCGTGGCGTTCCGGCGCGACCCCGGTGATCGTGCTGACCAAGGCGGACCTCGTGGACGACGCCGACCACTGGGTCGCTCAGGCACGGTCCATCGCCCCCGGCGTCGAGGTGCTGGCCGTCTCGGCCACCACCGGCGAGGGGATCGGTGCGATGACGGCCGCGTTGGCGGACGCGACGACCCTCGTGCTGGTCGGACCCTCGGGTGCCGGCAAGTCGACCCTGGTCAACGCGCTCACCGGGCGGTCGGTGATGCGCACTGGTGCCGTACGAGGTGACGGCCGCGGCATGCACACCACGACGCATCGGGAGCTGATCGCGCTCCCCGGCGGCCGGTGGCTCATCGACACCCCCGGGGTCCGCTCGATCGGCGTGGTCGCCACGAAGGACGCCGTCGACACCGCGTTCGGCGACATCGCGACCCTCGCGCAGCAGTGCCGGTTCCGCGACTGCCTGCACAACGGCGAACCCGGCTGCGCCGTCGTCGCCGCGGTCGAGGCCGGCGACCTGCCCGAGCGACGCCTGGAGTCGTGGTACACGCTGCGTCGTGAGGCGGCCCGTCAGGCTGCGCGTGCCGACGCGCGTGTCGCCGCCGCGAAGACCCGCGAGGCGAAGCAGCTCTCGCGCACCGTTCGCGCGATGAAGACCTCCGGGCAGATCCACACACGCTGAGGGTCGTCAGCCGGCTCGCAGCAGCCGGAGCGTCGCGAGGACGA
>JBMDXU010000077.1:0-7676 GCA_048594485.1 Pseudactinotalea sp. | reverse complement strand
GCTCTACTACGGCGACGAGATCGGGATGGGCGACAACATCTGGCTCGGCGACCGCGACGGCGTCCGCACCCCGATGCAGTGGACCCCCGACCGCAACGCCGGCTACTCGCGCTCCACGCCGGGGCGGCTCCACCTGCCGGTGATCCAGGACCCGGTCTACGGGTACCAGGCCGTCAACGTCGAGGCGCAGATGGAGGACGCCTCGTCGCTGCTGCACTGGACGCGCCGGATGATCCACATCCGCAAGGGTCACCCCGCGTTCGGGCTGGGCACCTTCACCGATCTCGGAGGTTCCAACCCGTCGGTGCTCTCGTACGTCCGCGAGCACGTCGTCCCCGGCGAGGAGAGCGCCGACGGCGGCCGGTCCGGCACCGACGACGTCATCCTCTGCGTCAACAACCTGTCCCGGTTCCCGCAGCCGGTCGAGCTAGACCTGCGTCAGTTCCAGGGGCGCGTCCCGGTCGAGCTCGTCGGCGGCGTCCCCTTCCCAGCGATCGGCGAGCTGCCGTACCTGCTGACCCTCGGGTCGTACGGGTTCTACTGGTTCCGCCTGGTCACCCCCCACAGCGAGGTCCCGCGATGACCGAACCCCTGCCCACCGGCACCCCCAGCCCGCTCCCGCTGCACACCCTGCCCGAGTACCTGGCCGGGGCGAGGTGGTTCGGCGGCAAGGGCCGTGAGATCGAGGTCGTCGACGTCACCCGTATCGGCGAGATCGACGTGCCCATGACCGAGCCGCGGGTGGTGATCGACGTCGTCCGGATCCGGTACCTCGACGTCGACGCCGACTCGCCGCTCGCGACCGAGCTGTACCAGCTGCCGCTCGCTCTGTACGCCGAGCCGCAGGAGCGGCTGCGGCACGCCTTCATCAGCTGGCACGACGAGGGCGACGACCAGTGGATGCACGCCTACGACGCCGTCCACGACCGCGAGGCGATGGCCGGCTGGCTCGCCGCGTTCGCCGCCGTCGTCCCCGACGGCGAGGCATCCCCCTCGCTCGACGGCGAGACCCCGGGGCTGCGGTTCCGTCGTCTGCCGGGTCACGAGCTCGACACCGAGGCGGCGTCGACGGCGTTCTCGGGCGAGCAGTCGAACTCGTCGGTGATGTTCGGCGACGACTCGCTCATGAAGGTGTTCCGGAAGGTCACGCCCGGGGTCAACCCGGACATCGAGATCCACGACGTGCTGACGCGCGCCGGGTCGGACCACGTCGCGGCCCTGTACGGGTGGCTGGAGTCGACGTCGTCGCAGGGGCCCCTGCAGCTCGCGCTGCTGCAGCAGTTCCTCAAGACGGCGACGGACGGCTGGGAGACCGCGCTGACCTCGGTGCGCAACCTCATGGCCGAGTCCGAGATGGCGGTGGACGGCGAGCTGGAGCCGCGTGAGGCCGGCGGGGACTTCGCCGACGAGTCCCACCGGCTCGGTGAGGCCCTCGCCGAGGTGCACACCACGTTGGCCGAGCAGTTCGGGACGTCGCCGCGCGACCGGGACGACATGGTCGCGCTGGCGGCGCGGATGAACGGCAGGCTCGACGACGCGCTCGCCGTCGTGCCGGAGCTCGCCACCTACGAGGCCGGGCTCCGCGAGACGTTCGCCGCCGTCGCCACGCTCGACGGCGTGACGGTCCAGCGCGTCCATGGCGACCTGCATCTCGGGCAGACGCTGCGGACGGTGGTCGGGTGGAAGCTCGTCGACTTCGAGGGCGAGCCGGCGAAGCCGCTCGCGGAGCGTCGCGAGCCCGACTCGGTGTGGCGCGACGTGGCCGGGATGCTCCGCTCGTTCGACTACGCCGCCAACGCGGTCGTGATGAGCGCGCTCAGCGCCGACCTCGGCGAGCAGGACCGCCACGCCCCGGCGCAGGCGTGGGCCGCCCGCAACCGTGCGGCCTTCCTGTCCGGCTATCTCGCCGGGGCCGACCAGACTCCGGCCGAGGCCGCGCTCCTCGCGGCGTACGTCGCCGACAAGGCGGTGTACGAAGCCGTGTACGAGGCGCGCAACCGCCCCTCCTGGCTCCCGATCCCGCTCGCCGCGCTCGCCTCGCCGTGACGCACTCGCGGCGAGCACGCGCCGCAGCGTCCCGACAGCACGGGTCCTGACACGGCGGGTCCTGACACCGCACGGCCTGACAGCACAGGTCCCGACAGCACAGGTCCCGACAGCACGGGTCCTGACACCACCGGAGGCGGGGGGGCCGGGGGTGGCCCCCCCCCCCGGGCCCCCCCCGCCGGGGCCGGCCCCCCCCGGGGGGGGGGGCCCGGTGGGGACCCCCGCCTCCGTGTCACCGGGACGGCGTCAGGCCCCGGCGGGCCTCGCCGTCATCACGGCCACGGCCACCACGGGAACAGGATCTTGAGCAGGTTCCAGAGCCACTTCGCGAACTCCTTCCACGGCTCCCACGGGTCCGGCTGGTCGACCTCGAGCGTGAACGTCACCGTGGTCGCGTTGCCGGCGACGTCGTAGACCACCAGGGTGTTCTCACCCTCGACGGCGCCGAGGACACCCGGCTCGAGGTAGTTGATGTCCGACCAGACGTTGTTGCTGAGATCACCGCCCGTGCCGTTGAGCTCGAACCGGTCGATCTTCCCTGCGTCGTAGAGCTTGTAGCTCACCATCTCGTACACGTCCGGTCCGCCGACCGTGAACTGGGCGCCCGGCTTGACCGTGACGGTCGGCCCGGTGCCGTCGATGACCACCGTGAACGTCCTCGTCTGGGCGACGTTGCCGGCCAGGTCGGAGGCGTTGTAGCGGATCGTGTACGTGCCGTCGGGCAGTGTCACGGTCGCCGTGTGGGTCCCGCTCGTGGCGCCGTTCACCGCGGTCTGGGTGCTCCGGACCAACGTGCTGCCCGAGTAGATGTTCGCGACGATCCGGTTGAGACCGACGTCGTCGGTCGCGTCCACCTGCAGCTGCAGGGTCTGGAACGGACCGGCCGAGGTCGGGGCGACCAGCGTCGTCTCGGGCTTGGTCGTGTCGACGACCTCGTCCTCGACGGTGAGCGGCTGGCGCAGGACCACGCCGTTGACGTCGTCGCTCGCCTCCAGCACGACCTCGCCCGCCACACCTTCCGGGATCGTGACGCTCACCGTGGCGCGGCCCACCTCGTCGGTGGTGCTGACGATGGAGGTGTCGACGTCGAACGTCCCGACCTCGGTGCCGTCGATCGTGACGGTCACCTCGCTGGGCTTCGGCTCGTCGCGGGAGAAGGCCAGCGAGGAGAGGTCGAACGCGACCTCGTCGCCGACCGCCAGCGTGGCGGTCGGGTCGGTGGTCCACGTGACGCCGATCGACCGCTGCACGGTGTCGGGGCTGACCGGCTCCCCCTGCGCCTCGAAGTACGAGACCATCGCGTCGAGGTCGACCTGACCGGTGTCGGCCCGGTTGGTGCCGGACGCCAGCGCGGTGAAGTTGTCACCGCCGGCGGCGAGGAACGAGTTGGCGATCACGCGGTAGCTCGTGGTCTCCTCGATCGGCTCGCCGTTCAACGTCGCCCCGAGGATCCGCTCGCCCGCCGCTGCCGTCGGGTCGTAGGTGTAGGCGAAGCCCTCGGAGACCCCGAGCTTGAGGAACGGCCGCGACGAGCCCGCCGGCTGCCACTGCTGCTCGAGGAGCGCCATGATCTGGGCGCCGGTCAGGTCCATCGCCACCAGCGTGTTGGCGAACGGCTGCACGACCGCCGCCTCCTCGTAGGTGACGACGCCGTCGCCTTCGTCGGCTGAGGCCGCGTAGGTGAGGTTCTGACGGATGCCGCCCGGGTTCATGAACGCGATCTGCGCGCCCGACTGCTCGCCGGCCCAGAGCTGCACGTCGGCGACGAAGTTGCCGATCGTCGACTCGCCGCCACGGTTCTCCGTGCCGTCGGCCTGCACCGCGCGCAGGAAGTCGTCGGTGATCTCACCGACCGGCACCGCACCGAGGATCGCCGCCTGCTCGATCGCCTCGTCGACGATCGCCTGGATCTCCGGGTCGCCGGCGCAGATCGGTCCGTCGGCGGTCACCATGTCGACGTTCTCGGCCATCGTGACCGTCGGCGTGCCGTCCTCGGCGACCTCCAGCTGCAGGTGTCCGAGCTGCTCGCCGTACTGCGCCGACTGGGTCACCCAGACGCCGTCGACCTCCTGCACGTACGCCTGGTGCGTGTGGCCGGAGATGATGGCCGACACGCTCGGGTCGACGTTGTCGACCAGGTCGCCGTACGGCGTGCCCGCGGCGGCAGCCAGGTCCGGCGTCGCGGCGCCGTCGTGCACGAGGACGATCAGCACGTCGGCCTCGCCGTTCTCGGCGGCACCGTCGGTCAGATCGGCGGCGACCGCGTTGACGGACTCCGTCATGTCACCGATCGTCAGACCCTCCAGGCCGGCCGGGGAGACCAGCGAGGGGAGCTCCTCGGTGACGGCGCCGATGAACCCGATGGTCACGCCGCCCGACTCGATCGTCGTGTAGGCGTCGTAGGCGTGCTCGCCGTCGGCGTCGTAGATGTTCGCCGCCAGGTACGGGAAGTCGACCGCGTCGAGGATGCGGTCGTTGACGTCCTCCTGACCCTTGTCGAACTCGTGGTTGCCGAAGGCCGAGACCTGCAGGCCCATCGCGTTGAGCACGTCGATGGTGGGCTGGTCGTCGGCGACGGCGGACACGAAGGTCGACGCGCCGATGTTGTCACCGGCCGAGACGAACACCGTGTTCGGGTTCTCGGCGCGGTAGCCGTCCACGGTGCAGGAGAGCACCGCGGCGCCGGCCGCCTGGCCGTCGGCGGCGATCCGGCCGTGGAAGTCGTTGATCGACAGGATGTCGATCGTCGTCGGCCCGCTCGGCTCGGCGTCCGGGACGTCGATGCCCACGAGCACCGGGTTGTGGTCGGAGGCCCGGAACGGGGTGCCCAGCTCGACGTGCTCGCTGGCGAAGTAGTTCCACCGCGAGTACTCCGCGAGCACGGACTCGTCGGCATTGATGCGCCACACATCGGCACCGGTGACCCGGTCGAACGCCGAGGCGTTGGCGAACACGTGGTCGAGCGATCCGACCTTGCCGCCGAAGACGTACGTGGTCTCCTGCGCGAGCTCGGCGTTGACGTTGGTGTAGCCGGCTCCCTCGATCGCGACGACCGGGTTCTCCGCGCTGTAGGAGTTGAAGTCCCCGAGGAGGAAGACGTCCTCGAGACCGGCCTCCTCGGCGGTGGTCTGGGCGAACACCGTCAGCGCGTCGGCCTGCGCGACGCGGTCACCGTCGAAGCAGCCTTCCGGCGGGGACCCGCAGTCGCCGCCCTTGGACTTGAAGTGGTTGGCGATCGCGAGGAACGAGTAGTCCGGGTTCTCGACGGAGGCGAAGGCCTGCGCCAGCGGCTCGCGCGCATTCGCGAACGCGGGGTCGTCGAGGAGGATCGTCGACGCGCCGTCGAGAGTGACGACCTCCGGACGGTAGATGAACGCGGTCCGGATGACGTCCTCGTCGCTCGGCGTCGCGGCAGGCGACGGCGCGAACGCCCAGGTGCCCGCACCGGCGTCGGCGTTGAGCGCGTCGACCAGGGTCCCCAGCGCGACGTCACGGTCGTCGCCGAACGCCGCCGAGTTCTCGATCTCCTCGAGCGCGACGACATCCGCGCCGAGGCCGTTGATGGCCGCGACGATCTTGTCCTGCTGACGCTCCAGGCTCGTCGTGTCCCACGCGCCTCGGGCGTCGCAGCCACCCGAGACCGTCAGCGGGACGCCGTCACGGTCGGTGTACGGCTCGCACCCGGCGAGGTCCACGCCGAGAGTGGTGAAGTAATTGAGCACGTTGAAGGAGGACAGCTGCAGATCGCCGCCGACGTCCTCGGGAGCCGCGTTCGCCGCCTGGGTGTTGCCACCGGAGACGGTGACGACCGCCGACCCGTCGCCGTTCACGGGGCTCGTCGGCTGGAAGTTCCACTGGAACCGGTAATCGAGGATCACCGGAGCGACGAAGCTCAGCTCGGCGCCCGTGCGGATGTCGGGGTTGCCGGTCAGGTAGGGGACCTCGGAGCTGAACGGCGTCCGCGCGGACTGGCCGTCGTCGAGCGTGACGGCGCGAGCGGCGTTGTCCGCGGCGACCTGGTCGAACTCGGCGGTGCCCGGGAGGGCGACGTCGGTCTCCTGGACCAGCGGGCCGTCCACGCCCAGCCCGATCGAGCCGAAGCGGGTGTCGCCGAACCCGCCGAGCGCGTAGGTGTCGGAGACGACGTACCGGTCGGCGGGAGCCACGAGCATGCCCTCGTAGGCCTCGCGCTCCGCCGCGCTCGCCCCGACCACGAAGTCGGCGACGGGGACGACGGGCTCGAACGCGCCGTCGAGCGGCGTCACACCACGGGCGGCGACCGTGAGCTGGGTCAGCCCGTTGTACTCGCCCGCCACACCCGTGACCTCGACGTGGTCGCCGATCTCGACGGATCCGACCGTTGCGGCGGAGTAGACGAAGATGCCGTCCGACGCGGTGCGCTCGGAGGCGCCGCCGCTGCCGGCGGTCTGGATGTAGTAGCCGTTGAAGCCGCCGGTCGGGTAGACCGCGGTGACGACGCCGGTCGTGGTGACGGTCTGGCCGAGCAGCGGCGTGGCGTCACCGGTGCCCTGGATCTCCGCGATCGTCAGGGGCTCGCTCGGATCGGGATCGGGGTCGGGGTCCGGGTCCGGGTCCGGGTCCGGGTCGCCACCACCGGAGTTCAGCACCCCGAACGTCGAGGTGGCGGGTCCGGTCCAGGCGCCGTCGATCTTCTGGAGCGACTGCCCGACCGGCGTGCTGCTCGTCTCGACGACGCCGATGTCCGTGCTGGTGACGCCGTCGGCGGGTCCGCCGACCGCGGTCATCTCACCCTCGTAGGAGAGGAACTCGACGACGTCGCCGCCGGCGTCGATCAGCGCGATGCCGTCGGGTGCGCCGTTCTGGATGCCATCGGTCGGGTACTCCGCGACGACGACGCCGCTCGCGCCGACCGCTCCGGTGAGCGTCCGCGTGTTGTACGGCGCACCGTTGGAGCCGTTGTAGAGCACGATCGACCAGCCGGTCAGATCGGTGCCCACGGGGGCCTCGACCTCGATGGCCTCGCCGGTGTCGCCACTGGCGTTGTCGTAGTGGAGCTCGCTCACGAAGACGTCACCATCGGTGGTCTGCGCGAACGCGGGTACCGCGGCGAGACCGAGGGCGGTGAGCGAGAGGGCGGTCACGGCGGCGACGGAGCGCCCCGCTCGGCGTGCGAGTGGCAGCCGGGATGAGGACATGCGAGGACCCTTCGGGGTGTGATCCAGGACACGGGATGTTCTGGGACGTTAGCGGCTCCAGGTGTCCGGGGGAAGGCGAACGGGTGACGAAGATGAAACATTCGTCCCTGGACCGTGTCTCACGTGCAACGTTCGTCCACCGTTTCCCAGGCGCTCGTCGTCCTCGCGACGCTCCGGCTGCTGCGAGCCGGCTGACGACCCTCAGCGTGTGTGGATCTGCCCGGAGGTCTTCATCGCGCGAACGGAGCGCGAGAGCTGCTTCGCCTCGCGGGTCTTCGCAGCGGCGACGCGCGCGTCGGCGCGCGCAGCCTGACGGGCCGCCTCGCGACGCAACGTGAACCACGACTCCAGGCGTCGTTCGGGCAGGTCGCCCGCCTCGACCGCGGCGACGACGGCGCAGCCGGGTTCGCCGTTGTGCAGGCAGTCGCGGAACCGGCACTGCTGCGCGAGGGT
>JBMDXU010000076.1:0-40999 GCA_048594485.1 Pseudactinotalea sp. | reverse complement strand
CTATGGTTCGGCCGACGAGCTGCTCGCCGACCTCCGGGTGGTGCAGGAGGCGCTCGCGGCCAGTGACGCCCGCAAGGCCTACGGCGACGTGCAGTCGCTCATCTGGCAGGTGCAGACCTTCGGGTTCCACCTCGCCGAGCTCGAGGTGCGGCAGCACTCGGCCGTGCACGCCAAGGCGATCGAGGAGATCGAGGCGGGCGGCGCGCTCTCCGACATGACCGAGGAGGTGCTCGAGACCTTCCGGGCGATCGCGAGCGTGCAGCGTCGGTACGGGATCGTCGGCGCCCGGCGCTACATCGTCTCGTTCACCCAGCGCGCGCAGGACCTCGTCAACGTGTACCGGCTCGCCGAGGTGGCCCTCGGGTCGCCCGAGGACGCACCCGTCCTCGACGCGATCCCGCTGTTCGAGACCTTCGACGACCTGCAGAACTCGGTCACCATCCTCGACGAGATCCTCCAGCACCCGAAGGTGGCCGAGCGGCTGGAGGCCACCGACCGGCGCATGGAGGTCATGCTCGGGTACTCCGACTCCTCCAAGGACGTCGGGCCGGTGTCGGCGACGCTCGCCCTCTACGACGCGCAGAGCCGTATCGCCGAGTGGGCCGAGCGCAACGACATCACGCTGACGCTGTTCCACGGCCGCGGCGGCGCGCTCGGGCGCGGTGGCGGCCCGGCCAACCGTGCGGTGCTCGCGCAGCCGCCGGGATCGGTCGACGGCCGCTTCAAGCTGACCGAGCAGGGCGAGGTGATCTTCGCCCGCTACGGCGACCCGGTCATCGCGTCCCGGCACATCGAGCAGGTGGCCGCGGCCACGCTGCTGCAGGCGACGCCGTCGATCAGCGAGCGCAACTCGACCGCGGCGCGCGACTTCGCCGACGTGGCCGCCACCATGGACTCCTCCTCGCGCGAGCGCTTCTACGAGCTGGTCCGGGCCGACGGGTTCCCCGCCTGGTTCGCCACGGTGACCCCGCAGGAGGAGGTCGGGTGGCTCGCCATCGGCTCGCGCCCGGCCCGTCGCGGACTGTCGATCTCCTCGCTCGAGGATCTGCGCGCGATCCCGTGGGTCTTCGCCTGGACGCAGGCCCGCATCAACCTCACCGGCTGGTTCGGGCTCGGCACCGCGCTCGCCAGCGTGGGCGACCTCGACCGGCTGCAGGAGGCGTACCGGCGCTGGCCGCTGTTCGCGACGATGATCGACAACGTCGAGATGTCGCTCGCCAAGACCGACCTGCGGATCGCCAGGCGCTACCTCGCCCTCGGCGACCGCGACGACCTCGCCGAGCTCGTGCTGTCCGAGATGGACCTCACGCGCGAGTGGATCGTCAAGATCACTGGGCAGGAGCGGCTGCTCGCCGGCCACCGTGTCCTCGGCCGGGCGGTGCAGCTGCGCTCGCCCTACGTCGACGCGCTCAGCCTCATCCAGCTCCGCGCCCTGCGCGCCATCCGCGCGCACGACGCCGACGACGCCACCGAGGCCAAGCTCCGTCGCGTCATGCTGCTGTCCGTCAACGGCGTCGCGGCGGGCCTGCAGAACACCGGCTGAGATTTCGTTGACGTTCTGCCCCCATCATCGCTTTCGTTGACGTTCTGCCGGTGGCGTCGACCTCGTCGCGCCTCTGGGTGCGACGGCAGAACGTCAACGAATTCGACGAGCGCGCTGACGACGGGCCGACCGCGGGCGGGTCGGGGATCGGTAGAGTCGAATCTCGTGACCGCTCCTGCTGACGCCCCTGTTCCCGCCACGCGCGCCGATGGCCGCGCCCCCGACCAGCTGCGGCCGGTCTCGTTCACACGAGGCTGGACCGATCACGCGGAAGGGTCGGTGCTGGTGCAGTTCGGCGGCACCCGCGTGCTGTGCAACGCCTCGTTCACCGACTCGGTGCCGCGCTGGCGCAAGGGCTCCGGGCTGGGCTGGGTCACGGCCGAGTACTCGATGCTGCCGCGCTCGACCACCACCCGCTCGGACCGCGAGTCCGTCAAGGGCAAGATCGGTGGCCGCACGCACGAGATCTCACGGCTCATCGGCCGCTCGCTGCGCGCCGTCATCGACCTCAGCCAGCTCGGCGAGAACTCGATCGTGCTCGACTGCGACGTCCTCCAGGCCGACGGCGGCACCCGCACCGCGGCGATCACCGGCGCCTACGTCGCGCTCGCGGACGCCATCGCCTGGGGTCGCGACCACGGCGCCGTCAAGCCGGACGCGACCGTGCTGACCGACTCCGTGGCCGCCGTCAGCGTCGGCATCATCGACGGCACCCCGATGCTCGACCTGCCCTACGTCGAGGACGTCAGCGCCGAGACCGACATGAACGTCGTCGTCACCGGGGCGGGGAGCTTCGTCGAGGTGCAGGGCACCGCGGAGGGTGCGCCGTTCGTGCGCTCGGAGCTCGACGCGCTCCTCGATCTGGCTCTCGCCGGGACGGCCGAGCTCGCTCGCCTGCAGGCGGACGCGCTGGCCGAGACGCTGGCCCGCCCCGCCGTCCCCGGTCCGCTCGCACGATGACGAGCACTCCCCGGCTGGTTCTCGCCACGCAGAACACGCACAAGCTCGAGGAGCTGCGGGCGATCCTCGCGCAGGTCGGCATCGACACCGACGCCGTGGTGAGCGCGGCCGACGTCGGCGGTCCCGACGTGCCCGAGACCGGCGTCACCTTCGCCGAGAACGCGCTGCGCAAGGCCCGCGCACTCGTCGCGCACACAGGGCTGCCGGCCGTCGCCGACGACTCGGGGTTCGCCGTCGACGTGCTCGGCGGCTGCCCGGGTGTGTTCTCCGTCTACTGGGCCGGCCGCGCCCGCGACGACGCCGCGAACAACGCGCTGCTGCTCGAGCAGCTCGCCGACATCGGCCCCGAGCACCGCGGCGCGCAGTTCGTGTGCGCCGGGGCGCTCGTCACACCCGACGGGCGCGAGGAGGTCCGTGAGGGTGTGGTCCGCGGTGAGCTGCTGCGCGAGCCCGTGGGCGAGGGCGGCTTCGGCTACGACCCGCTGTTCCGCCCTGAGGGCGAGACCCGCAGCTATGCGCAGCTGACGCCGCAGGAGAAGAACGCGATCTCGCACCGCTCGCGAGCCTTCACGGCGCTCGCACCCGTCATCGCGGCGACGCTGGCTGGGTGAGCCTCGGCAGCTGGCGCGTCACATCATCCGACCGGTGATCGTGAGCGCGGTGCGGATGAGGGCGGCATGCCCGTCGACCATCTCGCCGAGCACCTCGGGCGCGATGACCTGCTCCGGGGTGAACCACGCGATGTCGAGAGCGTCCTGCTGAGGCGCGCAGTCGCCGTCGACCGGGACGATGAAGGCCAGCGAGACCGCGTGCTGGCGGGGGTCGTGGTACAGCGTGATGCCGGGCGTCGGGAAGTACTCGGCCACGGTGAAGGGGACCGGCGAGACCGGGATCCGGGGCAGCGCCATCGGCCCGAGGTCCTTGTCGAGGTGACGTGCGAGCGCGTCGCGGATCCGCTCGTGGTACATCACCCGACCACTGACGAGCGCGCGCTGGATGCCACCTTCGCGCGGCGTCCGCAGCAGAGTCCCGACCGAGGTGATGACGCCGTCGGCGTCGACACGCACAGGGACGGCGTCGACGTACAGGATCGGGAGCCGTCGACGGATGACCGCCAGCTCCTCGGGGGAGAACCAGCTGCCGATGTCGTCGGTCCCTACCTCGCTCACCCTCGTAGTTCTACCGTGTCGGCCGTGCCGGAGCCACTTGCGACGCTCGGGACCGGGCCGTCGCGTCGGGCATCCGGCGTAGGTTGGTGAGCATGGTCGACGCCACGGACGTGCTGCAGGACGCTTACGACCGGATCGCGGAGTCGGTGCCCGCGGTGCTGCACGGCCTGTCCGCCGACGACGCCGCCGACCGGCTGGACGGCCGGTCCAACTCCATCGCCTGGCTGGTCTGGCACACCACCCGCATGATGGATGCCCAGGTGGCGGACCTGGCCGGCCGCGAGCAGAGCCACGCAGCGTTCGTCGAGCGTCTCGGCGTCGACCTGCCGGCCTCCGACACCGGCTACGGTCACGGCGACGCCGAGGTGGAGCGAGTGGGCGCAGTCGATCTCGACGTGCTCGTGGAGTACCACGCCGCCGTGCAGCAGATGGTCGCCGAGCTGCTGGCCTCCGACCCCGACCTCGGACGGGTGGTCGACCGGGCGTGGGACCCGCCCGTCACGATGGCGGCGCGTCTGGTGAGCGTGGTCGACGACGCCGCTCGCCATCTCGGCCAGGCCGAGTTCCTGCGTGGTGTCCTGGGACGTCGCTGACACTCAGCCGGGCAGGCGCCACTCGGTCGCTCCGTCGGCCGTGACGACGGCGGTCGGAGTGCCGGTGACATCGAGCTCGGTGGTGAGGATCTCGCCGCTGGCGCCGACCGAGCGGTAGACGATGCGTTCGTTGCTGAGCTCGACGACCTCGGTGCGTGCCGTGGTGAGCCAGGGATGACGCCGGCGCAGCGCGACGAGCGCGCGGTGGGCGTCGAGCGCTGGTTCAGCCGCCGCGTCACCGAGGGCCGCCGAGGCTGAGGGCAGGGGCGGTCGGACGGCGTCGTCGCCGCCGATCCGCTCCTCCTTCGTCCCCCTCCACCCGAGCTCGTCGCCGTAGTAGATCGACGGGATCCCGCCCACGGTCATGAGCACCGCCAGCGCGAGCAGGGCGCGCTCGGACCCGACCGTCGTCGCGATACGGGTGACGTCGTGGTTGCCGACGAACGTGTTCGGTGTGAAGTCCGCCAGCATCGTGTCGTGGCGGCCCAGCGCGTGCGCGAGCTCGTAGAAGTTGCCGTCGAGCAGGCTCGACCAGATCGCCTTCCAGAGCTCGTACTGGGTGACGGAGTCGGCGGTCGACGTCGCCACGAACGCGGCGTAGTCGCCGTGGATGACCTCGCCCAAGAACCACGCGTCCGGGTGCCGCTCGCGCACGCGGGAAAGTGCCGCCGCCCAGAAGGTCGCCGGCACGGAGTAGGCCGCGTCGAGCCGCCAGCCGTCGATACCCCGGTCGAGCCAGTGGGTCATCACCGTCACGGCGAGGTCGACGGCGGCCGGCTCGTCGTGCTTGATCCGCACGAGCGAGCCGTGACCTTCGAAGACCCGGGGTGCCGGGCCGCCGTCGGCGTCCCAGTCGATGTCCAGGAGGCGGCCGGTCTCGCTGTCGGGACCGCCGCGGAGCGCCTGCGCGACCATCGGGTGCTCGTACCCGACGTGGGAGAAGACGCCGTCGAGGAGAACCCGCAGCCCGCGTCGTCGGCACTGCGCGATGAGCTCGTCCAGGTCGGCGTCGTCCCCGAGGCGGGTGTCGAGGCGGAAGAAGTCGGTGGTGTCGTACCCGTGGCTGGTGGAGGCGAACACGGGACCGAGCAGCAGCCCGTTGGTGCCGAGCTCGATCGTGTGATCGAGCCAGTCGAGCAGGTGACGCAGCCGCGGGCCGGGGTGAGCATCGGGCTCGCGGATGGGGGCGCCCACCGCCCCCAGCGGGTACACGTGCCACCAGATCGTGTGGTCCACCCAGCTCGGCACGCTCATGCCCCCCACACTAGAGATCGTCAGCCGGCGACCCGGATGAGGACGATGCCGAGACAGACCGCGACCGCCGCGACCACGCGCACCACGGTCGGGCGCTCGCGGAACACGACGTAGCCGATGACGCCCGACATCACGACGCCGGTCTCGCGCAGCGCCGCCACGAGGGGCAGCGGAGCCTGCGACTGCGCCCAGATCACGATGGCGTAGGTCGCGACCGAGAGCGCACCCCCCAGCAGCCCCAGGGGTGTGTGGCGCCGCAGCGTCGCGACGTAGCCCGGGCGCCGTCGGCCCAGCGGCACGCAGACGGCGATCGTGGCCAGGCCGTGCAGGAGGAACAGCCAGCTCGCGTAGCCCAGCACGGTCCCGGAGGCGCGCACGCCGACGCCGTCGACGAGCGTGTAGGCCGCGACCGTGACCCCGACGGCCACGGTGAGGGCGAGTGCGGTGCGGCCGATGCCGCCGCGGCGGACCGCGAGGGCGAGCAGCCCGGCGATGACGGCGAGCACACCGACCAGAGCCGGTCCGCTCAGCCGCTCCCCGAGTGCCAGCACCGACACGCCGGTGACACCGACGACGCCGAGCCCCCGCGCCATCGGGTACGTCGTGCTGAAGGGCGAGCGCGCGTAGGCGGCGGTCAGCAGCAGCAGGTAACCGGTCTGGAGCACGACCGAGGTGAGCAGCAGCGGCCAGGCGGCGGCGTCCGGTCGCGGGTGCACGAGGACGCCGATGCCCCCGAGGGCGAGGTATGCGGCGCCGATGAGGGTCGAGCTCGCGAGGCGGTCCGGAATCGCCTTGGCGATCGCGTTCCAGGCGCCGTGCAGGAGGGCGGAGAGCAGCACCCCGACGAGGACCGCGGTGCTCACGGCGCTCCGTGGCGCGCGGCTGCGTCACGGGTGGTCACCGTCGACCCGCAGGCGGTCAGCGTCCACTCGCGTGGGGACGTCTGCCTGGGGGCGGCGGCGGTGCGCACCCGACGAACCCTGCCAGACTGTGCCGCACGTCGCCGTCGAGATCCAGGGGAGATCCACCGTCATGAGTCAGCCCGCCGACCAGCCACGGGCCCGCGCGATCATCCGCCCCGACGGCTCGACCGAGGTGGCGCTCGACGGCGTCTCGCAGACCCTGTACGCGGCTTCTGTCGAGGATGCGCGCGCCAATCTCGTCCAGTACCTGGCCTACCGGGCGCAGCCGCTCGGTCGGTCGATCTGGGTCGACGTCGACGACCCCGCGGGTCCGGTCCACCTCGTGGTCAACCCCGATGCGAGCGTCGGCGAGCAGCCCGCGCAGGAGGCCGCCGCACCGCCGGTGCCACCCGCGCCGGTGGTCGACGACGCCCCTGACGAGACGACGATCCCGCCCGGCGAGGCGCCCCAGGGCGCCGCTGTCGACCCCGCGGCGATGTGGGGCCCGCGCGACGCCGCAGCCGAGCCGGCGGGGGAGGCGGCCGGGACGCCGTCGCCGACCGCGGCGACCGCGGACGAGCCGGACGTCGACCCCTCGCCCGAGGCCGCGGCGATCCCGGAGGACCGGACCGTGCCCGTGGGCTCGGTGCGTGCGGTGATGCAGGCGGGGGCGCCGTTCCCGCCGCCGCAGCCCTCGCAGCAGCAGACGCCGCCGTCGCCTCCGGTGCGAGTGGCCGAGGTGCAACCGCGACCGATGCCGACGCAGGCGCCTTCCGGCCCCGTGCCTCAGCCGGACATGCCGACGCCGGCACCCTGGCAGGCGAGCGCTGGCCCGAACGCCGCGGCTCCGTGGGCGGGGTCGCCGGCCGTCGCACCGCAGCAGCCGCAGCCGCAGCCGAGCGTTCCCCAGCCCGGACCCGTTCAACCCGGACTCCCGCAGCCCGGTTGGTCGCAGGGTTCCGGCGAGCAGCCGGGCACCCCGTGGGGTGGCGGCCAGCCCGAGGCCACCCCGCAGACACGCCGGCAGATGCGGGAGTCGTTCCTGCGCAGCGAGCAGACCGAGGCGCCGGCCACGCGGGGGGTGCGTGGCGCGCTCTCGCGTGTCGGGATCCGGACCCAGCCGTCGGCGGCGGAACGGTCCGAGCGCGAGGACGTCCACGCGGTGTCCCAGCACTGGCCGGGAGTGCGCACGATCGCCGTCGTGAACGGCAAGGGCGGTGCGGGGAAGACTCCGACGACCGCCCTGCTCGCCGCGACGTTCGCGCGCTACTCGGGTGCCGCGACGATCGCGTGGGACAACAACGAGACCCGCGGCACGCTCGGCTGGCGCACCGAGCAGGGCAAGCACGAGAACACGGTGTTGCAGCTCATCCCGCGGGCCGAGGAGCTGATGGACCCGACCGCACGAGCGGGCGACATCTCGCACTACGTGCACCACCAGGCAGCCGACAAGTACGACGTGCTGCGCTCCAACCCGAGCCTGCTCTCGTCCGAGCAGCGCATCACGTCGGGGGACGTCGACGCCGTCCACGACGTCCTCGGCCGCTACTACCGGCTGATCTTCGTCGACTCGGGCAACGACGAGTCGGCCGGCCACTGGCTGCAGATGATCGAGAAGGCCGACCAGATCGTGGTGCCCACGATCGCGAAGGCCGAGCACGCCGAGGCGGGCGCGCTGCTCCTGGAGGCGCTCGCCGCTCGCGGCGGCAAAGCGGCGCAGCTCGCGCAGCGCGCCATCGTGATCGTGTCGCAGGCCCGCGAGAAGGATGCGAACCCGAGTGCCGCGGAGATCGCCTCGGGGTTCACGAGCTGGGTCCCCGCCGTCGTCACCATCCCGTACGCCCCGGCGATGGTCGAGAGCGTGCTTCGCTTCGACGCCCTGGCGCCGCGGACCAAGCGCGCGTGGCTCCGCGCCGCCGCCGCCGTGGCTCGCCAGCTCTGAGGGGCCGATCGGTCGACGGGAGTCGCGTGCGCGAGGGGGGACTTGAACCCCCACGTCCGAGGACACTGGAACCTAAATCCAGCGCGTCTGCCAATTCCGCCACTCGCGCTCGTCGGACATAGCGTAGGTGGCGCAGCCGACCCGGATCACGAACGGAGCTCCGTGCCCACCCCCACGCCCACCCTCGTCCTCGACTTCGACGGCACCCTGTGTCTCTGCGACGACCCGATCCACCTATTCGCGGACGAGCTCGCCAGGCTCGTGGACGACGACGGCGCCGCCCAGGTCCGTCGCGATCTCACATCCTTCCTCGCGGGGCAGAGCCGGATCGAGGGCGCCGAGGACGGCTATCACGCGCTGTACTTCCTCGGTCGGCCGTTCGCGCTGCCCGACGCCGACGTGGCCGCGGCGTACTACGCCTCCCGGGCGCGGATGGCGGCGGGGGAGGGCAGCGTGCACGCGCCCGAGGGCATCACGGACCTGCTCGACGACGTCCGCGCGGCGGGTGTGCGCGTCGTGCTGGTCACGAACGCGCCCACCACCGGGGCGACGTCGTGGCTCGAGACCGTCGGCGTCGCGCAGCGTCTGGACGCGGTGATCGCCGACGCCGGCAAGCCCGAGCGCATGGAGGGTCACCTGCGCAGGTTGCTCGAGGAGGCCGGGGCGAGCGACCATCCCCACCGGCTGCTGAGCGTCGGCGACGTCTGGAAGAACGACGTGGCGCCCGCGATGGCGATCGGCGCCCGGGGCCTCTACATCGACCGGTACCGCAGCGGCAACGGCCCCTCCACGGCCTCCGCACCGACGATCACCGACCTCTACCCGCTCATCCGCGCCTGGGCCGCCGACCCCGACGCCTGAGATCGACGCTTGCGCCTCGCACCTTCGACCCGCCCGCGAGTGTTTACCTGATCGATACGTCGAGGACGGCTCCGGCGCTGGCGTCGGGAACCGGAGGTGACTAGCGTGCAACGCGTGTTCATCACGCTGGACACGGACGCAATGTCGTTACCGGCCCCCGCGCAGCACGCCAGACCTTGAGGACATCATGAAGCGCTCGATTCTCGTCTACGCCGTCGCCGCCGCTGCGGCGCTCGCCCTGGCCTCCTGCGCCGGTGGCAACGGCTCCGCTCCCGGCTCCAGCGACTCGGGGACCGGCACCGAAGAGCTGCCCGACACGATCACGTTGGGGCTGGTGCCCTCGGTCGAGGTCGACCAGCTGACCGAGGACGCCGACACGCTGGGTGATCTACTCAGCGCCGAGCTCGGCGTCGAGGTCGAGACGTTCATCTCGACCGACTTCGCCGCGCTCGTCGTGGGGATGCAGACCGGTCAGGCCGATGTCGGCATGTTCGGCCCGATCGCGCTCGTCAACGCCGTCGACCAGGCCGGCGCCGTCCCGATCCTGCAGTCGGTCCGCTTCGGCTCCTCGACCTACCACACGCAGTGGTTCACGACCGATACGGACACCTACTGCCTCGACGAGATCATCACCGAGACCGACGACGACGGCAACGCGTACCAGTACTGCAACGGCGCGGAGGCGCCCGAGGGTCCGACAGGTGAGGACGCGCTCGCCAACGTTCCCGTCGACGCCCCGATGTCCTTCGTCGACGCCTCGTCCGCGTCGGGCTACTTCTACCCGGCGACCCAGCTCGGTGAGATCCTCGGCGTCGACCCGACGTCAGCGTTCACGGGTGTCTCGTTCGCCGGCGACCACCCGAACTCGGTCCTCAACGTCCAGCGCGGCGACGCGGTGGTCGGCGTCAGCTTCAACGACGCCCGCACCAACCTCGTGGCCGAGAACCCGACCATCGGCACCGAGGTGACCGTGTTCGCGTCCTCGCCGGAGATCCCCAACGACGGCATCGCCGTCCGCGGTGACCTCTCGCCCGAGGCGCAGCAGCAGATCGCCGACGCGTTCCTCGCGATCGCCGAGACGGACGAGGGCCTCGTCGTCCTCGACCGCGTGTACTCGATCGAGGGTCTCGTCCCGGCCGACATCGACGCGCTCGACGCGGCCCGTCAGGTCGCGGCCAACTTCGGCGAGTGAGCCGCACCGCACCCGCGCGATGATCACCTTCGACGACGTCCACGTCACCTACCCCACCGGCACCAAGGGGCTCGACGGCGTCACCCTCCAGATCCCGGACGGCGAGTTCGTGGTCGTCGTCGGGCTCTCCGGCGCCGGCAAGTCCACCCTGGTCCGCACCATCAACGGGCTGGTGCCCGTGACCGCCGGATCGCTGGAGGTCAACGGCCGCGCCGTCCACGGCGCCAGCAAGCGCGACCTGCGCCGGCTGCGGGCCGAGGTGGGCATGATCTTCCAGTCCTTCAACCTCGTCACCCGCGTCAGCGTGCTCAACAACGTCCTCATGGGCAGGCTCGCGCACACCCCCACGCTCGCGACCCTCGTCGGCGCGTACGGGAGCGGCAACAGGGACATCGCGTTCGACGCGCTCGACCGGGTGGGCATCCTCGAGAAGGCGTACACACGGGCGTCGCAGCTCTCCGGTGGCCAGCAGCAGCGGGTCGCGATCGCGCGGGTGCTCGCGCAGCAGGCGAGCGTCGTGCTCGCGGACGAGCCGGTCGCCTCGCTCGACCCGCCGACGGCCAATGCCGTCATGTCCGACCTGCGACGGGTGCAGCGCGAGCTGGGCATCACGACCGTCGTCAACCTGCACTTCCTCGACCTCGCGCGCACGTTCGCCGATCGCATCATCGGGATGCGCGCGGGCAAGGTCGTGTTCGACGGCACGGCCGACGAGGCCGACGACGCCGTCTTCGAGGAGATCTACGGCCGCTCCCTGCGTGCCGACGACGTCGCGTCGGCCGCTGTCTCGCTCGACGAGTCCGCCACGGGGGACGACGATGCGACGACGGAGGACGCCGTCGTGGGTCCCGGCGGTGCGACGAGCGTCCCGCCGCGTGAGGGCGGAGAGCGCGGGCTGTGACGACCGCGCCCGAGGCGACAGCCGCGCGTCGTCCACCCCGACCGAGCCCGAACCTGGCGATGCGGTTGGGGATCGTGGTCGTGCTCGCGATCAGCGGTTACTGCCTCTGGGCGATCGAGTTCACCCTCGCTCCGCTGCTGACCAACCTCAGCAACGGGTCGATCGTGCTGGTGCAGTTCCTCGCCCCGAACTGGGAGTTCGCGTGGCGGGTGCGCGACCAGTGGCTCGTCACGGTCGAGATCGCCGTCATCGCCTCGCTGGTCGGCTGCGCGGTCGCGCTGCTGCTGGCGCTGACGGCCAGCAAGGTCACCGCACCCACCTGGCTCTACCGGGTCATGAAGCTCGTGCTGGCGGTGCAGCGATCGCTGCCCGACCTGGCCTGGGTGCTGATGTTCGCCGCCGTCGTGGGTGCGGGCCCGCTCGCCGGCATCCTCGCCCTGGTCATGTTCAACATCGGTGTCGCGGCCAAGCTCACGGCCGAGAGCATCGACGCCGTCGACCCCGGCCCGGTCGAGGCGGCGCAGGCGGTGGGGGCGAACGGGCTGCAACGCGCACGGGTGGCGGTGGTGCCCCAGGTGCTGCCCTCGTTCGCCTCGTACAGCTTCTACGTGTTCGAGCTCAACATCCGCGCCTCGCTCGTCATCGGCCTCGGTGGCGGTGGCGGCATCGGCGAGGTGATCCGCGTGCAGCTCGCCAGCTTCAACTACGACAACATCTCCGCGGTCGTCGTCGTGCTCGTGGTCGTCGTGTTCGCGCTCGACCAGATCTCGCGAGCGATCCGCCGGAGGCTGATATGACGGCGCCGGTGCGGCAGCGCGAGGCCGTCAGCAGCCCCGACGGCGTCCCGAAGGCCCCGAGCACACTGCCCACGACGCTCGGGATGCTCGCCACCCTCGGTGTGCTGCTGCTGTGCGTGTGGGCCGTCCAGGCTCCGTGGTCCCGGCTGCTCGACTCGCCGGGTGTGTTCGCCGGATACGCGCGCCTGATGAGCGAGGGAGTCTTCGCCGACCCCACCGTCGAGCCGCAGCGCGGGTTCTGGATCACGGCGCTGGAGGCGATGCTGGAGTCCCTCCAGATGGCCTGGGTGGGCACGATCATCGGCGCCGTGCTCTCGTTCCCCGTGGCGTTCCTCGCCGCCCGGACGATCGCACCGGCCCCGGTCGTCGCCGTCACCCGGATGGTCCTCAACATCATCCGCGCGGTGCCGGAGCTGATCATCGCGATCGCGATCATGATGCCGATCTTCGGGTTCGGGCCGCTCGCCGGTGCGCTCGCCCTCGGCGTCGGCTCGGTCGGCACGCTCGGCAAGCTCTCCAGCGAGGCGATCGAGGCGGTCGACCCGCGGCCGGTCGAGGCGGTCGCCTCGACTGGGGCCTCGAAGCTGCAGGTGATCTGGTGGGGCGTGGTGCCGCAGGCCATCCCGGAGATCCTCGCGTTCTGGCTCTACCGGTTCGAGATCAACATCCGTGCGGGCGCGATCCTGGGCGTGCTCGGCGCGGGCGGGATCGGCACCGTGCTGTCGCAGGTCTTCCGGCTGCGAGACTGGGCTCAGGTCGGGGTCACGCTCGCGGTGATCATCGTGGTCACCGTCGTCGTCGACCAGATCTCCGCGCGGGTGCGCCACCGCATCATCGCCGGTCCGAAGGGGTCCGTCGCCGACGCGTCCCGCGAACCCGTTCCCGAGCTGGGGTGAGTCGTCAGTGAGCGTGCCCGTGGGGGAGGTGCTGCCGCGCATCCGGTCGCAGCTGAGCAGTCTGCACCCGAGCGAGCGCCGTGTCGCCGAGGTGTTCGTCGACCAACCGGACTGGACCATCGAGGCCAGCGCCCAGGACGTCGCCGACCGCGCCAGCACCTCGCGCGCCACCGTCGTGCGGACGGCGCAACGGCTCGGGTTCACCGGCTACCCGCAGCTGCGTGTGCTGCTCGCCCGCGATCTCGGCCTGGCCTCCGACCGGCCCGAGCAGAGCGATGAGATCGACACCGACGCGGCCGCCGTCTTCGGTGCCTTCCTGCGCGACGTCGCGGTCACCATCCAGGACGCGCTCCGCCTGCTCGACGCCGACGACGTCCGCCGGGCGGTCGACCTGATCGCCGACGCCGGCACCGTGCTCGTGGTGGGCAACGGGCTCTCGGCGCCGGTGGCGTTCGAGATGGCGATGCGCCTCAACGCGATCGGCCGGTACGCCGACGCCCCGACCGACCACGTCGAGCAGGGCGTCCGCGCCCGCCGGCTCGGCGGCGACGACGTCTGCGTCGTCGTCAGCGGGTCGGGGAGCACCCGCCCGACCATGGCCGCCGCCCAGGCGGCGGTGCGCGCGGGTGCGGCGGTCGTCGCGCTCACCGCCTCCAGCACGTCGGGGCTGAGCGACCTGGCGACCGTGAGCCTCGTGGTCGGTCTGGGGGCGCCGTCGTTCCGCGACGAGATCACGCGGACCAGCCGGCTGCCGCAGGCGATCGTCGCGGGTGGGCTCGTGCGCGCGCTCTCCGAGCGCGACCCGCAGGCGGCGCGCGAGGCCCAGGCCCGGATGCTCGACGTCATCGGAGAGGTGTTCCTGCAGGACCCCCGCTGACGTCGTCATGCCGATCTCGTTGACGAATCGGCGCCGTCGGGCCAGGCGGGCCGGTGCGAGACCCGCCGATTCGTCCACGAAAGCGGAGTTGGTGGCGATTCGTCGACGACATCAGGTGAGGCCGAGGTCGCGGCGGAGCTTGGCCACGTGCCCGGTGGCCTTGACGTTGTACTGCGCGAGCGCCACGGTCCCGTCCGGCGCGACCACCACGGTCGAGCGGATGACGCCGACGTACGTCTTGCCGTAGTTCTTCTTCTCGCCCCACGCGCCGTAGGCGTCGAGCACCTCGTGCCCGGAGTCGCTGACGAGCGGGAACGTGAGGTGCTCGGTCTCGGCGAAGCGGGCGAGCGCCGGGACGTCGTCGGGCGAGACGCCGACGACGGCGTACCCGTGCGCCGTGAGCGACGCCAGCGAGTCGCGGAAGTCGCACGCCTGGGTCGTGCAACCCGGGGTGCCGGCAGCGGGGTAGAAGTAGACGATCACGCCCTTCTCCGCGCCGGCGAGGGCGTCGGCGAGGCGGAAGGAGCCGCCGTCGGCGGTCGGGAGCGTGAAGGCGGGCGCCGCGGCGCCGACGTCGAGTCGAGGCATGGCGTCACTCTAGGCCGGGCAGCCGGGGGCTAGCGGATGACGCGGTAGAACAGGTGCGTCACGCCGGGCGCCACCACGACACGCGTCTGCTCGAGGGGGACGACGTCCGCGGGTGTCTCGAAGAGGCGTACGCCGTCGCCGAGCAGCACCGGCGCGAGGTGGATCTGCAGCTCGTCGAGGAGACCGAGGCGCAGGCACTGCTGCGCGATGTCCGCGCCCGCCACGCCGACCGGCTTGTCGCCGGCGACGGCGACGGCCTGCTCGACGGCGCTCGCGACGCCGTCGGTCACGAAGGTGAAGGGTGCGTCGTCGTGCGCCCACTCGGGCGGGACCTCGTGCGTGACGACGAAGCTCGGGATGCCCAGCGGGTCGTCGCCGCCCCACGCCTGGGCGTCGTCGCAGGTGGCGCGCCCGGTCACGTTCGCGCCGAGCTCGAAGGCGGCGCGGACGACGTCGGCGCTCTCCTGGTGGACCCGGAACGTCAGCTCGTTGTTGGGCATCCGGATCTCGACGTCGCCCTGCTGGTACCAGGCGTGCACCTCGTCGGTGCTGCCGTCACGTCGTGCGATGAAGCCGTCCAGCGACATCGACAGCTCGGCCAGCACGTGTCCCATGGCATCTCCCTGGTGTCGGTGCTGCCATCGAACCACCGTGGAATCACCTCCGTCGGCGGTTCGCGACGACCTGGGAGGTCAGTCCGTGCCGTACTCCATGGCCGCGGCGTCGAGGGCGTCGTCGACGGCGTCGATGTCGCCGAGCTGTGGATTGGCGGCGATCCGATCGCCGCCACCCGCCGGCAGCTGTCCGAGGAGCGTGCCGTGCTCGACGAGCAGCTGGCCCTGGTCGTGCGGCTGCGCGGCGTACAGCTCGAGCTTGCTGCGCGAGTCGGCGATGTCGAGGTTGCGCATCGTCAGCTGCCCGATCCGGTCCGTCGGGCCGAACGCGGCGTTCTCGGTACGTTCCATCGACAGCTTGTCCGGGTGGTAGGAGAAGTTCTCGCCACGGGTGTCGACGATCGTGTAGTCGTCGCCGCGCCGCAGCCGGATCGTCACCTGGCCGGTGACGACGGAGGCCACCCAGCGCTGGACCGACTCACGCACCATGAGTGACTGCGGGTCGAGCCAACGGCCCTCGTAGAGAAGTCGGCCCAGACGACGTCCCTCGGAGTGAGAGCTCGCGATCGTGTCCTCGTTGTGGACGGCGTTGAGGAGGCGCTCGTAGGCGATGTGCAGCAGCGCCATCCCGGGCGCCTCGTAGATGCCGCGCGACTTGGCCTCGATGATGCGGTTCTCGATCTGGTCGCTCATGCCGAGGCCGTGCCGGCCGCCGATCGCGTTGACCTCCTGCACCAGCGCCACGGGGTCGAGGTCGACGCCGTTGACGGCGACCGGCCGGCCGCGCAGGAAGGCGATCGTGACGTCCTCGGTCGGGATCGTGACGTCGTCACGCCAGAACGGCACACCCATGATCGGCTCGACGGTCTCGAGCGAGGTGTCCAGGTGCTCGAGAGTCTTGGCCTCGTGGGTCGCGCCCCAGATGTTGGCGTCGGTGGAGTACGCCTTCTCGGCGCTGGCGCGGTAGGGCAGGTCGCGAGCGGTGAGCCACTCGCTCATCTCCTGCCGGCCGCCGAGCTCCGTCACGAAGTCGGCGTCGAGCCAGGGCTTGTAGATGCGCAGAGCGGGGTTCGCGAGCAGGCCGTAGCGGTAGAACCGCTCGATGTCGTTGCCCTTGAAGGTCGAGCCGTCGCCCCAGATGCTGACGTCGTCGTCGGCCATCGCGCGGACGAGCAGCGTCCCGGTGACGGCGCGTCCGAGCGGTGTCGTGTTGAAGTACGCCTTGCCGCCGCTGCGGATGTGGAAGGCGCCGCAGGCGATCGCCGACAACCCCTCCTCGACGAGCGCCGCCTTGCAGTCGACGAGGCGGGCGATCTCGGCGCCGTACTCACCCGCGCGGTCGGGGACCGTCTCGATCTCGGGCTCGTCGTACTGGCCGAGGTCGGCGGTGTACGTGCAGGGGATCGCCCCCTTCTCGCGCATCCACGCCACGGCGACGGAGGTGTCGAGACCACCGGAGAAGGCGATGCCGATGCGCTCACCGGCGGGCAGGGACGTCAGGACCTTGGACACGATGAGAAAATATACAGGCATCTGCATATCTCACGGAATCGGGGTGATGCCGGGAATGTCGGCGGCACCACGTACGGTTGACCTCGCATCAGGATCGAGCCGCTGCACAGGCCTGGGTGACGAGGTCGCACGAGGTGTCCGCGGTAGCACGACCGCCCCAGGGCGGCCCACGACAGCAGGACCGACCGAGCAACACTCCGAAGGAGCCCATCCATGGCACGGACCCGACTGCTCGCGCTCAGCGCAGCCACCCTCGCCACCCTCTCTCTCGCCGCCTGCGGAACCGGTGAGGCCGGTGGTGGCGATGGAGACGGCACCAGTGAAGGCGGCGGCGGCGCCGTCGTCATCGGCTCGGCGAACTTCCCCGAGTCGGAGATCATCGCGAGCATCTACTCGATCGCCTTGACCGATGCGGGCTACGACGTCACCGAGAACTTCAACATCGGCTCGCGCGAGGTCTACCTCGCCGCCGTCGAGGAGGGGTCGGTGGACCTCGTGCCCGACTACACGGGCAACCTGCTCTACTTCCTCGACCCCGAGGCGACGGCGGCCAGCAGCGAGGATGTCGCCGCGGCGCTCCCCGCCGCGCTGGAGAGCGCCGGCCTGGTCGGGTACGAGCCCGCGCCGGGGGAGAACAAGGACTCGATCACCGTGACGTCCGAGACCGCGCAGGAGTGGGGTCTGACGTCGATCGGCGATCTCGCCCAGTACAACGACGAGCTCACCATCGGTGCAGCCCCCGAGTTCGCCGAGCGGCCCTACGGGCTTCCTGGGCTGGAGTCGACCTACGGCGTGGTGCCGGCGGCCTTCGAGCCGATCTCCGACGGCGGCGGACCGGCCACGATCGGTGCGCTTCTCGACGGCACGGTCCAGGCTGCCGACATCTACACCACGACGCCGGCGATCTCGACCGAGGGACTGGTCGTGCTCGAGGACCCGGAGAACCTGTTCACCGCGCAGAACATCGTGCCGGTGCTCAACGCCGACTCCGCCTCGCCCGAGCTGGAGGAGATCCTCAACGGCATCTCCGCCGAGCTCACCACCGAGGACCTCATCGCGCTCAACGACCGCGTCAGCGGCGACGAGAAGGCCGAGCCCTCGACCGCGGCCGAGGACTGGCTCGAGGACAAGGGTCTGCTCGGCTGAGGGTGAGCACGTGATCACCTACGACCACGTCACCAAGCAGTTCCCCGATGGCACCATCGGGGTCGACGACCTGTCGCTGCACGTCGACGAAGGCAGCTTCACCGTCTTCGTCGGGCCGTCGGGGTGCGGCAAGACGACGTCGATGCGGATGGTCAACCGGATGATCGACCCGACGTCGGGAGTCCTGACGGTCGGCGGGCGGGATGTCACCACGGTCCCGCCCGTCGAGCTGCGGCTCGGCATCGGGTACGTCATCCAGGACGCCGGGCTGCTGCCGCACCGCACCGTCGTCGACAACGTCGCCACCGTGCCCCTGCTCCGCGGGGTCCGTCGACGGCAGGCGCGCATCGACGCGCTCGAGGCGATGGAGCGCGTCGGGCTCGACCTGGCGCTCGCGACTCGGTACCCGGCGCAGCTCTCGGGCGGGCAGCGGCAGCGGGTCGGGGTGGCCCGTGCGCTCGCCGCCGATCCGCCGATCCTGCTGATGGACGAGCCGTTCAGCGCCGTCGACCCGGTGGTCCGCGCGGATCTGCAGCGCGAGGTCCGCCGGCTGCAGGCCGATCTGCGCAAGACGATCGTCTTCGTCACCCACGACATCGACGAGGCCACGATCCTGGGCGATCGCATCGCCGTCTTCGGCACCGGCGGTGTGCTCCACCAGTACGCCGACCCGCCGACCATCCTCAACGCTCCGGCCACCGGATTCGTGATGTCGCTCGTCGGGCGTGACCGCGGCTACCGATCGCTGTCGTTCGACACGGCGACGGACCTGTCCCTCGAGACGATCCCCGACACCATCGCGGCCGGCGAGGTCGAGGCGGCGAGCATCGAGCCGGGTAGCTGGCGGCTGGTCCTCGACGACGACCAGCCGATCGGCTGGCTCGATGCGGCCGGGCTGGCCGAGCTGCGTGGCGGCGCGAGCCTGCGCTCCGCCGTCCGTGTCGGGTCGCTCGCCCCGGTGGACGGGTCGCTGCGGCAGCTGCTCGACGCCGCGCTGTCCTCGCCGTCGGGGATCGGGTTGGTCGTCGACGAGGGTGGAGCCGTCCTGGGTGGCGTGCGTGCCGCGCAGGTGCTCGAGCAGCTCGAGCAGCTCCGTCTGCAGGAGGAGTGGCGGCGGTCCAAGGAGCTCGGCTGATGGATCTCTGGGCGATCCGGAACCTCGAGCTCGTCACGGAGCTGACCCTCGACCACCTCTACCTCTCGCTGGTGCCGACGGTACTGGGGCTCGTCATCGCGCTGCCGCTGGGCCTGCTGGTCCGAGGTCGACGGCGCGCACGTGCGGTGGTCGTCACCGCCGCGTCGATCGCGTTCACGATCCCGTCGCTGGCGCTGTTCGTGCTGATCCCGGCGATCATCGCGACGAGCATCATCGACCCGATCAACCTCGTGGTCGCACTGACGATCTACTCGGTCTCGCTGCAGGTCCGGACGGTGCTCGAGTCGCTCGACGCGGTGCCGGAGAGCGTGCGGGAGTCGGCGTCCGCCGTCGGCTACTCGCCGTGGCGCCGCACGCTCACCGTCGACCTCCCGCTCACCATCCCCGTGCTCGCAGCCGGCACCCGGGTGGTCGCCGTGACGAACGTCGCCATGGTCTCGGTGGGTGCGGTGCTCGGGATGGGTGCCCTCGGCGACCTCTTCACACGCGGATATCAGCGGGACTTCCCGGAGCAGATCGCCACCGGCATCGTGGCGATCCTGCTGCTCGCCTTCCTGATCGACCGAGCGATCGCGTTGCTCGCACGGGTGCTGACGCCGTGGGAGCGCGCCGGGACCGGAGGCGGTGCCCGACGACGGCTCGCCCGCCTCGCGCGCCAGACCCAGCTCGGCGCCCTGCAGGAGGTGTCCGGTGCTCGCTGACGCCCTGGGCTTCCTCGCCGACGGCTCGAACTGGGTCGGGCCCTCCGGCGTGCTCGTCAGGATCGTGGAGCACCTCGGGTACTCGGCGCTCGCCGTGCTCATCGGGGCGGCGTTGGCGGTCCCGCTCGGGCTGCTGGTCGGTCACACCGGCCGCGGCGAGGCGGTCGTCGTCGGGATCGCGAACACCGTGCGCGCGCTTCCGAGCCTGGGCCTCATGACCCTGCTGGTGCTGCTCATGGGCACGGGACTGCTGCCGCCGATCGTCGCGCTCGTGGCGCTCGCGGTGCCGCCGCTGCTGGCCGGGGTCTACTCCGGCGTGGCCAACGTGGATCGTGGCGCCGTCGACGCGGCGCGATCGTTCGGCATGACCGAGACGCAGGTGCTGTTCCGGGTCGAGGTGCCCAACGCGCTCCCGCTGATCCTCGGAGGTCTGCGCGGCGCCACCCTGCAGGTGGTCGCGACTGCCACCATCGCCGCGTTCGTCAACCTCGGCGGGCTCGGGCGCTACATCTTCGACGGACTGGCGGTGCAGGACTACGGCCGCGTCATGGTCGGGGCGCTGCTGGTGACGGTGGTGGCGCTGGTGCTCGACGCGCTCCTGGCACTGCTGGTGCGACGCACCCGACCGGGTGGCGGCCTCGCCGCCGTCCGCGATCAGGCCGTGCTCGACGAGATCGACCGCCGGGCTGCCGCGGTCTGATCGGCGGGAGATCCTGTCGACCCGTCGGCGGTTGGTGGGATTCGCCCCGACCGTCCGCCCTGACGCCGAGATCGCACTCTTTGCTCGAGATCGCACTGTCTGCGGTGCGATCTCGAGCCACAACGTGCGATCTCGACGGGCGCGTCGATCGTGGGTCGTGGTGGGATCCAACGACGAAGGCCGGCCCCCTTGGGAGGGGCCGGCCTTCGGAGTGCTGACGAGTGTCAGCGGGAGATCAGATGGCGCGGATGTCCTGCGCCTGCGGGCCCTTCTGGCCCTGCGTGATCTCGAACTCGACCTTCTGGTTCTCCTCGAGGGAGCGGTAGCCGCTGCCCGAGATGGCGGAGAAGTGGGCGAAGACGTCGGCACCGCCGTCGTCGGGGGTGATGAAGCCGAAGCCCTTCTCGGCGTTGAACCACTTCACGGTTCCGGTGGTCATGGTGACTCCTTCAAGATCTGCCGCACACCTTGCCGGCACGGCTTGCCACGGTGTTCCGTCCGTCAGACCTCGAAAGAAAAGACGCCGCATCCATCGAGGATCGGCGCCGAAAGACGTGCGATTCACTGCAACTTCGTCGACAAGTCTAACGCACCACCGCCCTCGGCGCGACCGGGGGCGTCGAGTGTTCGCCCGCGTGTCGCCGTCCCGACATGTGAACGTTGCCCGCTCGGGTGAACCGAACCGAGCCCGGTCTCGTCTCCTCGGTGACAGTGAACGCGACAGAAGAAGCGGAGACGTGATGCAGAAGCGGTCGAAGGTGCTGATCGGCGTGGCAGTGGCGGTTGTCGTCCTGGTGGTCGCCGGGTTGGTCGGATCCCGGCTGTACGGCAACTGGGTCAACAGCAACGCCGACGACGTCCCCACGCTCACCCCCTCGTCGGAGTCCGCGAGTGCGGATGGCGACGACGCGGACGCGGCCACCGGCGACCCCGGCGGCGACCCGGCAGCGCTCTCCGGCGAGTACACCGTCGCCGAGGGCAGCTTCGCTGGCTACCGTGTCGACGAGGTGCTCAACGGGCAGGACGTGACGGTGACCGGACGGACCGAGGACGTGAGCGGCGCCGTCACGCTCGTCGACGGCGAGCTCACCGACGGCAGCATCGAGGTCGACCTCACGACCGTGGCGACCGACGAGTCCAGCCGTGACGAGTACTTCCGCAGCGAGGCGATCGACACCTCGCAGTTCCCGACCGCGACGTTCGAGCTCACGGAGCCGGTCGCGGTCGTCGCGGACGGCAGCGACGTGGAGCTCGTCGGCGACCTCACGATCAACGGCGTCACCAACCCCGCGACGATCGCCGCGCAGGTCGGGACCTCGGGCGAGGGCCTGCAGGTCGTCGGCACGGCACCGATCACCTTCGCCGACTTCGACGTCGAGGCCCCGAACCTGGGGTTCGTCACCGTCGAGGACGCCGGCTCGATCGAGTTCAGCCTGGAGCTGACGGCAGGGTGAGCGGCCGCCCCACGCCCGACGCAGACGCTCTCCTGGAGGCCGTCCACGCCAGCTACGGCGCGGACCTGCACCGCTACGTCGCGGCGATGACCGACGACGCCCGGGCTCAGGACGTGGTGCAGGAGACGTTGCTGCGGGCGTGGCGGCACCCCGACGTGCTGCAACGATCGGAGGGCTCGGTGCGGGCGTGGCTGTTCACGGTCGCGCGGAACCTGGTGATCGACGACGCGCGGAGTGCGCGCCGCCGTCGTGAGCTGCCCACCGACGAACCGCCCGAGGCAGCCGTGGGGGACAGCACGCAGTCGGTGCTCGACGCCTGGCTCGTGGCCGACGCCCTCGTGGGGCTCTCGCCCGAGCATCGCGACATGATCGTCGGCGCGTACTACCGGGATCGGTCGGTGGCGCAGCTGGCGCACGAGCACGACATCCCGCCGGGCACGGTCAAGTCACGGCTGCTTTACGGGTTGCGGGCGATGCGGCTCGCGCTCCAGGAGAGAGGAGTGTCGTCATGACCGACGACGCGTACGCCGAGTGGGACGCCGCCTACGTGCTGGGGGCGTTGGGCCCTGAGGAACGTCGTGAGTACGAGCGCCACCTGAGCGGGTGCCCGGCGTGCCGGGCCGCCGTCACCGAGCTCGCGGGCATGCCCGCGGTGCTCTCGGAGCTGAGCGCCGAACAGGCCGTCGCGCTCACCTCGCCGCGAGACGACGACGGCGGGAGACAGCCGGCGCAGGTCGTCCCGATCGCCTCGCTCGCGTCGGCCGCTCGACGGGATCGTCGTCGTCGCCAGGCGTGGCAGGTCGCTGCGGCCGCCGCGCTGGTGGCCGCGGGCGGGCTCGGCAGCACCGCACTCAGTCACCTGGGAGGTGAGGCGAGCGCCGATCAGGTGACCACCGTCGAGCTGTCACCGGTCGGCGGGAGCGAGGTGAGCGCGGATCTCACGCTGACGGCGTCGACGTGGGGGACGAGCATGGAGTGGTCGTGCTCGTACCCGAGCGTCGCAGGAGGGCCAGGGCCGGGATACGACGTCGTCTACGAGCTCGTCCTGGTCGACGTCGACGGCACCCGCTCCGTGGCGGGAACCTGGACCGGTGCGGGGGAGGACCACGCGAGCGGGCTGCTCGCGTCGTCGGCCGTGCCGATCGACGACATCGCACGCGTCGAGCTGTCCGTCGGCGACGGCGTCGTCCTCGCTGCCGCCGATCTCAGCGACGCCTGAGGGGCGCGCCGACCGCACCGACGACACAAGGCCCTGACCAGCGTGGTGCTGGTCAGGGCCTTGTCGGTGTACACCCCCTGGGACTCGAACCCAGAACCCAGTGATTAAGAGTCACTTGCTCTGCCAATTGAGCTAGAGGTGCATGCTGCCGGAAGAGTCTACCAGCGATGCGGGGTGCGAGGAGCGGTCGCGGCGTGGGCTGGCTCACGTGAACCAACCCCCGCCGCGACCCGTCGTCGGGCGCTCCCCCCTGCTCAGTCGAGCGTGCGCTGGTAGGCGATGGACCGGCCCATCACCTGGTAGCCGAGCTGGGCGTTGACGGCGATCATGTGATCGTTCGACTCCGCGTTCCACGTGTCCACCGTGCGGACCTGGGGCTCCTCCCTGAACAGCAGATCCATCATCGACGCCTTGAGCACCAGACCGAGGCGATGTCCGCGGTGGGATCGCGCCACGGTGGTGTCGTGCTGGTGGGCACGATGGGGTCGCTCCTCCTCGACACCGACCAGGGTGTGGCCGCCGAGCTCACCCGTCTGGCGGTGGCGCGCGACGAGGTGCCGCAACCGTATGCCGGACGCTCGCTGCGCCTGCTCATACCCGCGGAGCCGTGCGACCGTGAAGACCTCGTCCTCGATGTCGAGATCGTCGGTGGGGGCGTCGTTGATGTCGCTCCACAGCTGCACCATCGCCTCGACCTGCCCCTCGGGAAGGGCGCCGTCGACCTCGACGAGCTCGTACGCGGAGGCATGATTCCGCAGGGCGTCGGCGAGCTGGTCGCGCCAGCCGTCGGGGAGAGCGGTGAGGTCCTGCCGGCGCTGGATGGCCTGCGACGCCCGCTCGTACCCGTGTCGTGCGGCGAATCCGTCCAGCGCGTCCGACTCCCAGCTGCTGAAGCCCACCTTCGGCCGGTTCTCGGCCAGCGCCTGTTCCTGCAGGTGGCTCAGCATCTGGGTGCCGAGGCCGTGACGACGGAGGTCGGGTCGGACGTCGACACCGAACCAGGCGTGGTCGAGGTTGTCGTGCGTCGAGGTCCACAGACTGCCGAGGGCGACGGGTTCGCCGTCGCGCAGGCCGACCCAGAACCGGGGCGGCTCACCGTCCCAGCCGTGCGTGAGCATGGCGGTGAACTGCCGCACCGTGCTCGGTTCGTTCCACGGTGAGTCGGTCTCGGTGAGGGTGCTGCGCAACGGGGTGACGGCGTCGACGAGGTCGCTGTCGGGTGCGAGGGCCACGATGTCCATGGCGGCCAGGGTCCTCGGTCGCGGCCACGCAGGGCCAGCTGTTTACGCGCCGTCGGCGAAGTGCCGGGGCAGACGGTCGAGCACGTCGTTCCATCCCTGCTCGGCCCCGCCGCCCGCGATGTGCTCGGTCGAGGTGTGCCGCACGGTCACCTCCGTGCCCGTGGGCACGACCGCGAAGGCGACCTCGACCGTGTCGACCACCGTCTCGCCGCTCACCCGCGCCGGTTCGTCGTCCGAGATCCAGATCCACGTCATCGTGAAGCCGTGGGGGCGGTCGACGGCGGTGAACTCGCCTTCCACACCCATGCCGACGGCGGCGCTGTGGATGCGGTAACGGCCGCCGTCGCGCGCGTCGATCTCGTACGTGGTGTCCGGCCACTGCGGCCACCACCAACGGGCGAGCTCGGCCGGGTCGACCCAGGCGGCGAAGGCGCGCTCGAGGTCGACGGGGACGTGGCGGACGACGGTGATCGCGCTCATGGGGTGGCCCCTTCAGACTCGCTCAGATGCGCGGCGTAGCGGTCGAGATGGTTGCCCCAGAACAGCCGTGTGCGCGTGGCCCACTCGACGAGGACGTCGAGGCTGCCGGGGACGAGGGTGACGGTGACGACGCGGCCGCTCTTGCGACGGGTGACGACGCCGCCGTCGACGAGGCGGTCGATGTGCTTGAGGGCGGCCGGCACCGTGGCGTCGAGGACGGCCGCCAGCTCGGTGACGGTCGCCGGACCCGTGGCCAGCCGCTCGAGGAGGAGGCGGCGTGGCTCGCTCGCGATCGCGGAGGCGACGGCGTCGAGGGTGGTGGGCACGGAGCGACCGTAGCAGATACTTCACCAATCGGTAAGGTGTCGGTCGAGGTGCGACGTCTCACCCGGCGGCGTCTCGTCGCGTCCGCAGCCCTCCGGGTACCGTTCGCATGTGCCCACGCCTCGCATCGCCCTGGTGACCTGTGCCGACCTGCCCGAGCTCGAGCCCGAGGACCGACCGCTCCTCGATGCGCTGCGCGCGCGGGGTGCGGAGGCGACGCCGCGCGTCTGGAACGACCCGGACGTCGACTGGAGCCAGGTCGATCTCGCCGTTCTGCGATCGACGTGGGACTACACCGAGCGCTATCCGGAGTTCCTGGCCTGGGCCTCGTCGGTGCCGCGGCTGGTCAACCCGCCGAACGTGCTGCGCTGGAACACGGACAAGCACTACCTGCAGCGGCTCGCCGATCATGGCCTGCCCGTCATCAAGACGTCGTGGTTGGAGCCCGAGCGCAACTTCGACAAGCGGGCGCTCCACAACCGGTTCCCGGCGCGCGAGGACTTCGTCATCAAGCCGGCGATCTCAGCCGGCTCCAAGGACACCGGCCGCTACACAGCCACCGACGCTGACTCTCGTCGGTACGCGATCGAGCACGCCGAGCGGATGCTCGCTGCGGGCCGCTCGGTGATGGTGCAGCGGTACATCCCCGAGGTCGACTCGGTCGGCGAGAGCGCGTTGATCTTCCTGCACGGGACGTTCTCCCACGCCGTGCACAAGGACGCGATGCTCACCCCGGGCGACGACGTCGAGGTCGACGGCCTCTACAAGCCGGAACGGATGTCGGCGCACCGTGCGACCGACGCCGAGATCCAGGCCGCGCAGAACGTGCTCGCCTTCGCGCGTGCGCGCATCCCCGGACGCAGCCCGTCGAGCCGCCCGTTGCTGTACGCGCGCGTCGACCTGGTGACCCCGCGGTCGGGTGAACCGGTGCTGATGGAGCTGGAGCTGGTGGAGCCGTCGCTGTTCTTCTCGCTCGCGCCGGGGTCGCTGGACCGGTTCGCGGACGCGATCCTCGCCGAGGTGCGCATGGGTCCGGACACTCACAACATCGAGTTGGCCTGACGCGAGGTCGTGCGACCACAGGGGCCGATGTGACCGACCCGCCCGACCGGAGCGGTCGGGCGGGTCGGGTCGGGTCGGGTCGGGTCCAGGCTCAGCTGGCGCTGGTGGTCTCCTGGCTGATGGTGTGCGGCTCGCGGTGCGAGTGCGAGACCTCGATGCGCCGCGGCTTCGCCTGCTCGGCGACCGGGATGGACAGGGTGAGAACGCCGTCGTCGTACGAGGCGTTGATGCGGCTCGTGTCGAGCTCGGCGCCGAGAGCGAGCTGTCGCGCGAACGTGCCGGAGGGGCGCTCGCTCACGAGCCAGGTCGCGTTCTGCGCCAACGGCGTCCGCTCGGCACGGATCGTCAGCATCCGGTCCTCGACCGACACGTCGATCGATCCGGGATCGACTCCGGGGAGGTCCATCGCCAGGACGTAGTGCTCGTCGGTCCGGAACAGGTCCAGCGGCATCGCGGCGGATCGCGTTCCGGTTCCGGCAGCGAGAGTGCCGAGCAGGCGGTCCATGTCGTGGAAGGGGTCGAATCGAGTAGCCATCGCAGGTCACCTCCTCAAGGGTCTGGGCCCGTCTCTCGGGCCCCGTGCGCCCATCACGGGATCCGTCCGTGAGGTCGGCTACGGGCATAGTTTTAGCACTCTCGACCCGAGAGTGCTAGTCCTTCGGGGCGACGAGTTGACGGCATGGCGGACTCTCCCCGGCGCCATCGTCCGCGCCGCTGCGCGCACGCTCGGAACGCCAGCGCCGCGGGCGATCGTCCGCGCTGCCACGAGCATGAGACGCCCGGTTCGATGGCGGCATTGTGCGCGGCTGGGTCGTACCGCTGGCTCGAGCAGGCGCGGTGCTGCGCATGGGCACATCGGCGGTGCCGGGGTACGCCGAGTCGCGAGCGCGTGGACTGCAGCCGTACAGAATGGGGTGAGTAACGGGACTCGAACCCGCGACATCCGCGACCACAACGCGGCGCTCTACCAGCTGAGCTATACCCACCATGTGCTGCCCGCGAGCCCGAGGGCCTGCGTGCGGCGACGACCTAGTGTAGCGAGTCCTCGGCGGTGTCCGCACCGTGGGTGAGGGACCTCACGCGTCGGGTGTCGCGACGCCGACGGTCGTGGGGGAGGCGAGCACCTCGGCGGCCGCTCGTCGCGCCGTCGCGGAGTCCGGACCGGGTCCCGCCGGGAACAGCACGGTGCGGTAGTAACGGAGCTCGTCGATCGACTCCAGGATGTCGGCGAGCGCACGGTGCCCGCCGGCCTTCTTCGGCGAGGCGAAGTAAGCGCGCGGGTACCAGCGCCGGGCGAGCTCCTTGATCGAGGAGACGTCGATGATCCGGTAGTGCAGGTGGTTCATCAGGTCGGGCATGTCGCGGTCGAGGAACGTCTTGTCCGTCCCGACCGAGTTGCCGGCCAGCGGCGCCTTGCGCGGCTCCGGCACGAACTGGCGGACATGCTCCAGCGCCTGCTCCTGCGCGTCGGCCAGCGTGACGCCGGCGCTCAGCTCATCGATCAGGCCGGACGCGGTGTGCATCTCGCGCACCACGGGGAGCATCGTCTCCACCACGCCCTCGGGCGGGGCGATCACGAGGTCGATCCCTGGCCCGAGCGGCTTCAGCTGCGAGTCGGTGACGACGACGGCGATCTCGACCAGGGCGTCCTTGGTCAGGTCCAGCCCGGTCATCTCGCAGTCGACCCACACGATCGCGTCAGCAGCACTCACGCTGGCCACAGTAGTCACGCCTCGGTGGTCTGCGCGCACCCCGCCGACGCGGTCAGCCGACCTCCGACACGGTGTAGCACTCCTCGTCGTCGACCGCGTTGCGGTGCCAGTCGAGGTAGATCGACGTCGGGTGGCCGAGATCGGGGTCGTACGTCGCGCTCGCCTCGTCGGCATCCCTCGCCTCGTGCAGGAGAGCGAACAGCTCGTCGATCGTCGGGACCAGGGCGAGGTCGGCGTCGACCGCCCAGTCCGCCGCGTCGTCCAGACCCTCGACGGCGGAGACCTCGCCGTCGTCGACCGTGACCACGAACCTCCCGATCAGAGCGCGCTCACCGCAGAGCGAGGTGAGGATCATGGTGTAGTCGACGATCCCGGACGCTCGCCAGCGCTGCTCGGCCGCGGCGAGCGCGTCGGATCGCAGGCCGTTGCCGCAGCTGCTCAGCACCGTCGCGGCCAGGAGCGACACGGCCGCGATGGTGACCGGGCGTCGTCGCGCGTTCATGCCCGTCAGATGTCGCGAGAGGCCGCGGTGTTGCGACCCGGGCAGCTACAGGGTCGCGGTGGGGTCTGCCGCGAGAGGGACGAGATCGGCGATCGAGTGCACGATCGTCGTCGGACGGTAGGGGAACGTCTCGACCTGGTCGGGCCGGGTGGAGCCGGTCTCGACGAGGACGGTCCGCAGCCCGGCCTCGAGACCGCTGATGACGTCGGTGTCCATGCGGTCGCCGATCATGACCGTCGTCTCGGAGTGCGCTTCGAGCCGGTTGAGGGCCGACCGCATCATCAGCGGGTTCGGCTTCCCGACGTAGTACGGCTGGCGACCGGTCGCCGTCGAGATGAGCGCAGCGACCGAACCGGTCGCGGGGAGGGTGCCCTGCAGGCTGGGCCCGGTGGCATCGGGGTTGGTGGCGATGAACCGCGCACCCTTCTCGATGAGTCGGATGGCCTTGGTGATCGCCTCGAAGGAGTAGGTGCGTGTCTCGCCGAGCACGACGTAGTCCGGGTCGCGCTCGGTCATCACGTAGCCGACGTCGTGGAGCGCCGTGGCCAGTCCGGCCTCGCCGAGCACGAACGCGCTGCCGCCGGGTCGCTGGTCCTCGAGGAACCGGGCCGTCGCCATCGCCGAGGTCCAGATGGCGTGCTCCGGAACCCCGATGCCGCTGCGACGCAGACGCACCGAGAGGTCGCGCGCGGTGTAGATCGAGTTGTTCGTCAGCACGAGGAACTTCGCCCCACGCGACTTGAGCGCCTCGATGAAGTCGGCCGCGCCGGGGATCGGGTCCTCCTCGTGCACGAGGACGCCGTCCATGTCGGTCAGCCAGGTCTCGATCGGTCGCGGTTCGGTCACCCTGTCATCGTCTCAGGAAAGGCCCCGAGTGTCGCTGTCGGCCGCGACACAGGGACGGCGTCGCTACCCGGAACCGTCGACGGCGTCCCGCGCGATCTGCGCCACCCTCGTGCGCAGCGCGGTTACGTCGAAGCGCTCGCGGCGCGGATGCACCCGGTTCGTCAGGAGAACGAGCACCAGGTCGCGCCGGGTGTCGACGACGAGGGAGGTGCCCGTGAAGCCGGTGTGGCCGATCGTGGCAGGGTCGTCCGTACCGGCGAGCGTCCGTTGGCCGAGCCGGAGCCCGAGCGCCTGGTCGTACCCCAGGACGTCGATCTGGTCCCGCGGCAGCGTGCCGGTGCGCAGCAATGCCGAGGTCGACGGCGACAGCAGCCTCGCCGCTCCGGTGCGGATCTCCTCGCCGAGCCGGAGCAGGTCGTCGAGGTCGGAGAACAGTCCGGCGTTCCCGGCGCCGCCGAACGCCCAGGCCGTCTCGTCGTGGACCTCGCCTCGCACCAGGCCCCGCGGTGGGGTGTGCTGGACCTCCGTGGCGACGGCGGGGCGTCCGTCCGCGGGCGCGTACCCCGTGGCGGTCATGTCCAGCGGTCCGGTCACGGTCTCGGCCACCAGCTCCGGGAGCGATCGACCCGTGACCCGCTCGAGCAGCAGACCCGTGATCAGGTAGCCGACGCACGAGTACACGTGCACCTGACCGGGGGACCCGACCACCGGGCTGGCGAGCACGCGCTCGGCGAGAGCCGACCGGGGGAGTCCTGCCCCGCCGTCGGAGATCAGGTCGATGACCGGTGGGAGACCGGCCGTGTGCGTGAGGAGGTGTCGGACGAGCACGCCCGTGCGTGTGCCGCCGCCCCGCGCGAACGCTGGCAGGTACTCGGCGACGGTGACGTCGAGGTCGAGTGCGCCGCGGTCCACCTGGACGAGCGCGGCGAGCGTGGTGACGATCTTCGTCAGCGAGGCGATGTCCCAGACGTGCGACTCGGTCACCGGCTCGCGCCGCGCCCGCGGGCGCGGCTCGCCAGCGGCGTCGACGGCCACGGCGTCGCCGGCCACACCACGGGCGATCACACGGCCGCGGTGCGCGATGACGGCGGCCGCGCCGGGCGTCGCGGGCGCCGACTCGGTGGTCGCGGACAGGGCCGCGGTGGTCGCATCGCTGAGCGCAGCGGTGAGCGCGACCTGGGCGTTCGCCTGCGATGCGCGGTCGTGCTCCACGTCGGCACGATAGCGAGCCGACCTTTGCCGACGGCGGCCGTGCTCACGCGTGCCGGGCTCGATCAGGTCGTACAGGGGGCGGGGTCGGCCGCGTCTGTCTCGGTGGCGACGTCAGCGGCTCCTGCCGACACCCAGACGAAGGTCACCGAGAAGTCTCCTTGCGGGCCGGAACCGAACAAGCGGACGCGCCAGTCGCCGGCTGACTCGACAGGATCGAGCGTCCAGACGCCGTGGCCCGCCGGCTCGGCGGTGGTGGTGCGCTCGACCGGGCAGTCCACGGCCGACACCTCGCTGAAGCCCGCCTCGAAGCTCCAGTCCGGCTCGGGGAATCGGATCTCGATCTCACCCATCGCCGTGACGCGCGGCGGGTCCTCGGGCTCCACGCCGTCACCGCACGCGCCGGCATCGTCGTCGTGCCAGCAGAAGGAGTACGGGCTCAGAGCAACCTCGCCGTCGTCTCCGACGACGGTCACGATCGGCGGCGAGACTCCCTCACGCTCGGCCGGTGAGGACGCTCAACCCGCCAGCACCGCGACGATCGCCGCCACCGCTACCACCCACCGACGCATGCCCGCCCTGTGTCCCGATCGCCGACCGTGTTGCACAGCGCGACCAGCGTCGCCGTGGGCCGGGGCTCGACCTCGGTCAGCCGGGGAGCAGCAGATCGCGCACCCGGGCGGCGATGTCGTCACGGACCAGGCGCATGCGTTCGATCCCGTCGATGCCGCGCAGCGAGGGTTCGTCGGTCTCCCACCGGATGACGGGGGTCGAGGGGGCGGGGGTGATCTGCGCCTCCGCGCCGAGCACGACGACCAGGTCGACGCTCTCGGCCAGCTCGACGGTCACCGGCTGCGGGCGGTGGCCGGTGATGTCGATCCCGACCTCACCCATGACCTCAGCCGAGAGGACGTTGACCGAGGTCCCGGGGTCGGTGCCGGCAGAGTGCGCCTCGAGCCCGGGGGCGAGGTCGGCGGCCAGGCCGGCGGCCATGACGGACTTGCCGCCGTTGCGGGCGCAGACGAACAGGACCGAGCGAAGGGGTGCGGTGCTCATGCGCTCATCTCCGAGGTGGTAGCCGTGACCTGGGCGACGGCGCCGGCGAGGGCGTGCCGGGCCTGGGGTGCGAGGGCGTAGTAGGCCCATTTGCCGCGCTGCTCGCGGGTGACGAGGCCGGCCCTGGTCAGGACGCCCATGTGATGGGAGACGGTCGGCTGGCTCAGCCCCACAGGCTCCGTCATGTCGCAGATGCACGCCTCGCCCTGGCTCGCACCAGCGATCATCGACAGCAGCTTGACCCTGGCGGGGTCGCTGAGTGCTTTGAACACCTGCGCCAGGACGGCGGCGTCCCGGTCGTCGATGAGGCCGCGGCTTGTCGGGGAGCAGCAGGCGGCGAGCTGATCGGGCTCGATCGTGGGCGCACTCGTCGTCATGACCGGCACTCTGACACATCACATTGACAGTTGTCGATCCATGCGGCACGGTGTGGCAAAGATCGACAACTGTCAATGTGAGGTGTGGCATGGATGAGCTGCCCGTCGTCGTGATCGGGGCCGGACCGCAGGGGCTGGCCGCCGCTGCGCACCTGCGCGAGCGAGGTCTGCGGCCACTGGTCATCGAGCGTGGTGACGCCGCCGGGGCGGCGGTGTCCGAGTGGGGTCACGTGCGGCTCTTCTCGTCCTGGCCCGAGCTGGTCGATGCCGTCTCGGCGCGGCTGCTGGCGAGCGCCGGGTGGGTAGCGCCGACGGCGGGGTACCCGACCGGGGCGCAGTGGGCGGAGCGCTATCTGGCCCCGCTCGCCCACGCGCTCGGTGAGGACGTGCGCCTCGGCGTCGAGGTTTTGGGGGTCTCCCGAGCCGGCCGAGTCGGGCTCGTCGACTCCGGCCGCGCGGAGCAACCGTTCACCGTGCACACCCGCGACGCCGACGGTCGCGAGGACAGGGTGATCGCACGCGCGGTGATCGATGCCTCCGGCACCTGGGGCAACCCCGGCCCGGCCGGGGCTGACGGGTTGCCCGCTCTGGGCGAGGCCGCGGCTCGGCAGATCGGCTACCGCATCCCCGACCACCGCCGTCCGGCCGAGCACGCCGGCAAGCACACCGTCGTGCTCGGGTCGGGTGCGTCCGCGTTCAACGCCCTGCGCGAGCTCACGCTCATCGCCTCGCGTCATCCCGGTACCCGGATCACGTGGGCGATCCGCCGTGGCCGCGTTGCGTTCGGCGGCGGGGGTGCCGACGAGCTGCCCCAGCGCGGGGCCCTGGGGCAGCGAGCCCGCGAGGCGGTCGAGGCGGGCGTCGTCGAGCTGGTGACCGGCTTCCGCACGGCCCGGGTCCGGAGAGAGCGCGAGCAGGTGGTGCTGGTCGGAGAGGACGGCACTCAGCTCGACCGGGCCGACGCGGTCGTCGCTCTGACGGGATTCCGCCCCGACCTGTCCTTCCTGAGCGAGGTCCGGCTGGACCTCGATCCCACCCTAGAGGCACCCCGGTCGATCGCGAGCGAGATCGACCCGAACGTGCACTCGTGCGGATCGGTCCGCGCCACGGGGGCCGCTGACCTGGCCCAGCCCGATACCGACTTCTACCTGGTGGGCATGAAGTCGTACGGCCGCGCCCCGACCTTCCTGGCGTTGACCGGTTACGAGCAGGTCCGCAGCATCGTCGCCGCCCTGGCGGGTGATCACGAGGCTGCTGCGCGCGTCGAGCTCGAGCTGCCCGCCACCGGTGTGTGCGGTGGAGCCGGTGCCTTCGACGAGCCGGGTGTCACCGGCTCGGCAGGCTGCTGCGCGCCCGCACCGGCGCTCGGCATCGGACGGAGCCGTGTCGACCTCGCGGTTCATGAGGTCGGCGTCTGACGGCGGCAACGAGCGCGTGCGCCGGCAGGAGCCGCCGTCGGCGCCCGTTCCTTCGTCGCGGTCCGGCTCCCGTCGTCCATGCCCGGCCACGACTCGCAAGCTCGTTCGTGCCCCCGGCAGGACTCGAACCTGCAACCAACAGCTTAGAAGGCTGCTGCTCTATCCGTTGAGCTACGGGGGCATCGGGGCAGCCGGGAGCGTCGCTCAGGCTGCGCCGTCGGCCCCAAGATTACGGCTCCGACGCACCGACACGCGCCTGCGTTGGTCTCAGCGGCCCGGAACCGGCAGGCTATGGGGGTGAGCACGACGACGGACGGCGCGGTGGGTGGGGGCGAGCCCGCCTCCGTCGACGCCACGCCGACGCCGCCGGCGGTCCCGATGGTCGAGATCGTCGAGGACCTGCTGCGCAACCTCGAGGGCGCCAAGCTCGCCCTCGACACCGCCGACGCCGACGAGGCGCGGGCGCGCCGCACGCGCATCGTGCTCCAGGTCGCCAACCACCTGCTACCGCGGCTGCGCGAGGTCAGCGCACCCGCCATCATCGTCCTCGGCGGCTCCACGGGCGCAGGCAAGTCCACCCTGGTGAACTCGGTGGTGTCCGCCGACGTCTCACCCGCCGGGGTGCTCCGACCCACCACGCGTGAGCCGATCCTCGTCGTCCACCCCAAGGATGCCGAGCTCCTCGAGGGCCACCCGGTCATCGACATCGCCACGCCCGTCGAGCACGAGGGCACCAAGCGCGGCCTCGCGCTCGTCGACGCCCCCGACCTCGACTCCGTCCACGCCGGCAACCGCGAGCTCGCCGATCAGCTCGTCGAGATGGCCGACATGTGGGTGTTCGTCACCACCGGCTCCCGGTACGGAGACGCCCTGCCCTGGCAACGGCTGCGCGACGCCTCCGAGCGGGGCATCTCCATCGCCGTCGTGCTCAACCGGGTCGACAAGGCCGGGCTCACGCAGATCCGCAACGACCTCTTCACACGGCTGCAGGACCAGGGCCTCGGCTCGGTGCCGTTCTTCGTCATCCCCGATCTCGGCCCGATCGACGGCCCGCTGCCGCCGAGCCAGGTCTCCCAGCTCGCCGGCTTCCTCGGCGTCCTCGGTGCCGGTGCCCAGTCGCGCAGCATCATCGCTCGCACCGTCCGGGGCGCGTGGCCGGCGCTGCGCGAGGACGTGCAGCTCCTCGCCGCCAACCTCGACTCCCAGCGCCGCACCACCCTGTCGCTGCAGGGCAGCGTGCAGGCCGCCACCCGCGGCGCGGCCGCCCAGGCACGCACCGACGTCCAGGCAGGCGCCGCCGCCACGGGAGCCCCGACGACGGCGTGGCTCGCCGGGGCCAGCTCCGGCGGCCCGCTCTCCTCGCTCGTCGCGCCACCGAAGGGGTGGTTGCAGAAGCGCCGCTACCGCCGGTCGGCGACCGGTCGTGCCGACGCGCTCCAGGCGCTGCGCGACGCCTGCCTCTCCGAGCTCCGCACCCTCCTCACCGACGCCGGGGCGAGCGCCGAGCGCGCCATCCGCACTGCTCTGTCCGAGAACGGAGCGGGCAGGCAGCTGGCCGCCGCCGTCCCGACCGAGGTCACGGCGAAGGCGCGGACCGCCCGGCTCGACCTGCTGTTCGCCGAGTGGGCCGAGGTCGTCGGCGATCGCACCACCGAGCTGCGGTCCTCCGAGCCGTTGTCGGGCATCGAGATGAGCCACCTCGTCGAGTCAGCCGCCGTCGGGGTCGACGGCGCAGCGCGGTCGGTCCAGCGACTCGCGGGCGAGGCCGGGACCGCGGCCACCACCGCGATGAGGGAGGATCTGGCCGACTGGGCGTCCGCCGCCGTCACCGCCGAGGCCGACGAGTTCCTTCGTGCACTGCGCCAGCTCGACGTCGACGACGCCGACGCCGCCAATCGACTACGGCTGCGGGCGAGCGAGCTACGGGAGTACGCGTGAAGCAGGAGGTGGGTCCCGAGCTGAGGGCACGGGTCGATGAGATCCGGGGTGCTCTCGATCGAGCCGGCGACCGCTTGGACCCGGCGCTGGTCGGTCGTGCCCGTGACGACCTGGACCGCCTGTTGCAGCGGCTCGACCTCGGTGTCGACCACGCCGTCGTGGCGCTGGTCGGTGGCACGGGCTCCGGCAAGTCCTCGATGTTCAACTCGATCACGACCCTCGCGTTCGCCGACGTCGGGGTGATCCGCCCGACCACCTCCCAGGCTGCGGCGTGCGTGTGGGGAGAGCGGGCCGACGCGCTGCTCGACTTCCTCCAGGTCGCCAAGGACCGGCGGTTCCTGCGGGAGTCCGCACTCACCGGCGCCGACGAGGCCGACATGCGCGGCCTCGTGCTTCTCGACCTGCCCGACCACGACTCGGTGGCGACCGGCCACGCCGAGCTCGTCAACCGTCTGCTGCCCCTGATCGACCTGCTGATCTGGGTGGTCGATCCGCAGAAGTACGCCGACAACGCGCTGCACGAGGGATATCTGCGCGAGCTGCGCGAGCGTCACGAGGCGATGCTCGTCGTCGTCAACCAGGTCGACACGCTCACCGAGAGCGGCGCGCGAGCGGTCCGGGAGGACGTCGGCCGGCTGCTGGCCGAGGACGGTCTCGCCGACGTGCCGGTGATCCTGGCCTCGGCCCGTACCGGCGAGGGCGTCCCGGCGGTCCGCCAGCACCTGCGCGAGGTGCTGAGCACCGAGTCGATGGCCGCGCGCACCGCCCGCGACGAGATCGCGGCGATCAGCGCGCGCATCGGGAAGGGCCTGGGCTACGGGGAGGCCGACCTGCCGGCCGCCGCGACCACCGCAGCGAAGATCGCCGACGTCGCGGGCGTCCCCGCCGTCGTCGCCGCGCTGCAGGCCGCCGTCGCCAGCCCGACGCCGGTGGCGACCAGCCCGGTGCAGCGACCGGCACGCAGCCGCGTCGACGCGATCCGCCAGAGCTGGCTGGCCGACGCGACACAGGGTCTCCCACCGCGCTGGCGCGACGCGGTCACCCGGGCCGCGACACCCTCGGAGGCGTTCGTCGATCAGGCCACTGCTGCGCTGGAGAGCGTCGCCCAACCCGCGTCGCGTGATCAGGGTGCGGCGCGGACGCGAGCTGCCGGGCTCGTGCTGCTGGTCCTCGGACTGCTTGGTGTCGTCGCCGCCGCCGTGCTGTACCTGGCCGAGATCGGTCCGCAGCCGGCCGCCCTGACCGGGGGCGCCGCCGCCGTTGTCCTGCTCGTCGTCGGCGTCGCGGGTGTGCTGAGCGCGCGGTCCCGACGCCGCCGCACCAGCCTGGAGCGCTCGCAGCGATACCGCGACGACGTCGTGGCCGCCGTCGCCGAGGTCGTCACCGACGACCTCGTCACACCCACGGCCGAGGTGCTCGCGGACCACTCGGCGGTGCGCACCATGGTCGGCGGTTCATCCACAGGTTCACCCTGATGCACCGTCGTCCACAGCACCCCTCACCGTCGCGAGCAGAGAGCGTGCCACTCGCGGCAACCTGACCGCTCCGGCGATGGTCGCCGGGCCGACGACGAGTCGGCAGGCGCGAGGAGCGAGCAGATGGTGAGCGAGACCGAGATCACGGTGCGTGGGCGACTGGGGGCCAACCCGGAGCTGCAGAAGTCGTCGACGGGCAACGCCTGGCTGCGGCTGCGGGTGGCGACCAACCGCAGGGTCCGTCACGGCGAGGTCTGGACCGATGGTCCGACGTCCTGGTACGACGTCAAGCTGTGGGGCGACTTCGCGCAGAACGTGGCCGAGAGCGTCCACAAGGGCGACCCGGTGATCGTGCAGGGTGCGCTGCAGATCGAGGAGTACCCCAACAGCAACGGCGTCACGATGCGCACCCCGGTCATCCACGCCAACGCGTTCGGTCCGGATCTGCGGCACCTGACGGCGCGGCTGGCGCGGGTCAACCGCGTCGAGGAGCAGGCGAGCGCGCCGCGGGCTGACGGGAGCCCGGTCGACCTGTCGGGGATGCAGGAGGTCGGGGATCTCGACGACGAGCTCGCCCCCGGCGTCGACGACGCCGTGCCCGACGACGATCGTGAGCTCTCGGGAGTCTGAGCCTCAGCCGGGCGTCCCGCCGCTCGGCCTCCGTCGCTCGGGCGAGCCACGTCTCGGCGGCGCCGTCGAAGGGCGGTTCGCGATCGGTGACCGCGCGCACGACCCGCGCGGCGACGGCCGGGACGTCGTCGACGACGCGGGGCGGGTAGGCGAGGGCGATCCGGTGCTCGGCGCACCGGCGTCGACGGATGACGAGTCCTGGACGCCCGGCGCTGACCCGGCCCGGCGCCCACCCGCGCCGTCGGCTCGCCACGAAGGCCCGTAGACTCGGCCGTTGGAATTTGGCCCGACGACCTCGAGGAGAGCAGTGGCCGAGTACATCTATTCGATGGTTCGTGCGCGCAAGGCGCACGGCGACAAGGTGATCCTCGACGACGTCACCATGTCGTTCCTCCCGGGCGCGAAGATCGGCATGGTCGGTCCGAACGGTGCCGGGAAGTCGACGATCCTCAAGATCATGGCGGGGCTCGAGCAGCCCTCCAACGGCGAGGCGCGGCTGAGCCCCGGTTTCAGCGTCGGCATCCTCATGCAGGAGCCGAAGCTCGACGAGAGCAAGACCGTGCTGGGCAACGTGCAGGACGGCGTCGCCGAGATCAAGGCCAAGGTCGACCGCTACAACGCGATCGGCGAGGAGATGGCCGAGCCCGACGCGGACTTCGACGCACTCATGGAGGAGATGGGCAAGCTCCAGGGAGACATCGACGCCGCCGACGCCTGGGACCTCGACTCCCAGCTCGAGCAGGCGATGGACGCCCTGCGCTGCCCGCCCGGCGACGAGCCGGTGACCAACCTCTCCGGTGGTGAGCGCCGCCGCGTCGCGCTGTGCAAGCTGCTCCTGGAGAAGCCGGATCTGCTGCTCCTCGACGAGCCCACCAACCACCTCGACGCCGAGAGCGTGCTCTGGCTCGAGCAGCACCTGGCCAAGTACCCCGGCGCCGTCATCGCCGTCACCCACGACCGGTACTTCCTCGACCACGTCGCCGGCTGGATCGCCGAGGTCGACCGCGGTCGGCTGTACCCCTACGAGGGCAACTACTCCACCTACCTGGAGAAGAAGCAGGAGCGTCTGCAGATCCAGGGCCGCAAGGACGCCAAGCTCGCGAAGCGGCTGGCGAGCGAGCTGGAGTGGGTGCGCTCCAACGCCAAGGGACGCCAGACCAAGTCCAAGGCGCGCCTCGCCCGCTACGAGGAGATGGCCGCGGAGGCGGACCGCACGAGGAAGCTCGATTTCGAGGAGATCCAGATCCCGCCCGGCCCGCGCCTGGGCTCGGTGGTGCTCGAGGCGTCCGACCTGGAGAAGGGCTTCGGCGATCGCGAGCTGATCGACGGACTGAGCTTCACGCTGCCGCGCAACGGCATCGTCGGCGTCATCGGCCCGAACGGCGTCGGCAAGACGACGCTGTTCAAGACGATCGTGGGCCTGGAGCCGCTCGACGGCGGTGAGCTCAAGATCGGCGAGACGGTCAAGATCTCCTACGTCGACCAGGGTCGCGAGAACATCGACCCCAAGAAGACCCTGTGGGAGGTCGTCTCCGACGGCCTCGACTTCATCCAGGTCGGCAACGTCGAGATCCCCTCCCGCGCCTACGTCAGCCAGTTCGGGTTCAAGGGCCCGGACCAGCAGAAGGCCGCGGGGGTGCTCTCCGGTGGCGAGCGCAACCGCCTCAACCTGGCGCTCACCCTCAAGCAGGGCGGCAACCTGCTGCTGCTGGACGAGCCGACCAACGACCTCGACGTCGAGACCCTCGGCTCCCTCGAGAACGCGCTGCTGGAGTTCCCGGGCTGCGCCGTCGTCGTCTCCCACGACCGATGGTTCCTCGACCGCGTCGCGACGCACATCCTCGCCTACGAGGGCACCGAGGCCGACCCGGCGAACTGGTACTGGTTCGAGGGCAACTTCGCGGCGTACGAGGAGAACAAGGTCGAGCGGCTCGGCGCGGATGCGGCGCGTCCGCACCGCGTGACCTACCGCAAGCTCACGCGCGACTGAGGTCGGGACGGCGTCGGTGCCCGAGGCAGTCCCGGCCGATCGTCCGCCCGTCGCCGCGGTCCTCGTCGAGGGACGCAGCGACGAGGCGGCGGTGCATGCGGCCGCCCGGGTGCTCGGCGTGGATCTGGACGCGGCGGGGGTCGTCGTCGTCCCGATCGGAGGGGCGACCTCGATCCGTCACGCACTCGCGGAGTACGGCCCCGGTGGAGCGCACGGCGACGACGTCCGGATCGGTGGCCTCGTCGACGTCGGCGAGGTCAGGCACACCCGCCGGGCGCTGTTCGGGATGGACGACGACCCGTACGACGACGCGCTCGGCCACGCCGGGTTCTTCGTCTGCGACCGCGACCTCGAGGACGAGCTGATCGTGGCCCTCGGGATCGGCGGCGTGCAGCGTGTCCTCGACGAGCACGGCGACCTCGACCGGTTCCGCACCTTCCAGCACCAGCCGGCGCATCGCGGTGAGGAGCCGCGCGACCAGCTCCGTCGCTTCCTCGGCACCACCGCCGGGCGCAAGATCGCCTACGGCGCCCACCTCGTGTCGGCGCTGACACCCGACACCCTGCCGGCGCCGCTGCGCGCCGTCGTCGAGCACGCCCTCACCCGGTGAGCGGTCGCTGCCGCTGAGAGTAGATCCGGGCAGCGGTGAGCCAGCGTCCACGTCGGTCGCGCCGTGGACGCTGCCTCACCGCCGGGTGAGGAGCGCAGCGTGCAACGGTGCGTGAGCGTCCACCCGAGGGGCCTCGGTGGACCCTCACGCACCGCTTGAGGTCTGTGCTCTCAGGAGGCGTCGAGGCGGGCCAGCTCATCGGTGGTCAGGACGAGATCGGCCGCCGCGGCGGAGTCGGTGATCGAGGTCGGCCGCTTCGCGCCGGGGATCGGGATCACGACCGGGGCCTTCGCGAGCTGCCAGGCCAGCGCGACCTGCTGCGCGCTGACGCCGCGCTCGTCGGCGACCTCCGCGAAGGCCGGGTGCTTGTCGGCGAGCGACTTGGCGTCGCCCAGCCCGCCCAAGGGGCTCCACGGCAGGAACGCGAGGCCCAGCTCGGCGCACAGGTCGAGCTCGGGCTCGCTGCTGCGGAACGCCGGGCTGAACTGGTTCTGGACGCTCACGAGGTGGTCACCCAGCACGGCGTGCGCCGCCCGGATCTGCTCGGGGTCGACGTTGGACAGGCCGATCGCGCGCACCTTCCCCGACTCGGCGATCTCCCGCATGACCTCGATCGTCTCGCCGTAGTCCCGGCCATCCTCGGGGCGGTGGTGCTGCCACAACCACAGCTGGTCGACGCCGAGCCGCTGCAGGCTGTCGTCGACCGCCTGGCGCAGGTGCTCCGGCGAGCTGTCGCGCGCCCAGCCGCCGCCGTCCACGCGCAGGCAGCCGCCCTTGGTCGCGAGCTTCACGTGCTCGCGCACCCCCAGCTCGTCCAGCAGCGAGGCGATCAGCTTCTCGTTCTCTCCCTGTGCCGCGGCGCCGAGCTGCTCACCGGGGCCGTAGGCGTCCGCGGTGTCGAAGAGCGTGACGCCCGCGTCGAGCGCGGCGCGGACGGTGTCGGCCAGCTGCTCACGTGGCTGCGGCCCGGTCTGGTCGAAGGTCATCAACCCCAGGCCGATCGCTCCGACCTCGTCGACCCCGACCGTGCTGTACCCGCTGCGTCGGGTCTGCAGCCCTCGAGCCAACGTGCCCCGCGCCCCACCCGCCGAGAACGCACTACTGGTTCGCGAACGCACCGTGCCCGGTGCGATCTCGAACCAGAAGTGCGAT
>JBMDXU010000075.1:0-3640 GCA_048594485.1 Pseudactinotalea sp. | reverse complement strand
GCCCAGGCTCCTATGAGGTCATGTCCGCCTGGTCGGCTCCCTCGAACAGCCCCGCCCCGGCCGACGAATCATTGCGAAGGCACGAAGCCAGTCAGTGGTCGAGTCAGACCAGGGCGAGGCCGGTACCAGTGTCAACGTCAGTGGTCGCACATATGTTTGACTCATGACGACGACGGCAGCCGATCCGCGGACCGGGACCGGTCTGCTGCGCGCGGTGTGTCGGGCGCAGCAGGCGGCTCGGTCGGCCGAGGTGGAGATGCTGGTAGCGGTGCTGGACTGGGCGGTCGCGCACCCGCCGCTCGACCAGGCGGATCGGTGCCGGGTGCGGATCGCCCGCCCCGGCGGCGACGACGCGATCGAGCCGCTGAACGCGGAGGGCGTGCTCGAGGTGTCGGCGGTCGCCGTCGCCGAGCTCGGTGCGGCGCTCGGCCTCTCGACCGACTCGGCGCGACGGCTCGTCGCCGAGGTGCTGGAGCTGAGCTACCGGCTTCCCGCCGTGTGGGAGCGCGTGCTGGATGGGCGGGTGCCGATCTGGCAGGCCCGGAGGATCGCCGCGTCGACGCAGCCACTGGCGACGCTGGCGGCTCGGTACGTGGACCGGCACCTCGGCGCGGCGGTGGGCCGGGTGAGCATCGCACAGGTCGAGCGGCTGGTCACCGAGGCGGTGGCCCGGTACGACCTGGCGCTCAAGGTCGAGCAGATCGGTCGAGAGGTCGATCGACGCCGGTTCGACGTCGATCTCGACCTGGTGAGCCTCGATGGCCAGGTCCCGGTGCACGGGCTCGTCGACCTGCCCGATGCGATCGCCCTCGACGCGGCGCTCGCCCACGCCGCGACGGAGCTCGCTGCGCTGGGCTCGACCGACTCGCTCGATGCCCGCCGCGCTCGCGGGCTGGGCGACATGGCACGCGAGCACCTCGAGCTCTGGGGGCAGGAAGCCCCGTCCGGCCGCGTCGTCGTCGACACCGATGACTGGACCGTGACGCCGGTCGACACACCCGCGCGGGTAGCCGGGACGGCTCGGTCGGGTGGCACCCGGGTGCCGAGGCGGCAACTGGTGCTGCACGTGCACCTGTCGGCCGCGACGATCCAGGGTGGCGTCGGCACCGCCGCCGGCCCGTTCGGTCGTGTGGACAACGGGAACGACCCTGTCACGGCGGAGACGATCCGACGGTGGTGCGGCGACGCCAGCACCAAGCTGACCGTGCTGCCCGTCCTCGACCTCGCCGAGCACATCCACCACGCGGGGTACGAGGTCCCCACCAGGCTGCGCGAGCAGATCATCGCGCGGGATGTCACATGCGCGTTCCCGGGATGCCAGGTGCCGGCGCGGCGCTGCGACCTCGACCACATCGTTCCCTACGACCACGAACGCCCCGAGCGCGGCGGGCAGACGGAGACCTCGAACCTCGCACCGCTGTGCCGTCGGCACCACCGGTTGAAGACGACGGGCCGCATCGGGTACCGGATGGTGCGCCCCGGCGTGTTCGAGTGGTGGTTCCCCGAGGGCACGCGCGTCGTTCGCGGTCCCCTCGGCGTGGAAGCGTGTCCCGCACCTCCCGAGCCCTGACCACCCCGCCCCGGAGCCCGCCGCCACACCTGGTGCCGGGCGCCGAGGCGTGCGCGGCGCGTCGTGCTCTCGTCGGTGATCAGCACCGACCGCCAGACATGCACGCCGGTACCGCGGAGCACCACCCGCTCGGCGGGCGGGGTGGTGCCCCCCGACACCGCGGAGCACCACCCGCTCGGCGGGCGGGGGTGGATGTTCCCGAAGCGCCGAGGAACGGCTTCGACGTGCCGTGATCGCGCCGGTATCGTGGGCTCGTCGTCAGCAACCTGCAGGAGGAGCGATCGGGTCACGTCCCGAGCCCATGAGCACACCGTCAGCACCCGAGGACTCGTCGACGAGCCCTGACCACGCAGCCCACGGCGGTCCCGAGGTCACGCACCAGGTCACGATCCCCGAGCACGTGCCGATGGTCGCCCTCCTCGGCCGTCGCGACGAGGTCCTGCGAGCCATCGAGAAGGGCTTCCGCAGCGTCGACATCCACGTGCGCGGGAACGTCGTCACGCTGACCGGCCCCGTCGGGGACGTCGCGCTCGCGGAGCGTCTGCTCGACGAGCTCGGCCAGGTCGCGGCGAGCGATCAGCCGCTGGAGGCCGACGCCGTCGAGCGCGCGATCAACATCCTCACCGCCGCCACGACGGACCGCCCCGCGCAGGTCCTGACCATGAACATCCTGTCCAATCGCGGCCGCACCATCCGGCCCAAGACGGTCGGGCAGAAGGACTACGTCGAGGCGATCGACCGCAACACCGTCGTCTTCGGCATCGGCCCGGCCGGCACCGGCAAGACCTACCTCGCGATGGCGAAGGCCGTGCAGGCGCTGCAGGCCAAGCAGGTCAACCGCATCGTGCTGACACGACCCGCCGTCGAGGCGGGGGAGAGCCTGGGGTTCCTGCCCGGCACCCTCAACGACAAGATCGACCCCTATCTGCGGCCGCTCTACGACGCCCTGCACGACATGGTCGACCCGGACTCGATCCCTCGCCTCATGGCCGCCGGCACCATCGAGGTCGCTCCGCTGGCCTACATGCGCGGCCGCACGCTGAACGACGCCTTCATCATCCTCGACGAGGCCCAGAACACCTCGCCCGAGCAGATGAAGATGTTCCTCACGCGCCTCGGCTTCGGCAGCAAGATCGTCGTCACCGGCGACGTCACCCAGATCGACCTCCCGGGCGGCACCCAGTCGGGTCTGCGGGTGGTCCAGGAGATCCTCACCGACATCGAGGACGTCGTGTTCTGCCGTCTGAGCAGCGCCGACGTCGTCCGTCACCGTCTCGTCGCCGACATCGTCGACGCGTACTCGCGGTGGGACGACGACCAGCGTCCCGACGCCCGGCGCCCAGCCCAGCGCAGCCAGGACCAGCGTGGGGCCCGCAGTCGCGACCGCCAGCAAGGACCGGCCCAGAAGTGAGCACCGACGTCACGAACGAGTCCGGCTACGAGCTCGACGAGGTCGAGTTCTCCGACCTCGCCACCTACGTGCTCGACGAGATGCACGTGCACCCGCAGGCCGAGCTCGAGATCCAGTTCGTCACCGCCGAGGTGATGGCCGAGCTGCACGTGCGCTGGATGGAGGAGGAGGGCCCGACGGACGTCCTCTCGTTCCCGATGGACGAGCTGCGGCCGGGTGACCCGGACAGCCCCAGCGACGAGGGTGTGCTCGGCTCCGTCGTCGTCTGCCCCGAGGTCGCCCACCAGCAGGCGCGCACCGCCGGCCACTCGCCCGAGGAGGAGATGCTGCTGCTGACGACGCACGGCATCCTCCACCTGCTCGGCTTCGATCACGCCGAGCCCGAGGAGGAGAAGGCGATGTTCGCGCTGCAGCGTCGCCTCCTCCTCACCTTCCTCGCGACCCGATGAACGGCGGCGCCGGGCCCGTGATCGCCCCGCCCACCGGCCCCGGCGCGGGTGTGCCGGTGGCGCCGCTCGTGCTGCGCGGGCTCGCGCCGACGACGACCACCATGAGCACGGCGGTGAGCAGGATCGACCCGCCGAGCACCTGCCACCAGGTGTCGAGCAGCCCGACGAGGACCAGCGTGAGGCAGACCGCGCCCGCCATCTCGCTCAGCA
>JBMDXU010000074.1:0-4467 GCA_048594485.1 Pseudactinotalea sp. | reverse complement strand
GGGGGGGGGGGTGTGGGTTGTTGCGGGGGGGGCGGCGCGCGGGCCCCCCCGCTGCCGGTGAATCAGCTGGACGACTCGCCCAGCGCGCTGCGCATGAACTCACGAAGCATCGTCGAGGACGTGCGCTCGGTGTACGGGAAGTACTCGACCCGTGCGCCGACCTCCGCCATCTCCAGCTCGAGCAGGTCGCCCTTGACGGTTCCCTGCCAGTCGCTGCCCTTGAAGAGGACGTCGAAGGGGTGCTGACGCCACGCCACGCGCTTGTCCTGGGCGTGGTCGGCCACGGCTTCGTCGACGATCGAGAGGCTGCCGACGATGTCGAGCCGTTCCGCGAACGGGATCACGGGAGCCCGGCCCTTCATCGCGATCAACGACTCGTCCGTGGCGACACCGACGATCAGGCGGGTGCACCTCTCGCGAGCCGCTCGCAGGATGTTGAGGTGCCCGATGTGGAAGAGGTCGAAACCTCCGGGGACGTAGCCGGTAGTCATGAGGAGATCTCCGTAGTGAGGTCGGGTCCGAGCACGGCGTCACGCGCCCACGGGCGGAGGCACGACGGCGTCGGGGGGGTGCCGTCGTGCCTCCTCCCCTGGGCGCGAGCACGCGTCTCAGTAGGCACCGCGCGACTCCAGTACTGCTCGCGCGGTGCGCCAGAGGATCTTGAGGTCGAGCGGCAGGGACCAGTTGTCCACGTAGAGCAGGTCCAGTCGCACCGACTGCTCCCAGGACAGGTCGGAGCGGCCACTGACCTGCCACATCCCGGTCAGACCGGGACGGACGTTGAGGCGGTGCACGGCCATCGAGTCGTAGACCATGACCTCGCTGGGAAGCGGCGGTCGCGGTCCCACGAGGGACATGTCACCCCGAACGACGTTCCACAGCTGCGGGAGCTCGTCGATGGAGAACCGTCGGAGGAACTTGCCGACCGGCGTGATGCGCGGGTCCGCCTGCATCTTGAACAGCGGTCCTGCTCCGTGCTCGTTCTCGAGCTCCACCTTGCGCTGCTCGGCGTCCGCCGACATCGTGCGGATCTTCAGGATCATGAACGGCCGTCCGCCCACACCGATGCGCTGCTGACGGAAGATGGCCTCGCCAGGCGAGGTGGCACGGACCACGAGCATCGATCCGAGAATGACGGGAGCCGCGACCACCAGCAGGCCGAGGGCGACGACGCGGTCGAACACGGTCTTGAGCGCCCGGTGCCACGCCGGCTGAGTGATGCGCACCTCGAGCATCGGCGAGCCCGACAGCACGTGCGTCTCGATCCGACCGGGAAGGACGTCGTGGAGGTCGGTGGTGACCATGAGATCCACCGGTGACCGCTCCAGCTCCCAGCGGAACTTCCGGAACTCGTCCCCGGCGAGCAGAGCCGCATCGACGACGACCGTGTCGACCGCGCCTTCACGGACCGCCGTCAGGACGTCGTCCGTGCCGCCGAGAACCTCGACGCCCGCGACCTGGCGACCGACCTCGGCACCCGGCACGAACGCGCCGACGAGCTTGCGGCCCTGACGCCTGTCGGCGAGCGTGGCGGCGGCATCGGCGACGCCGGCCGAGTCCGCGAGGATCACGGCGCGTGCCATGGCCGCACCGCGACCGCGCAGCACGCCGAGCGCCGTGCGAGCGGTGAACCGCATCATCACCGAGCACATCCCGACGCCGCCGATCGTGAGCAGCACGCTCAGGACGGTCGGCTGGAACGCACCCACGAAGGACATCAGCAGGGCGGCCGCGAACAGGACGGCAGCACCGCGCACGATCGCGACGTACTCCGGGGCGCCGTACCCGACTCGCTGCGGCGAGTAGCCGCCCGAGGCGGCGACACCCCCGACGAAGACGAGCGCGGCGCCGGCGGCGACGGCGGCCACGGCCGCGAGCTCCATGCGGTGCGCGGCCGCGGCGGCGAAGCTGGCGGCAGCGGTGGCGTCGGCCACGACGGCGAACGAGAGGTAGCCACGCCGAACGGTCCGCCAGTCGCGGAGCGCGACTCGCACACGACGCCAGACTCGTGCCATCGCACCGGCAGGGGCGACGTCCGCGGCACGATCGATCTGATCGATGACGCTCATCGTCTGAACCGCCCAGCGGCTCGCACGAGTACCTTCAACACGACAGTCCCCCGACCATGAGTCCCGACAGAATGAGGCTCCTGGCACAGGCCGTGGACCGGCCTCCCTCAGGAGCAGGACGAGTCAACCACCGACGCCGTAGCGGCCCCCAGATGACGAGCAGGTGGCCCGTGGGTGGATTGCAGGTGCGAGGGGGTGAGGGTGACCGACGGGGGGTGAGACGCTCAGGGAAAACCCTTCACCCTGTCGTCACGGCGATGAGACCTGGGTCACACGAACCGCTGCGCTGCGGTCGGCGTGCAGCTCGCTGGGCTCGGCCCAGCGCGTCCCGCCGGGCTCAGCCCAGCGCGTCGAGAACGCGTGAGGTGACGTCGTCGACCGACCCGAGGCCGTCGACACGGACGAGGAGCCCGCGACTGTCGTAGACGTCGACGAGCGGGGCCGTCTGGTCCGTGTACACCTCGAGGCGACGGCGGATGACGGACTCGGTGTCGTCGGAACGGCCCTGCTCGGCGGCGCGGCCGAGGAGCCGGGAGACGAGCTCGTCGAGGTCGGCGGTGATCTCGACGACCTTGTCGATCCCGACGCCGGCCGACTCGAGCATCCGGTCCAGCTCGCCGACCTGCGCCTCGGTGCGGGGGTACCCGTCGAGGAGGAAGCCCTGGGCGGCGTCCGGCTGCGCGAGTCGGTCGGCGACCATCGCGTTGGTCACCTCGTCGGGCACGTACTCCCCGGCGTCCATGTACCGCTGAGCGGTCTGGCCGAGCTCGGTCCGCTGCGCCACGTTCGCGCGGAAGATGTCGCCGGTCGAGATCGCGGGGACGCCGAGATGCTCGGCCAGGCGGGCCGCCTGGGTGCCCTTGCCGGCCCCGGGCGGGCCGATGAGGATGATCCGGGAGACCGATGCCGTCATCGCAGGAACCCTTCGTAGTGGCGCTGCTGCAGCTGGCTGTCGATCTGCTTGACCGTCTCGAGCCCGACACCCACCACGATGAGCACCGACGCGCCGCCGAACGCGATCACCTGGTTGACGCCCATGAACTTGAACGCGATCGTCGCGGTCAGCGCCACGAACGCGAGGTACAGCGAACCGGCGGCGGTGATCCTCGAGATGACGAACTGGAGGTACTCCGCCGTCGGACGGCCGGCCCGGATGCCCGGGATGAAGCCGCCGTACCGCTTCATGTTGTCCGCGACCTCGTCGGGGTTGAACGTGATCGAGGTGTAGAAGTACGCGAAGAAGATGATGAGCAACGTGTACACGGCGATGTAGACGTTGGCGCCCGGGTCGGCGAGGTTCACGGCGATCCACTGGACCCATCCCGCGGTGTCCTGGTTGGCGAACTGCGTCGCCAGCGTCGGCAGCGCGAGCAGCGACGACGCGAAGATCACCGGGATGACGCCGGCCATGTTGATCTTGATCGGGATGTAGGTCGAGCTGCCGCCGTAGGTGCGACGACCCACCATCCGCTTGGCGTACTGGACCGGGACCCGCCGCTGGCTCTGCTCGACGAACACGACCAGCACGATCACCAGCAGGGCGATCAGCACGAACAGGATCACGTTGCGCACGCCGTTGTTGCCGACGGCGATCTGCTGCACGCCGCCCGGGAAGCTCGCGGCGATCGAGGTGAAGATCAGCAGCGACATGCCGTTGCCGACGCCGCGCTCGGTGATGAGCTCGCCCATCCACATGATGAGGCCGGTTCCGGCGGTCATGGTGATGATCATGAGCAGCAGGATGTAGACCGAGGTGTCCGGGATGACCTCGGTCGCGACGGCGCAGTCCGGGAACAACGCACCGGTGCGCGCGACGGTGATGATCGTCGTCGCCTGCAGGATCGCGAGACCGATCGTCAGGTAGCGCGTGTACTGCGTCAGCACCGCGGTACCGGACTGGCCCTCCTTGTGCAACGCCTCGAAGCGCGGGATGACCACACGCAGCAGCTGCACGATGATGCTGGCCGTGATGTACGGCATGATGCCCAGCGCGAAGATGCTCAGCTGCAGCAGCGAACCGCCGGAGAACAGGTTGACGAGGCTGAGCACGTCCTGCGTGGGGCTGGCGCCCTCCACGGGCGCCACGCACTGCTGCACGTTGCCGTAGTCGATGCCGGGCGTCGGGATGAACGAACCGAAGCGGAAGACCGCCATGATCCCGAGCGTGAACAGCAGCTTGCGTCGCAGGTCCGGCGTCCGGAACGCGCGAATGAATGCGCCGAGCAATGATCCTCCTGCGGCGTGGTCCCCGCGGCGATCTCAGCCGAGGGGACGTACGTGGTCGAGCGGTGGGTCTGCACTGACCCTAACCCGTTCGTCGGCGGGCGCGCCAGGGGCCCCCCCCCCGACGCCGCGGCGCAGTTGTACCCGACAGTACCGCCCGCCCCGCCGCTCATAT
>JBMDXU010000073.1:0-5205 GCA_048594485.1 Pseudactinotalea sp. | reverse complement strand
TTGGTGAGCTCGGCGATGTGGTCGAAGATCTTCCACGAGTCGCGCACGGGCAGCTCCGGCCAGTCGGTCCACAGGATCGACAGCTCGATCGGCTCGGTCGCCGTGAACTGCGTCTCCGCGGCGAAGTTCTCCATCGCACCGACCGAGCCGCCCTCGGGGATGTCGCCCCCGGTGCCGCCGTCGCCACCGCCGGGTCCGCCCGTGCCGCCGTCGCTGCTGCACGCCGCGGACACCGCCGCCACACCCACCAGACCGAAGGACAGCCCGAGGAACTGTCGACGGCTCGAGCCCGGACGGAAGGTCAGCATCAGATCAGCCATCGTCAATCTCTCCCTTGAGATCGGTCCCACTGCTTCGATATTATCGGGCCAGTCGCCGATAGTGAGAGGGTAAAGGGTGTCGACGGCGTCGGTCAAGCCGTCTCTACATCGACGGCGGGATGATGGTGACGTGACCGACGACGACACCAAGGCCGCGCAGGCCGCCTCCTTCGACACGGCTGCCGACACCTACGAGCGCGCTCGCCCCGGCTACCCGGACGAGGCGGTCACGTGGCTCCTGGCGACACAGCCGCGCGACGTCCTCGATCTCGGCGCCGGGACCGGCAAGCTGACGCGGGCGCTGGTCGGGCGGGTCGACACGATCCACGCGGTCGACCCCAGCCCCAACATGCTCGCGCAGCTGACGGCGGCCGTGCCCGAGGCCCGCACCGCCGTCGGGACCGCCGAGGCGATCCCACTCCCCGACGCCAGCGTCGATGCCGTGCTGGCCGCGCAGGCGTGGCACTGGGTCGACCCGGCGCGCGCGGTCCCGGAGGTGCGGCGCGTGCTGCGCGCCGGCGGGGTGCTCGGGCTCGTCTGGAACGTCCGGGACGAGTCGGTCCCGTGGGTCGCCGAGCTCACCTCGATCATGCAGGGCTCGGCCGCGGAGCGGTTCGTCGCCGACGGCACCGGCATCCCCCGCGACCTCGGCCGCGTCGAGACGCTCACGGTCGCTTGGCAGCGGCCGTTCACCCGGGCGAGCCTGCTCGACCTGGTCTCCTCGCGCAGCTACGTCATCACCGCGCCGCCGGAGGTCCGCGAGCGACTGCTCGCTCGTGTCGGGGATCTGCTCGACCGGCACCCCGATCTCGCCGACCCCGCCACCTGGTCGATCCCCTACCGCACCGAGGCCTTCCGCATCACTCTCGACTGACGCGACGCTCGTCCCAGACGGGCTCGTCGCTCTCACGCACCGAGCCGTCCGAGCCGAGCACGAGGAACCGGTCGAACGAGCGGGCGAACCACCGGTCGTGCGTGACGGCGAGCACCGTGCCCTCGAAGGTGCCCAGCGCGGCCTCGAGCGCCTCGGCGGACTCCAGGTCGAGGTTGTCGGTGGGCTCGTCGAGCAGCAGCATCGTGGCGCCCGAGAGCTCCAGCAGGAGGATCTGGAAGCGCGCCTGCTGGCCGCCGGACAGCGAGTCGAAGGTCTGCTCGGCGGAGCGGGCGAGCCCGTACCGGTCGAGCACGCGGGCAGCCTCGTCTCGTGGCCGCCCGCGACGATGGTCGTCGCCGCGGTGGAGGATGTCGAGCAGCGTGCGTCCCACGAGCTCGGGGTGGGCGTGGGTCTGGGCGAACCATCCCGGCCGCACACGCGATCCCAGTCGCACCCGCCCGGTGTGGCGCACCGGCTCGGGGCGGACGTGCCCGACCGGCCGGTGCTCGACGTCGGGGTCGGTACCGCCGGCCGCCAGCAGCCGGAGCAGGTGCGACTTGCCGGAGCCGTTGCTGCCGAGCACCCCGACGCGTTCGCCGAACCAGATCTCGGCGTCGAACGGTGCCATCAGCCCGGTCAGCTCCAACGCTTCGGCGACGACGGCGCGCTTGGCGGTCCGGCCGCCGTCGAGCCTCATCGAGATCTTCTGCGGGAGCGGGACCGCCTCGGGCGGGCCGGCGTCCTCGAACCGGCTCAACCGGGTGCGCGCAGCCTGGAGCCGGGAGGACATGTCGGAGTTGTAGGCCGCCTTCTGCTTGTACATCTGGACGAGCGCCTTGAGCTTGGCGTGCTCGTCGTCCCACCGCCGACGGCGCTCCTCGAGGTCGGCGTTGCGCGCCTCCCGTGCCTGGCGGTACGTCGAGAACGGGCCGGGGTGGACCCAGAGGCTCGCGCCGCTGCCGCTGGGCTCGAGTGTGGCGACGGCGGTGGCGACCCGGGCGAGCAGCTCACGATCGTGGGAGATGAGCAGGACGGTCTTGGGCGAGGAGATGAGCTCGTCCTCGAGCCAGCGCTTGCCCGGCACGTCGAGGTAGTTGTCCGGCTCGTCGAGCAGGAGCACCTCGTCCGGTCCTCGGAGCAGGGCCTCGAGCACTAGCCGCTTCTGCTCACCTCCCGACAGCGTGGTCACGGCGCGCCACCGCGCGGTCTCGTACGGCAGCCCGAGCGCGGCGACGGTGCAGACGTCCCAGAGCGTCTCGTGCTCGTAGCCGCCGACGTCGGCCCAGTCGGCGAGCGCCTGCGCGTAGTCGAGCTGGTCCTGCTCGGACTCGCGCTCGATCATCGCGAGCTCGGTGCGGTCGACCTCGGCGGCGGCGGCGCGGATACGGTCGGGGGCTACGGAGAGCAGCAGGTCGCGGACGGTGGAGTCGTCGTTGATCTGCCCGATGAACTGCCGCATCACACCCAGGCCGCCGGAGCGGACGACGGCGCCCTGCTGCGGTGCCAGGTCTCCCGCCACCACCCGGCTGAGCGTCGTCTTGCCGGACCCGTTGGGTCCGACGAGCGCCACACGCGCTCCCTCGCCCACCCGCAGGTGCACCTCGTCCAGCAACGGACGACCGTCGGGAAGGGTGACGCTGACGCCGGCGATGTCGATGTGGCCCACGGCGCCAGTCTCGCCGCGCCCGGACCTCGCTGTCACGTCGAATGCGCGACGGCGACGCTCCCGCGGGAGCGTCGCTCCCCTTCGCCCCGGCTCGCCGATCGAACCGATGTCGGACCTGCGTGCCACCGTTGCGACATCAGTTCGAAGCGTGCGTCGTCGGGGGTCGAGACGCACCGGTGGATCCGTTCCAGGGGAGAGCCTCATGTCCGTCACCGCACTCGTCGCCGACGCCTCCGGCACCGAGGCCCACGATGGGCCACCGTTGCGGCCGCTCGCGGAGCTCACCGCCGAGCTCGGGTCGCTCGCCGCGGAGATCGCGGCGCGCACGTGCCGGTTCCTGCGCCTGCTGGCCGAGTTCGACGCCAGGCGCGGGTTCGAGGCGGAGGGGGTCGGCTCGACCACGCACTGGCTGAGCTGGCGCTGCGGGATGAGCACAACCACCGCGCGCGAGCATCTCCGCATCGCTCGCCGGCTGGCGGACCTCCCGCAGACGGCCGAGCAGTTCGCCGAGGGGAGGCTGAGCTTCTCGAAGGTCCGCGCCATCACGCGGGTCGCGACCGCGGAGACCGAGTCGGAGCTGCTCGACGTCGCCGCGTCCGCGACGGCCAACCAGCTGGATCGTGTGGTCGCCGGAGTGCGCACCGCGACCCCGCTCGCCGAGATCAACGAGCGGCACGATCGTCGCCACCTGACCTTCCGCCACGACGACGACGGTTCGGTGACCTTCTCGGGCCGCTGCTCCCCCGAGGAAGGGGCCGCGATCCTCGAGCAGCTGCGCCTCGTGCAGGACTACCTCGCGCGGACCGTCTCTCGCGAGGAGCAGGTCTCGGGCGGCAGGGCGCTCATCGACGCCCTCGTGCTGCTGTGCGAGCAGAGCGATCTGACCCCGCTGGTCGACGCCACCGACCCGCTCACCGCGGAGGCAGCCCTCGGGTCGCGCCGCGCCGAGACGGTCCTGCAGGCCACGCTCGACGATCTCCAGCGCGCCGTCGATGCTCCCGCGGGAGCACCAGCCCGCTCCGGGCACCCTGAGCACCCTGGGCGCCCCGACATCGGTTCGCGCCTCGAGCACGGCCCAGCCCTGCATCCGGAGACCGCGCGCCGGCTGTGCTGCGACACCGCCGTCGTCCTCCATCTGCACGAGCCGGCGGGCGGTGTGCGGGTGGTGCCCCACGCGCGACCGGGTCGCACCCTCGATCTCGGCCGGCTTCGGCGGCTCGCCTCCCGCCGCCAGCTGCGTACGCTCTGGGATCGCGACCACGGCTGTCGGTTCCCGGGATGCGAGCGACGCCGGTTCCTCCACGCTCACCACATCCAGCACTGGGCCGATGGGGGCCGCACCGATCTCGACAACCTCGTGCTGCTCTGCGGCCAGCACCACCGGCTCCTCCACGAGGACGGCTTCGACATCGAGCTCGGCGATCAGGAGGAGACCGTGCTCGACCCCCATGGCCGCCGTCGGGCGGCTGTCCCCCGGCACGCCGCGGTCGTCCAGCCCGAGCCGTCGTCGCACCACGCTCCTGCAGGCCGCGTGCTCCCGCTCGATCCTGTCGGAGGCGGTCCGCTCGACCTCGATCACACGGTCGGCGTCATCGCCGAGCGGTGGGCGCTGCGGAGCGCGGTGTGAGCGGCGGCCCCCGAACGGCGCTGTCGGCAGGCCCGGGTAGCGTCGACGTCATGAGCCACCCGTCACCGGAGGATGATCTTCCGCCGGACGAGCCTCCCGAGGACGAGTACCTCCCGCCCAAGGATCTGCATCTGCTGGCGGATCCCGTCGACGACCGCTCGGCTCCGCCGGCACAGCGCACACCGACGAGGCCGATCGAGCGAGGCGTGGCGACCGTCGTCGAGGACGACCCTTCACAGCTGCGCGAGGAGGCAACGGCCGCGCTGCGGCGGCTCGTCGGGCGTGACGACGTGGAGCTCCGTGACGACCAGTGGCGAGCGATCAGTGCGCTCGTGACCGAGCGTCGGCGCGCGCTGGTGGTGCAGCGCACCGGGTGGGGCAAGTCGGCCGTCTACTTCGTCGCGACGGCGCTGCTGCGCGCACGAGGCGCCGGCCCCACCGTCATCGTGTCGCCGCTCCTGGCCCTCATGCGCGACCAGATCGCCGCCGCCGAGCGCGCCGGCATCCACGCCGTCACCGTGAACTCGGCGAACACGGCCGAGTGGTCGAGCGTGTACGACCGCGTCGCCGCCGGCGAGGTCGACGTGCTCCTGTGCTCGCCCGAGCGGCTCAACAACCCCGAGTTCCGCGACGAGGTGCTCCCGCGGCTGGCGGCGAGCGCCGGGCTGGTCGTCATCGACGAGGCCCACTGCATCTCCGACTGGGGTCACGACTTCCG